>NZ_FRAH01000006.1 GCF_900142265.1 Anaerotignum lactatifermentans DSM 14214 | reverse complement strand
TTTGTCCTATATCTGCTCTTAATTCTTTGTATATCACTTTTCTTCTATATTTCGGTGCAAATACGATATGATATTGGCATCTGTATTTAGAATGTGCTGTATTTTTTATTTCATTTTTCATGTCAAAAACCTCCTGATTTGTTTTAGTAATGCGGTCGCCAAACCTTCATTCTAAAATTATAATCAGGAGGTTTTATATACTAAAGTATTTTATTTACCCCTAGTAGAACTAGGGGTTTTGTTAAGCTAAAGCACCCAACAAAAAGTCGGAACTTTATCATAAAAGTTCCGACTTTTTTATTTGCCATGAAATCAATTTTTCAATCAATCTTCAATATGCAGAGGTTTCAAATCCCAGATTTCTTCCGCATACTGGCGAATGGTTCTGTCACTGGAGAACTTACCGCTCTTAGCCACGTTGACAATTGCCATTTTCGCCCATTTTGTCTGGTCACGATATGCTTTGTCAATATCCCACTGTGCTCTTGCGTAATCCGCATAGTCTTCCAGTACGAAATATTCGTCTGCTCTACCGCCGCAGCCATTGAGCAGTGCGTCGTAGAGTTCACGGAACAGGTCTGTATTCTGGTCGAATGTGCCGTCGATGAGGCTGGTCAGAGCCATGCGCACTTCCTGATTCATGTTGTAAATGAACCAAGGGTCATAGTGGTCGTGGTATTTTGCCTGTACTTCTTCGGCAGACATACCAAAGATAAAGATATTGTCTTTGCCCACTTCTTCGTAAATTTCCACGTTCGCGCCGTCCATGGTACCAACGGTGAGTGCACCGTTGAGCATGAATTTCATGTTACCGGTACCGGATGCTTCTTTACCAGCTGTGGAAATCTGTTCGCTGACATCAGCCGCAGGAATCAAGCGTTCTGCCAGAGATACGCGGTAATTTTCCATAAATACCACTTTGATTTTGCCTTCGATGGTAGGGTCGTTGTTGACTACATCAGCAACAGCGTTGATAAGCTTGATAATCAGTTTCGCACGGCGATAGCCTGCCGCTGCTTTGGCACCGAAAATGAATGTACGAGGCACCATATCCATGCCGGGGTTCATTTTCAGCTGGTTATACAGCCCAATGATATGCAGCACGTTCAGCAGCTGGCGTTTGTATTCATGCAGACGCTTTACCTGAATATCAAAGATGGAATCGGGGTTGATGTCGATGCCTTTTGTTTCTTTGATATACTTCGCCAGTGCAACTTTGTTTGCTTTCTTGATTTCCATGAAACGACGGCGGAAGTTTTCATCTTCTGCGTAAGGCAGGAGTTTTTCCAGTTCTGTCAATTCTGTAATCCAGCCATCGCCAATGGTTTCAGAGATGAGCCCAGCCAGACCATGGTTGGCATGGAGGAGCCATCTTCTCTGGGTGATACCATTTGTTTTATTATTGAATTTTTCAGGATACAGTTCATAGAAGTCCTTCAGTTCCTGATGTTTCAGAATTTCTGTATGGAGCGCCGCAACACCGTTTACGGAATGGCTGCCCACAATGGCAAGGTATGCCATACGAATCTGACCGTCGGCAATGATTGCCATACGACGGAGTTTTTCAGGGTCCATGCCGTATTTTGCCTGCAATTCCAGACAATAGCGGCGGTTGATTTCTTCCACAATCTGATAGATACGAGGCAGCAGACGGCTAAACAGTTCCATGGGCCATTTTTCCAGCGCTTCTGCCATGATGGTATGGTTGGTGTAAGCGCATACCTTTCTGGTGATTTCCCAAGCGTCATCCCAAGGCACATCGTTTTCATCCACCAGCACACGCATCAATTCTGCAACTGCTACAGTCGGATGGGTGTCGTTCAGCTGGAACGCCACTTTATCAGGCAGTTCGTGGAAATTGGTGTGGTGTTTCTTGAAACGCTCCACAACGCGCTGTACGGTCGCGGAAATGAAGAAATACTGCTGACGCAGACGCAGTTCTTTCCCCTGAATGTGTTCATCGGCAGGGTACAGCACGTCTGTCATGGTGCTTGCCAGCAATTCTTCTTCGGCTGCTTTCTGGTAATTGCCTTCGTTGAAGAATTTCAAATCCAGTTTATTCTTCGCCCGTGCTTCCCACAGACGCAGTGTATTGACGGTGTTATTGCCATAGCCGATAACAGGATAGTCATAAGGCACAGCGATAACAGACTGATAATTTTCCTGTACGAAACGGTATTCTCCGTTGCCTTTGGGCACAGCGCGAACATTGCCGCCGAATTTAACTTCTACAGCGTATTCATTTCTCTTGATGCCCCAAGGGTCGCCGTTTTCCAGCCAGTTATCGGGCGCTTCCACCTGATAACCGTTTTCGATTTTCTGTTCAAAAATACCGTAGTGGTAGCGGATACCGCAGCCATAAGCAGGCAGCTGCAATGTGGACAGGGAATCCAGGAAACATGCAGCCAGACGCCCCAGACCGCCGTTGCCCAGACCCGGATCAGGTTCCGCGTCCTCTACCATATTGTAATCAATGCCAAGTTCTTCCAGAACTTCTTTGACCTCATCATACATTTCCAGATTGATCAGGCTGTTGCCGAAAAAGCGGCCCATCAAAAATTCCATGGACAGGTAGTAAACCACCTTCACGTCTTTTTCGTAATATTCATCGTGTGTTTTCATCCATTTGTCGGTGATAACGTCGCGAATTGCAAACACGGCAGCCTGGTAAACTTCCTCGGCAGAGGCTGCTTCCAATGTTTTACGGTATAAAGTTTTGACGTTTTCCCGAATCATTTTTTTCAATGTTTCTTTATCCAATAACTGACTCATAAAAAACCCCCAATAATGTGTACTGAGAACTGCGCAGGCTTTTTCGCCCACCCATTGTATTTTTTGCAGTCCCGTATTCCACTATACCACAAAAATGCCAGAAAATGCAATTATTCCCCGGGATTTCCTGTAAAATCCGGGTTAAATATGCCAAAAATCCAGCCATACCCCCAGCCAGAAGCCCAAAAGCCCGCCGGCGGCACGCAGCAGGAACTGTTTTTCCCCCACTTCCTCCGGCAAAACGGCGCCGCAGACCAGATACAGACAGACCCCTCCGGTAATGGCAGCCAAGAGTGCCGTCAGCACATCCATGGAAACCAGACCGCCGCTGCACCCCCAGAGCAACGCTCCCAGCCAGAAAAAGACCGTACCCGGCAATCTGCGTTTTTCCGCCACAGTCCCTAATGCCACGCCGCAAAGCACCCCTGCCGCCACAGCGTAAAACGCCTGAGATGTAAAGACCCCCGGCAGATACCGCAGGCAGAAAAAGGCCACCCCCAAGCCCGACAAAAACCCCAGTACCAAAGCAAAAGCGCCTCGTTTCAGGGACAAAAACAGCACACCGCCATAAACCACACAAAACATGGTCCAGAAGGAAACAGACATGTTCCCCCTCCTCCCGATTTTTCTCCTGTTATTCAGCTTATGGAAGCAAAGGGGAAAACAGAAGCAGACGGGCACAAAAAAAGCCGAAATCTCTCAGCAGTCTCCCATTCAGAAAACATTATTTTCTTTTTCTTGATCTCTGAATGGGAACTGCGATGACTTTCTTCAGAAGAAAACATACCTCATACCATGCAGATAAAAAAGAAAATAGCCGGAAATCCTTTTTTCTAAGGATTCCGACTATGATTGTTTTCTGATGAAAAAGTCCCTCATGCAAAGATTGCGACTTTCCATCTTATGCCATTTGGAACACAATACCCACTGCCGCACCTACCAAAATCAGCACAATGGGATGGACTTTTTTCCATTTTCTCGCGGCAAAGAGAATCACAAGGAACAGTATCCACTCTCGCCACTGGAACAAGCTTCCCCACTGGGTAGCGGCGCCGTTCCACGCTTCTTTGTTGAACAGGGAAAGAACGATCACGCCAAAGCCTGCGGAGGCAATGAGCCCCACCACAATGGGACGCAGACCATAAAAGGCGTTTTCCACCAATGTGCTTTGACGGAAGCGTTCCAGAAATTTATAAACAATGATGATAACGATGACAGAAGGTGTTACCAAACCTGCTGTAGCGATGACGCTGCCCAAAGGTCCCGCGCAGTGAAAGCCCGCATAAGTAGCCATATTAACGCCCAGAGGACCTGGTGTGGACTCGGAAATGGCAATCATATCGGGAATCTGTGATGCGCTGAGCCAAGGGTATTTATCCGCCAGATCATAAAGGAATGGCAGTGTTGCCAGACCGCCACCTACAGAGAACAGCCCAATCTTGAAAAATTCCAGAAATAATATCAACAACTGCATTTATTTGGCGCCTCCTTTCTCTTTTGCCTGAAAGGATTTTACCACAATGCCGATGACTGCGCCCAGCAGCACCAGCCATACAGGGGAAATATCCACAAAAGTTGCCACCACGAAAGAAATGATAGCAAGAATAATCCCCAGTTTATCCACAACGGATTTCTTCCACATGCCGGAAACAGCATTGATAATCAAAACACCTACCACTACACGAATGCCGCCAAATGCGTTCTGCACAACAGGCAGATGGGCAAAATTGGTCAGCACTGCCGCAATGACCATGATGATGCAAAGAGAGGGGAACACGCCGCCGGCTGTGGCAAAAATCGCTCCCGGAATCCCTTTTCTTTTATATCCGATGAATGTTGCCGTATTGACGAAAATAACGCCGGGGGTACACTGCCCAATGGCAAAGTAATCCAGCACTTCGTCCTCTGTTGCCCATTTCCGGCTCTGCACCACTTCTCTTTGGAGCATAGGCAGCATAGCATAACCGCCGCCAAAGGTGAATGCCCCAATCCGCGCAAAGGTCAGAAACAATGATATGAGTTCTTTCATCTTTTGTCACCTGATTTCTTCTCTTTTGATCGTTTATGCATCGGGATTTTCCGCTTTGAGTTTTTCCATCTGGTCTGTGGTGATGAGGGTATCCATAATCTCATCCAAATCCCCATCCAGTATGGCATCAATTCGGTGGAGTGTCAACCCCACACGATGGTCTGTCACACGCCCCTGAGGGAAGTTATAAGTGCGGATACGTTCACTTCTGTCACCGTTACCCACCTGAGAACGGCGGTCTGCCGAGATAGCCGCGTCATGCGCCTGACGTTCCCGTTCATAAACACGGGCATAGAGCACTTTTAACGCCTGTTCTTTATTCTTCATCTGAGATTTTTCATTCTGGCAGGATACCACGATACCTGTGGGGATATGGGTCATACGAACAGCGGAGTCTGTGGTGTTGACGCACTGACCGCCGTTACCGGATGCACGGAACACATCCACACGGACATCGTTCATGTCGATATGCACGTCCACTTCTTCCGCTTCCGGCAGCACCGCTACAGTAACCGTAGACGTATGGATTCTGCCGCCGCTTTCGGTGGCAGGGATACGCTGTACACGGTGTACGCCGCTTTCGTATTTCAGACGGGAATATGCCCCCTGTCCGGTAATCATAAAGGAAATTTCCTTATAGCCACCCAAATCGCTTTCGCTGGCATTCATGACTTCGATTTTCCATTTCCGCCGTTCTGCGTAACGGGTATACATGCGGAACAGGTCTGCCGCAAAGAGTGCCGCTTCGTCACCGCCTGCACCGCCGCGGATTTCCACAATAACGTTTTTCTCGTCATTAGGGTCTTTGGGGATCAGCAAAATGGTGATTTCCTTCTGCAGTTCTTCCAGACGTTCTTTGTTTTCCGCCAGTTCTTCCTTCACCAGTTCCCGGAAATCGTCGTCCAGTTTATCTTCCAAAAGTTCCAGCTCCTCCGCAATGGATGCTTTCACTTTTTCGTATTCCCGATATGCCTCCACAATGGGGGTCATATCGCTGTATTCCTTCATCAGTTTCCGCCACTGGCTCTGATTGGCAATGATATCCGGGTCGTTGACCTGATCTGCCAAATCCATATACTTCTGTTCAATTTCCGCCAATCGGTCAAACATGAGGCTCCTCCTTCTTCTGTCCAAAGACCACACGATCCAGCCCTGCCAAGTCCTGACGGCATGCCACGGAAACGAATCCCGCTTCCTCCATCAGGGCAAACAGCGCTTCCCGCTGGTCATATCCAATTTCAAAAAACAGCCAGCCCCCATCCCGCAGGCGTGCAGGGGCTTCTGCTACGATTTTTCTGTAAAAATCCAGACCGTCTTTTCCGCCGTCCAAAGCGTTTCTGGGCTCAAAGTCCCGAACTTCTGTCATCAGCTCCTCGCAGTCCGCTGCCGGAATATAAGGCGGGTTAGACACGATAAAGTCCAAGGGGAACAGACTGTCCGGCAAAGCCGTAAACAAGTCGCTTTCCACAAAGTCCACATGGGTCTGATTCTTTTCGTTGTTTTCTCTGGCAAAAGCCAGGGCTTTGGGGCTGATGTCCACAGCAGTCATATCCATATGTCCCAGCTTTTCCAGACAAATAGGGATGCATCCCGTTCCGGTGCCGATGTCCAGCCCTCGGCGGAGGGATTCTTTTTCCCCTGTTTCCAATATGGTTTCCACCAGAATTTCCGTATCTGCCCGGGGAATGAGCACCCCTTCGCCTACGGAAAAAGGCAGTCCCATGAACTCCCATTCCCCCAGAATGTACTGGAGGGGGCGTCCTTTTGCTCTTTCATCCAGAAAAGCGGCGTATTCTTCCGCCGCTTTTTCGTCCAATATGGTTTGTCCTTCTGTCATACGCTGGATTTTGTTCATACCTGTGACTTTTTCCAGCAGCAGTTCCGCATCCATCCGGGGATTTTCTCTGCCTGCCGCTTCCAGCATTTCTTTTCCTGTTCGCAGCCACTGGCTGACCGTCTTATTCTGGTTCATCTTCCAGAACCCCTTTCATGGCAGCAATTGCCGTTTCGATCTGATCCGGATCAGGCTCTGCCGTGGTGATTTTCTGCAGGCACAAACCAGGATAGCTGATGAGCGCCACCAATTTGCTGTTGGAATTGCCTGCCCAGCGGATGACTTCATAGGAAAGCCCTGCAATGACAGGCACC
The DNA here is from genome assembly GCF_900142265.1 of Anaerotignum lactatifermentans DSM 14214. Classification (GTDB taxonomy): domain Bacteria; phylum Bacillota; class Clostridia; order Lachnospirales; family Anaerotignaceae; genus Anaerotignum; species Anaerotignum lactatifermentans. Next base: position 101,142 of record NZ_FRAH01000006.1, on the reverse strand, counting down.
AGAATGATTCTGGTCACCAGACGCAGCAGGAAATCGTCTGTCCGCACAAAGAAAAATACCACCATACTGATGATCATAACGAACAGCAGGAAACTGGTGCCGCACCGTTTATGGAGTCTGGTGCAGGGCAGTACATTTTCCACTGTCAGTTCTTTTTCGCTTTCAAAGCAGTTGATGGTTTTGTGTTCCGCGCCATGATACTGGAATACCCGGTGAATCTCCTTCATACGGGAGATGCCAAACAGGTACAGCAGGAAAATGGCAATACGGATGAGCCCTTCAATGACACCCAGCGCCCAGGTAGGCACCATGGTTTTGAAAAAGTTTCCCAGCCACACAGGCAGCAGGAAAAACAGAAGCATACCCAAAATCAGGGAAAAGCCCACACTGCAATAAATGATGATGTCATTCATGCGGTCACCCAGCTTCTCCTGCAAAAATTTCTCAAACTTAGAAGGCTCCGCTTCCTCTATCCAATCTTCCCCAGCGATTTCCGCTGAGCGCATCAAAATGCGGGTACCTGTCACCAATGAATCCACAAAAGCCGCCACACCGCGGAAAATAGGCAAACGGAACAGCCCTTTTCTGCCCAGACCGCCCAATTCTTTTTTCTCTATGGTAATCCCGCCCTCGGGATTGCGTACAGCCATGGCATACATCTTCTTGCCGCGCATCATAACGCCTTCGATAACAGCCTGACCGCCGATATTCGTTCGTTTCATGGTTTTTCCTCCTTTCTGTCAAAAAGACACGCAAAAACCCCTTCCTTTCGCAGCAGGGCAAACGACGAAAATTTGCCATGTTGCGAAAAAAAGGGCGGACAAATTTGCCCAGCCCTTTTACGTGTTTCTTGATTATTTTCTGCCGTATTTTTTGTTGAATTTTTCTACGCGGCCGCCTGCTTCCAGCAGCATTTTCTGGCTACCTGTGTAGAAAGGATGACATTTGGAGCAAACTTCGACTCTGATTTCATCTTTTGTGGAGCCTGTTACGAATTCGTTGCCACAGTTGCATTTTACTGTCACCTGTTTGTAATCGGGATGGATTCCTTCTCTCATTTTTTTCACCTCATTCTCTAATTTGTTGATCAATAATCCGAAATTATTTAAAGACAACGTGGGTATTATAGCATAGTTTTTCCCGGATTGCAACAGCTTTTCCTGAAAATACCGCCATTTTTCGCTGTTTTTTTAAGCGTCCCCTCTGCCCAGCTGTTTTTCCCAGATGGGCAGACGTTCCACAAATTCCGCATTTGTTTTTGTTTTATGCATCAGGTCATAAAAGCCCTGTGTCATTTCCACTGCCGTCATGGTTGCCGCCATACGCCGCAGGGTGTAGTTGCATTCCATTTCCGCGGAGCTGAGCAGCTTATCTTCCCGTCTGGTACCGGACTTGATGATGTCCACCGCCGGGAAAATGCGGCGTTCCGCCAGTTTTTTATCCAGCACCAGTTCCATATTGCCGGTGCCTTTGAATTCCTCGAAAACCACTTCATCCATTTTGCTGCCTGTATCCACCAATGCCGTTGCCAGAATGGTAAGGCTGCCGCCGCCTTCGATATTCCGGGCTGCACCGAAGAACCGCTTTGGCATATACAAGGCTGCCGGGTCAAGACCGCCGGACAATGTTCTGCCGCTGGGAGGAATGGTGAGGTTATAGGCTCTTGCAAGTCTTGTTAAACTGTCCAAGAGAATCACAAGGTCTTTCCCCTGTTCCACCATACGCTTTGCCCGCTCCAGCACCATTTCCGTCACCCGTTTATGGTGTTCTGGCTGCTGGTCGAAGGTAGAGTAAACAATTTCCACGTTTTCCCCTTCGATGGAACGCTGAATATCCGTCACTTCTTCTGGACGTTCGTCGATAAGCAGCACAATGAGGTGGACTTCCTTATGGTTCTGGGTGATGGCGTTTGCCACCTGTGTCAAAAGCATGGTTTTCCCCACTTTTGGCGGCGCAACGATCATACCTCTCTGACCTTTGCCAATGGGGGCAATAAGGTCGATGATGCGTCCCGTCAGTTCCTCTGCTCCTGTTTCCAGACAGAGTTTTTCCTCAGGATAAATGGGGGTCAATTCCTCAAAATTAGGTCTTCTGGCTGCCACGTCCGGGCGGTCGCCATTGACGGTCTTTACAAAAATCAAGGCACCAAATTTCTCCCCTTCTCTTGCCGGACGGAGAATACCTTTGATAGCGTCCCCTGTTTTCAGCCGAAAACGGCGAATCTGGGAGGGAGAAACATAAATATCCCCTGTGCCGGGCAGGAAGTTTTCCGTCCGCAAAAAGCCAAAACCATCGGTCATGACCTCCAGAATGCCTTCGCCCTGCTCCTGATTTTCCCGCTGGGGGCGTTCACCGCTTTCCTGCTGATGGGCTTCTTCTCTGGGCACTTCTGCCGTTTCTTCAGAAAAACCACAAACAGCCACATCTTCGACATTTTTCGCCGCGGATTGTGACTGTTTTTCTGCGATTTTTGCGATGAGCTCGCCTTTTTTTAAGGCGGAAATGGGACCAAGTCCCATTTCCTTTGCCATTTTTCTAAGTTCCATCAGGGTTTTCTGTTCCAGTGCTTCCTTTTCCATTTTCACCTGACTCCTTTTTTCCGCAACGCTAACGCATACTTCACTGCATTAAGCTGCGGGGATTTTCAATACATCACCGGGCTGAATGTTGTCGCCTTCCTGCAAGCCATTTGCTTCCAGAATCTTTGTATATTCCGCACCGTTGCCATAGAATTTCTGTGCCATGCTCCAAGGTGTTTCTCCCTGCTGTACCGTATATTCTGTAGTACCGCTGCTGGAGCCGCTGGAACTGCTGGAAGTATTGGAATCGCTGCCGGATGTGGAATCGCCTGTTGTCGTTTCGGAATCATCGGCATTGCCCTCTGTATTTTCCTGCGCTGCCGCGCCATCAGGATTTTGCAAAGCATCCAGTTCTTCCTGCAGCTGCATTTTTTCCAGCTGAACCTGTTCATATTTTTCGTTCAGATCCTGTGTTTCTGTTACTTTCTGCTGTGCTTCTTCCAGCTGGCTGGACAGTGTCACAGTCTTGAAAATCAGGAACACAATGAGTACCAGACCAACAATGCCCAGAATCAGCGGCAGTTTGCTTCTTCCGCCGCCTCTGTAGTCGTCATCGTAACCATCGCCGTACAGGCTGTCCAAGTGTTCCTGTTTTGCACGTTCTTCAAAGTCGATGTCTTCATAACGGGGACGATCGCCAGAACGTTCCATATCGGAGAAGGGCATTTCTTCCCGTTCTTTTTTCTGTTTTTTCTTCTTCATGCCGGATTTCTGAGGTGCAGATGTCTGGATGGTCACTTCTTCCATGATTCTGGATTTTTTCCGTGCGGGCATGACGCTCACATACTGGATATCCTCATTGTAATCATCCTCTGCCATGGAACCTCTGGGGCTTTCGGCATATTCGCTTTCCATGCTTCTTGCACGGCGGGATACATAGCGGGTAGGGTCGCCTTCCTGCTGAGGTGCCCGTTTGATTTCATTGATTTCGGAGCTTACCTGCTGCATTCTTGCTTCCTTCACTTCTTCCACATCTTCCCGCTGAGGACGTCTTGTGCGGTATGCTGCCGCTTCTGTATCCTCATTGGCACGACCCATCAGAGGATGTGTCTGCATCAAAATATCCTGCACTTCTTTGGGCAGGTCATTATACAAATCTGCGTAATACTCTTTATCCGCATCGCTCATACTGCGGCCCTGGCTGCCATTTTCCAGTTTATCTTTCTCTTCCATATGATACCTCCAAAGACAGTTTTTTCCTGTTTTTTTGCATACGAGTTTTCTACTTTGTTGTTTTACATCTTATTCATTTTACATTCTTCCGGGGCAAGTGTCAACAAAAGGGTTGAATTTTCAGTGATTTGTAAGGATTTCTTTAACATGCGCACCTTTGTCCACACTATAAAAAAACAGGAGACAGCTATTTTTATAAGCCCCTCCTGTTTTCCCCGTTTTTATTGCAGACTCGTTACGGTACAAGTGCCGTCCGTTTCTGTCACATATTCCAGTTTCACGGTACTGCCCACCTGTTTTTTCAAAACTTCCAGATGGTCAGCGGCTTTCACGGCAAAGAGTTCCTCTCTGCCTTCCAGCATCAAGTAGTAATAGGTATTGCCGTCCACAACGATGTCCTTCAGCAGTGTGATTTTCCCCTCCGCTGTTGTGCCGCTTCCCGAAGGTGTCACATTGATGCCGCTGTTTGCCATAAGATTACGGTAAACCTTTTCACACTCTGCCACCGTATCCCCAATGGCGACAATGTGATATTTCTCGATATTGACCATGGCGTATTTCTTTACCAGACCTGCCGCGTCTTTCAGAGAAAGGAAATAAGTAGGTTCATCGGCAATATTCAGCAAAATGGGGAATGTTGCCGTATAGCCCAGATGCTGCACTTCCCCTTCGGCAGAAGCCATGGCAGAGATTTCTTTTGCACCGGAAATCTGATAATAATTGGTTTCCTTGGTGCGGCTGTTCATGAGAACAAAACCAACGATGGATTCATCGCCGCCGATAGAAGTCACACCAGTATATACCCAAACGTCGTCGTTGAGGGCAACATAGTTATAACCTTCTGTGGTCTGCAAACAGCCTTTCTGCCCAAATTTGCTGTTGATGAAGCCGTTCTGCAAAGTGCCGTAATAATCATACTGTTCCACCAGCAGTTCCGCGTCATAAACCTTATCCACCCACTGGGGCACATCTGCCACGTCGTAGTAAGCGTGTTCCCCTGTGGCAGCGTTCACCAGAATTGCCCCCTGAATGTCTGTACCACCAAAAAGACCAATGGTCTTTGTTTCCACGGAACATATCCAGTAAGGCACGCCGTTATCATCCACTTCAAAATTGCTGCTGCGAATCATGGCTGTGGGATAACGGAAACGCACATAACGATACAGATTCCGTCCGAAGTGTTCAAAGGGAGAATACTTGATGCCCTGTCCTTCTGGCAGCTTCACCAGTTCCACATCCTGTGTGGTCATGTCTATGTTCATGTAAGCAGGAATACCTGTGTCGCGGTTAGTAATCCATTTAATGATATCGCCGTATTCCAGCGGTGTCACACGAACGGGCTTGCTGTTCAGGTTGATCTGGTTGTAGTAATCGCTGACTTCATACTGGGAAACCATATCCACCATGGAACCCATTTCACGTTCTGCCAGTTTCGCCGCAGAATCGCTGTCCAGAATGGGAATCTGGCTATAGTTAACTTCATGGATATCCTCCGCAAAATCACCATTCTGCACTGTCAGCAAAGAGCTGTATGCAGATGCCCGCAGAATGGGAGAAGACAGCAGCACCCCTACCCCATAAATGACAACCAGCGCCAAAGGGATATAGAGCAGTTTTTTCAGTAACGGATTGCTTTCCCACTGACTTTCTTTGTGGAAAAACAATGTCTTGGCAATGGTCCAGAAATTGATAACCAATGCCACAACGATCATTGCCACGAAGAACATCCAGCTTTCATTGCTGTGAATATTCAGCGGCGGCAGATAATAATAATACATTCCCGCCCAGATGATCAGCGTCAACAGCAGCGGAATCCACTTGCTTTTTTTCAATTCATGCCACTCCTCTCGGATTTTTATGATTTTCGGGGCAAAATCCTATTTTTTTGGGTTTTTTGTTGTTTTTCTCAGGATTCTCCTCTTTACATATCCCCCGCAATTCATTATACTATACTATATTTCCAGAGAATTGTATAGTATAGACCAGATACAAAATCGCGTGCAGAAAGCACATATTGTTAAAGGACGTGATATATATGAAAATAGAACGTGTAAGCGACACACAACTGAAACTGACGCTGACAAAAGCCGATCTGGCAGAACGGGATATCCAGTTGGAAGACCTCATCCGCCCCGGCGAAAAAACACAGCAGCTGTTCCGTGACATCATGGAACAGGCTATGGAAGAATGCGATTTCATCACAGAAAACACACCTTTGATGGTGGAAGCCGTACCCGTTGGTCTGGACGGCATCATGATCATCGTCACAAAGGTAGAAAGCAAAGACAAAAACAGCAATCCTACGGAGCTGTTCCATCAGGCAAAAGATCTGCACCGATTCAAGAAAAAACCACTGGCAACAGAAGAAGTGGAAGCCAAAGAGGACGACGACCTGCTGGTTTACTCCTTCAGCAAACTGGATGACGTCATCGACCTGTCCATCCGGCTGGAACCCCTGTTCCACGGCACTTCTTCTCTGTACAAAAACGAAGGCAGATATTTCCTGGTGATGCAGGGCAATACATACACCACCGAGGAAACCATCGACGATCTGGAAACCATTCTGGATGAATACGGACAGAAACACATTTCCACACTGCTTTCCAAGTATTATCTGGCAGAGCATGGGGAAACCATCATCGGCGAAAAAGCCATCAAGGCATTGGCGCTGAGTTTTGGGAAAGCGTAAAAAAAAGCTGGCATTTCTTACGAAATGTCAGCTTTTTTTATTTTATTCCTCCACATGAATCTCCCGGAGGAATCTATACATGGGCAGCAATTTTTCCCAGCCTTCCACAACGAAATCCACCAGTTCAGGAGAAAACAGCAAATCGTCAATTTCTCTGGTTGCGGTCAGTCCCAGACTTTTCCGCTGATACCAATCCATGACGGCAGGACTATAATCCCCTTTGCCCATGGGGCGTTTATAGGAATCCCCATATAGAACGAATTCCTTCATTTTTGCCGTATCCTTTACCAGACGTTCAAAGGCGTCAGGCGCAGCGTCCACTTTTTTCCGAAATGCCTGCATATAAGCCGGTCTGCCTTCATAAAATCCCATGCCATATTCATAGCCTTCGGGCATCACTTCAAAGTAAAACGCTGGACGGAATTTCCACTGTTCCGCTTTTGTCATAGGCTCTTTCAGTACCATCCATTTTCTTGCCTTATAAGGGCTTTTATCCTTGGAAAAACGCACATCCCGATTGATACGGGAAATGGAAAAGTCCATCTGGGGTACGTTTTTCTTTTCCAGGAATTTTTTCGTCAGCGCCGCTGAAAGAGCGTCAAAAGGTTCTTTCAGTACCGTGCGGTACCGTTCCCGATTCTCCTCCATCCACGCTTTATTGTTATTCATTCGCAGTTCCCAAAGAAAATCTATGGTTTCGGGGGTAAAACCCGTAAAGTCTGTCATAATATCACTTCCTCTCGCCTATTATCATACCGTAAAACTGGGAAAAATAAAAGACAAAAAAACACGGAATCCGTGCCATGATGTGCCATGGAGAATTCCGTGTTTGTGTTTGTATCAAATGCCTGTAAAGATTACAGCAGGCTGCCGATAGACATGAACAGAGGTGCGAATACCAGAGATACAACTGTCATCAGCTTGATCAGGATGTTGATGGAAGGACCGGAAGTATCTTTGAAGGGGTCACCTACGGTGTCACCAACAACGGCTGCTTTATGAGCTTCGCTGCCTTTGCCGCCATGGTTGCCTTCTTCGATGTACTTCTTCGCATTGTCCCAAGCGCCGCCGGCGTTGGACATGAAGATTGCCATCAGAACACCTGTTACCAGAGAGCCAGCCAGCAGACCGCCCAGAGCGGAAGTACCCAGCAGGATACCTACAACCAGAGGAGCTGCTACTGCCATGATACCGGGAACCAGCATTTCTTTCAGAGCTGCTGTGGTAGAGATTTCTACGCATTTTTTGTAGTCAGGTTTTGCAGTACCTTCCATGATGCCGGGGATGCTGCGGAACTGACGTCTTACTTCTTCGATCATCTGGAAGGCTGCTTTACCTACAGACTGCATTGTGAGTGCGGAGAACAGGAAAGGCAGCATACCGCCGATGAGCATACCAATGATAACTCTGGGTTCCAGAATGGAGATTTCTGTCAGTTTAACAGCTTCTGCGTAAGATACGAACAGAGCCAGTGCTGTCAGGGCAGCGGAACCGATAGCGAAACCTTTACCCATAGCTGCTGTTGTGTTACCAACGGCGTCCAGTTTATCTGTGATGTTACGAACGGAGTGATCCAGACCACTCATTTCAGCGATACCGCCGGCGTTGTCGGCGATAGGACCGTATGCGTCAACGGCTACAGTGATACCTGTTGTGGACAGCATACCTACAGCTGCCAGAGCGATGCCATACAGACCACATACTGCATAAGCTACGAAGATACCTACACAGATCAGCACGATAGGAATCGCTGTGGATTCCATACCAACTGCCAGACCGCTGATGATGGTAGTTGCGGGACCTGTTTCAGACTGGTCCGCGATTTTCTTAACGGATTTGTAGTCACCGGAAGTATAAACTTCTGTGATAACACCGATGATCAGACCAACGATCAGACCAGCGATGATAGCGATGGCAGCGTTCATGTTGCCAAAGAATACCCAGCTCAGAGCCAGAGATGCGATGATCACCAGCACTGCGGAGGAGTAAGAACCTGCTTTCAGGGCTTTATGCGGATTGGAGTTTTCGTCGCCTTTTACAAAGAATGTACCGATGATGGAAGCCAGAATACCAACAGCTGCCAGAACCAGAGGGAATACAGCGCCTTCTACAGAGTAGTAAACGATACCCAGTGTGATAGCAGAAATGATGGAACCAACATAGGATTCGAACAAGTCGGCACCCATACCAGCAACGTCACCTACGTTGTCACCTACGTTGTCGGCGATAACGGCAGGGTTACGAGGGTCGTCTTCAGGGATACCAGCTTCAACTTTACCTACCAGGTCGGCACCTACGTCAGCAGCTTTTGTATAAATACCGCCGCCAACACGGCCGAACAGTGCGATAGAGGAAGCACCCAGACCAAAACCGAACAGAATGTTGGCGTCTTTTGTGATCACATACACAGCGCCTACACCCAGCAGACCCAGACCAACTACGGACATACCCATAACTGCGCCGCCGCTGAAAGCGATGGACAGGGCTCTGTTCATACCGCCAACTCTCGCTGCGTTTGCAGTTCTTACGTTTGCCTTGGTTGCAACATTCATACCGAAATAACCAGCCAGTGTGGAGAAAGCAGCACCAATGACGAAGCAGATAGCTGTCTTCCAGTCTACACCGAAACCGATCAATACAAACAGTACAGCCGCGAAAATAACCAGAATCTTATATTCTGCTTTCAGGAAAGCGTTTGCGCCATCGCGAATTGCAGAAGAGATTTCATGCATACGGTCTGTACCTTCTTCTTCTCTGCCTACCTTAGAAGCCAGGACAAAGGCAAAGAGCAGCGCAACGATGCCCAGCACCGGCGCCAAATACATCAAATTTTCCATAATAATCCCCCTGTTTCATAAATTTGGTGATAATACAGATAATCAGAATATAATTGCTGTTTTTTTGTGAAACAAAAAACCAACAGGCTGTCTTTTTTCGAAAAAAACAAATACACACCCTGCGCCCCACCGCAAAAAGCCCTGTTTTTCTGCTTCGGCACCGGTAGCGTGTATTCTGTATATTTCCAAAATGAGATAGCCATATTCCGTCCCACTTCATAGTATATACGAAACCATAGAAAGAAACAAGCTTTTCCCCACGCCTGCCTGCACTAAATTTCACAATAATTTTTGGTATCTTTATACAAAGGGATACGGTTTTTTTGAAAAAAAATTTTTATATTGTCGAACAAAACCCATTTTTCTTCCCGGCAAATTTTCGTCTTTCCCATGGACAACTGTCCTTTTTTTCACAATCTTTACAAAAAATAGACCTGCGGCAAAAACCGCAGGTCGTAACTGCTTGTCAGGAAATGCACAAAAACTGTGCCACCAAAGGCAATGTGACAACAGAGAAAATGGTGGAAACGAAAACGTATTCCGAAGCCCGTTTTTCATCATTGCCGTAAATTTCCGCAAAAGAAGGCAGGGCTGCCGCCGCAGGCGTACCCATGAGCACCACCAGCACGCTCAGGGCAATGCCATCCAGGAACAGGCTTGCCACAGCCTTTGTAAACAAAGGCATGATGATCAGTGTCACAAAACTGAATACATAGACTTTCTTGTCTTTGAAAATTTCTTTGATATTTGCCACTGCCAACAGTGTACCAATATAAATCATAGACAGGCAAACCGTTGTATTTGCAGAGAACTCTAATGCGTCATAAATAGGCTGAGGCAGGGAAATGGAGTTCACGAAACAGAATACACCAATGACTGCTGAAATACAGATCAGATTCAAAAACGCCTCCCGCAGCATTCTGCCTACTGTTTTGCGTTTTCCACTGCCAATGGCAAAGAGCACAGAACATACGGTGAACAGGAACACGTTGCAGGTGAACATGACTGCCACGCAGAAGATCAGCCCATCCTCGCCGTACATGGCCATAATCAAAGGCTGCCCCATGAAGATAACATTGCTGTAGACACCGCCGCCGGAGAATAGCCCCAGTTCTGGAAACTGCATCTTCATGGCTTTCCCGATGATGAAAAACAGCACTGCACCCAAAGAGCACATCAGAAACGTGCCGCCGCAGGTCTTTAGAAATCCAATGAGAATCTCATGAGAAAACGGACGCTGCATCAATACAATCATGTTTGCAGGTACTGCCACACGGGTCAGCACAATGGAAAGCCCTTTCGCATTGCTCTCCGTCAAAAACTTCTTTTTGTTCAAAATTACACCGACCACCATCAAAAGAACCATGGTCAGCAGCTGGTAAATTACCGGTATTGCCAATTTTTGTTCCCTTCTTCCTCTTTACTTCTTCCTTCAAGTAATGTATGGTTTCTTTCACATCAATTGAAAAAAAATTGTACCCCTTTTGTTCAAAACAAATCATCTGTTTTGAAATTGAAAACCGACATTGATCTTGCCTAAGGCCCATAAAGTCAATCTTGCCATGACAAAACCAATGATTGCCCCCGCCAAAACGTCCGTGGGAAAATGCACTCCAAGATACAGACGGGAAATCCCCATAAGCACTGCAAAAACATAAGCGACAATGCCCCATTTGCGATTCATGGCGTAAATCGCTGTCGCTGCTGCAAAGGATGAGGAGGTATGTCCCGACGGGAAGGAAAAATCCGCTAGAGGCGGCACAAGAATGGAAAATCCCAACAAGTCATAGGGTCGCATTCTGCCCACCATAGGCTTTAAAGTCACATTGCATACCAACGCTGTCGTCCCCAGACATAACAACAGAGTCAGACCGCATCTGGCAAAATTCCTGTTTTTGATGCCATATAACAGCATCAAAATCCCCAGCAAAATCCAGAACCAGCCTGCATTGCCCATTTTTGAAATGAATAGCATGGGGGCGTTCAGCCCATCACACACCACATGTTCCTGTATCCACAGTATGATCTGTGCATCTAACTGTTGTATCATCTCCAAAGGCTTTCCTCCTTTACGTCAGCCCCCCAGAAAAACATGCTCTACCAGAATTTTGATTCCAATGAGAATCAGTACGGCACCGCCGGCAAATTCTGCCTTTGCCTGCAAAAAGTTCCCCAAACCTTTGCCAAGCATACCGCCGCAGAAAGAAAGCACAAAAGATACCACACCGATGATGCCAGCTGCCCACCAGATATTCACATCCAGAATGGCAAAACTGATACCCACTGCCAATGCGTCGATGCTGGTTGCTACTGCCTGAAGCAGCAGTACTTTTGCTGTCAGAACGGATTGTCCGCTTTCTTCCTCGTCATCGCCAAAGCTTTCCCGGATCATGTTCCCGCCGATGATGGCAAGCAGTACAAAGGCAATCCAGTGGTCGATAGACTCAATATATGTTTTCACACTGCTGCCCAAAACCCAGCCAATGACGGGCATCAAAAACTGAAAACCACCGAAATATAACCCCTGGGTAGCTGCTTGTTTCTTTCCAAATCCCTTGACAGAAACGCCATTGGAAATGGAAACGGCAAAAGCATCCATGGCTAAACTGACTGCAATCAGTAATATGGTTACAAATTCCAAATGAATTCCTCCTGTTCCTTCTCGTCCCTTCTTTCAGTATAGTCCCATAACTTTTATACTATACCACGCAATGAGAAAAAGGGTCAATGAAAATCCATCATTTTCCAAAATTCAACTATTTTTCATCAAAAAAGACGGAAAATCAAAGCCGCATTTTCCGCAAGAAAACATTTTTGAAAATGGTCTCTATAAAATATAATAGCCGGAATCCTTTAAATGCAAGAATTCCAGCTATTTTTATTTCTTATGGAGCAGTCCCCATCTGCTAAACTTATTTTGCGGAAACATATTTATAGATTTTTGCTTTATAAAAAGCATAGCCTACCACCAGGAAAATCACAAAGCCTGCACCGCCCTGCACCAAGTTTTCGGGAATGGAAGTCAGAGCCACTGTGAAGCTTTTCTGCAAAACAGCACCACCGAAGTAGTATCCAATAATCATCCACACAATGCCCACAACGGAACCAGCCAGATTCCGCAGACCGAAAAAGTGCTTTTCTGCCGGTGTATAATGTGCGATCTTGCCTACCAATAAGCCCATAACCCCTTTGATGATGAGGGTAAAGGGTGCCCAATGGGCATATCCACTGAGCAGGTCAGCCAACGCAGCCCCAACACCGCCGGCTACCATGCCGTAACGCCAGCCAAAAAATACGCTGATCAGCAATATCATACTGTCCCCCAAATGAATGTAACCATTGGTAGCAGACACAGGAATCTGCAGCACCATGGTAGAAACTGTGACCAGAGCGATCATCAGTCCACGCAAACATATTTCTTTCGTCTTCATTGTCATACCCCCGTTTCAAAGCTTCCTTTGTAAAACAGCATATCATATTTTCTGTGCCTCTGCTATTGCCGCCGCAACACTGTTTTAAATTGTACCCATACAATTTTACATGTCAGGCAATATTTTTCGCCATAAATATAGGTAGAAAGTCCTTTTAGATTTTCTTTTTTCAGAAAAATATCCTTTATTTTCCAATCAATTTTTCCAGAGAAATAGAAGTACAAACGCAGCATTTCTGTTCTCCCTTGAATCGGGCGCAGATTTCTCTTTTCCTCTCCGCATTTTTGCACAAAAAAAGAAGATATGCGTACATATCTCCTCATAATATTGCGTATAAAGCCCATGATTCTCTGATTGTAATTTTTCTCTGTTGTGAGCATAAAAAATGGGAGTGACTGCGCTCTGCCTCGTGTCCTCTTGCACCTTCGTGCATGCTCTCTCCAGTTGCGCCTTTCTCCCTCGTTTTTCTTTTTCGTTTTTGGACATAAAAAATGGGAGTTCTTAGGCTCTGCCTCGTGTCCTCTTGCACGTTGGTGCATGACTCTCCCAGTTGCGCCTTTCTCCCTTGTTTTGCTTCTTTTTGTTTTTGGACATAAAAAAATGGGAGTTCTCAGGCTCTACCTCGTGTCCTCTTGCACGTTGGTGCATAACTCTCCCCAGTTGCACCTTTCTCCCTTGTTTTTCTTTTTGTTTTTGGACATAAAAAAATGGGAGTTACAGGGCTCGAACCTGTGACCCTCTGCTTGTAAGGCAGATGCTCTCCCAGCTGAGCTAAACTCCCATGTTTTTAACAATTCAATTATCACTCAAAAGTTGACCCGTAAGGGAGTCGAACCCTTGATTCGACCGTGAGAGGGTCGCGTCTTGACCGCTTGACCAACGGGCCAAAGAAGAAAAATAGCGGAGGAGGGATTTGAACCCCCGACACTGCGGGTATGAACCGCATGCTCTAGCCAACTGAGCTACTCCGCCTCAAGTCGACTAGTTCATTATATAGTCATATTGTCTATTTGTCAATACCTTTTTTCAAAAAATTGTCTTTTTTTGAAAACTTTTATTGTTCACGGTTGATATACAGGATTTCATTGCTCTTGACCAGCCCCAGTTTTTCTCTGGCAATCTGTTCGATATAGCTGTCGCTGTTATAGTAATCCTTTTTTGCCTGAAAATCCAATGTCTTTTGCTGTTCATCGGCAATCTGCTGCTGTACATCAGCCAGTTCCACTTTCAGCTGGCGATATTCCCGATACTGCCAGTACACCCCTGCCACAACGAACACGCAGAAAGCTACCAAAAAAAGATGGATCCATAATCCACCGGATTTTTTCTTTCTGGCTCTTTTTCCCATGGCAGTCACCCTTCCTAAGGTTTTCGACGCAAAAAACGAATATCCCGCCGTAATGTGTCTTTTTTTATTTTCACATATACTTTACATAATTGCAAGTGTTTTTTGGATTTTCTACCGCAAAATCTGACGAAATTCCCCACCGGTCTGCCAAAGGCAAGATAGAGCAAACGAAAGGGTGTCAAAATTATGGTCAACAATAACATAACCAGTCTTCCAATGACTTTCAGCACCTTTTCTCCTACGCCCATGACCAAGGGACTGGCAAGGGTTCCATAAAGCCCCATGCCGCCAAAAATAGCCACCAGCAGGAAAAAGCGGACTTCCCCATGGTTTTCCTGGAGCAACACCTCAAAGACACCCAGCGCCACCGCTGCCCAGTACAAGCCATCCTCTATCTGTACTGCCCAGACACCGTGGGGCAATATCCGCCGTGCAAGACGCATACCGTCATAAACCAATCCCATACCGACGCCCAGCAGCAGGCAGCACAAAAACAAACTTCCCTGTCCCTGAATGTCCACCTGCCTGCCTCCTTTCAGCGGAACAACTTGGCAAAGAAAGATTGTTTGCCACCGCCCATATTCTCCGCGTAGGTCAGTGCGTCCATGCGCCCTTCCACTGCCACTTCCCCTTCTTCCAGATTCAGCCGCCCCACATGGAGTCCTTCCCCTTTGATGATAAGTAATCCGCAGGTAGTATCCACTGCCACACCTTCCTCATCAAAACGCAGGACGTCCGTCACGCCGCCAATCTCGATCCGTTCTCTGTCTGTCATACGAATGGTATGCTGTCGCAAATTCCGTTTTTCTTCCCCCAACAAAAAAACCTCCCCATACTGTTTTTACAGTATATGAGAGGTTTTGGGACATTATTCCACTGCGCGATACATGCCGGCAGCATCTTCTTTTTTAGTGGATTCCTGCAGATTCAGCACTTCCACCTTTGTCACGTTATTGCCGAACTGAATTTCGATGATATCGCCGACCTTCACATCCGCGCCAGCTTTCACCACTTTGCCGTTGAGGGACACACGTCCCGCGTCGCAGGCTTCGTTGGCTACAGTTCTGCGCTTGATGATACGGGATACCTTCAGGAATTTATCAATACGCATGTTCATTTCCCCTTTGCTGTTTTTTCTTTCAAAAAAACGCTTTCTCAGGACGAGAAAGCGTTTCAAAAACAATCAAATCAAATTATTTGTTGATCGCATCTTTCAAAGCTTTACCTGCTTTGAATCTGGGTGCTTTGGAAGCGGGGATGGGCATTGCTTCGCCTGTCTGAGGGTTTCTGCCTTCACGAGCTGCTCTTTCAGCTACGTCGAATGTACCGAAGCCTACCAGCTGTACTTTGCCGTTTGCTGCCAGTTCTTCTGTTACAACATCTTCGAAAGCTTTCAGTGCTTTTTCAGCGTCTTTTTTGCTCATTTCCGCCTTTTCAGCAATCGCTGCTACTAATTCAGATTTGTTCATTGTGTTAGTCCTCCTAAATAAATCTATTAAAATTTCTTGGATAAGGCAATTTTTGCCTGATCCCAGAGCAAATCCATTTCCTCCAGAGTCATTGTGGAAAGCTGCTTTCCCTCTGAAAGGGCTGAATTCTCAACATACTCAAATCTATTTATAAACTTTTTGGTGGCTTTTGTCAAGGCAAACTCGGGATTTATTTTCAAAAACCTTGCTACGTTCACCAGTGCGAACAAAATATCACCGAATTCTTCCTCTATATTGCCGTTTGGCTGTTCCACAGCCTCCTGCAGCTCCCGGATTTCTTCTGCCACTTTTTCCATGGCGCCGCCGGCTTCGTAAAAATCAAAACCAACGTCTGCGGCTTTCTTCTGCACCTTTCTGGCACGGGTCAGAGCAGGCAGGGCATCCGGCACACTTTTGAGGACATATGTCTGGGTCTGCATATGTTTTTCCTTTTTCTTCAAAGCTTCCCAGTTCACCAGCACCTGTTCCGCCGTATCCACGGAAATTTCCCCGAACACATGAGGATGGCGATAAACCATTTTCTCACAGATGCCTTGAATGACATCATCCAGTGTAAAGCCGCCTTTCTGGGCTTCGATGGAAGAATGGAATACAACCTGCATAAGCACATCCCCCAGTTCTTCCTTCAAGTTGTCCATATCACCTTTATCAATGGCATCGACGGCTTCATAGGCTTCCTCCAGCATATCCGCCCGCAAACTCTCATGGGTCTGGACCTTATCCCAAGGACACCCATTCTCACTGCGGAGCTGCTCGATGATGTCCCGTAAGTCGTCAAAAGTATATTTTTTCTGCACGTTCATTTCCTCCTTTTTAATTGGGACGTTTTTTGTCCCACATTTTATTCAAAAACCATAAACTTTTCTTCATTGTACTTCCAGAAAAACGGCGTTTTATCCATATCCCACCGCCTGAATTTATGTTATGATAATTCTAACAAAAATCACCTGCAAAAGAAAGTCCAAAGAAGAAAGGAAGTTGCAAACATGTTTCGCATTGTCAATAAAAAAGAATTAAACAGTGCTGTGACACTGCTTGAAATCGAAGCCCCTTTTGTGGCAAAAAAAGCCAAAGCGGGGCAGTTTATTATTTTCCGCGTAGATGAATTCAGCGAACGTGTCCCTCTGACCATCGCTGATTATGACAGAGAAAAAGGCACCGTCACCATCATCTTCCAGAAAGTTGGTCTGTCCACAAAACTGCTGGCAGCCAAAGAAGTTGGCGACTCCATCCGCGACTTTGTAGGTCCTCTGGGTGTTGCCACAGAATATGACGGCTTCAAGAAAGTTGCCGTTGTGGGCGGCGGCGTAGGCTGTGCCATCGCTTATCCTCAGGCAAAAGCCCTGCACGAACTGGGCGTAGAAGTAGACGTCATTGCAGGCTTTAGAAACAAAGAAATTGTCATTCTGGAAGACGAAATGAGCGCTGTTTCCGACAACTACTACCTGATGACCGATGACGGCACAAAAGGTGAAAAAGGCTTCGTTACAGACAAGCTGAAATCCCTCATCGAAGCTGGCAACCAGTACGACGCTGTCATTGCCATCGGTCCCATCCCCATGATGAAATTCGTCAGCCTTACTACAAAACCTTACGGCATCAAAACCATTGTCAGCCTGAACCCCATCATGATCGACGGCACAGGCATGTGCGGCGGCTGTCGTGTCACCGTTGGCGGCGAAATCAAATTTGCCTGCGTAGACGGTCCCGACTTCGACGGACATCAGGTAGACTTCGACGAACTGATGAACCGCAACTCCGTTTACAAGAAAGAAGAAGCGGATTTGGCTGAAAAACATATCTGCCGCATGGACAAAATGGCACACGACTTGATTCACTAAGGAGGACGGAAACAATGGCAAACATGAGCTTGGAAAAAATCAAAATGCCTGAACAGGCACCTGATGTGAGAAATAAAAACTTTGAAGAAGTAGCCATGGGCTACACAGCGGAAATGGCCATGGAAGAAGCTACCCGCTGTCTGAACTGCAAACACAAACCCTGTGTCAGCGGCTGTCCCGTAAACGTACGGATTCCCGAATTCATCGCGGAAGTGGCAAAAGGCGACTTTATGGCAGCTTATAAAATCATCACCTCCACAAACGCTCTGCCTGCTGTCTGCGGTCGTGTATGTCCGCAGGAAAGCCAGTGCGAATCCAAATGCGTTCGTGCCATCAAAGGCGAAGCCGTAGCCATCGGTCGTCTGGAACGTTTTGTTGCTGACTGGTACATGGCAAACTGCGATGAAATGCCCGAAAAACCTGCCCAGAACGGCAAAAAAGTGGCTGTTATCGGTTCCGGTCCTTCCTCTCTGGCATGTGCTGGTGACCTGGCAAAAGCAGGCTATGCAGTGACTATTTTTGAAGCATTCCACACAGCCGGCGGCGTACTGGTTTACGGTATCCCCGAATTCCGTCTGCCGAAAGCTATCGTACAGAAAGAAATCGACAAGCTGTCTGCTATGGGCGTTGAAGTCATGACAAACATGGTTATCGGCAAAGTATTGTCCATCGACGAAATCATTGACGATATGGGTTATGATGCCGTATTCATCGGCACTGGTGCAGGTCTGCCTTCCTTCATGGGCATCCCCGGTGAAGCGCTGGTAGGCGTTTACTCCGCTAACGAATATCTGACTCGTATCAACCTGATGAAAGCGTATATTTCTGATTATGATACACCTATCCGTCATAGCAAAGCGGTTGCTGTTGTAGGCGGCGGCAACGTAGCCATGGACGCTGCAAGATGCGCAAAAAGAATGGGTGCAGAAAAAGTTTACATCGTTTACCGTCGTTCCGAAAAAGAAATGCCTGCGCGTCTGGAAGAAATCCATCACGCAAAAGAAGAAGGTATTGAATTCCACCTGCTGCGCAATCCTGTGAAGATTCTGGATGACGGCAATGGTCAGGTATGCGGTATCGAATGTCTGAAAATGGAACTGGGCGAACCCGATGCCAGCGGCAGAAGACGTCCTGTACCTGTGGAAGGCTCCAACTACGTTATCGACGTTGATACAGTCGTTATGTCCATCGGTACATCCCCCAACCCTCTCATCCGCAGCACCACAAAGGGTCTGGAAACCAACCGGAAAGGCTGTCTGGTAGTTAACGAAGAAACAAACCAGACCACCAGAGAAGGCGTTTACGCCGGCGGTGACGCTGTTACAGGGGCTGCAACGGTTATTCTGGCTATGGGCGCAGGCAAAAAGGCTGCCGCAGCCATTGATGAATATCTGAAAAACAAATAATCTTTTTTGAAATAGAAAAAGTACGGCAAACAAAGAAAGCCAAAATCCCTAAAATACAAAGGATTCTGGCTTTCTTATTTTTATTTCTTCTGAAAACAGTGAATCTCACCGAGAAATGAACGAAGGGAAGAAATCATAGCAGTTTGAGATACGTTTTTGCAAACAAAAACGGTATGGTGTTTAAGCCATACCGTCATTTTCTCAGGATTCCTCTTTCTTTTTTCTTCGGCGCAGTTCCCTCTCGTATGCCACCAGCATATAAATACAATTCCACACAAACAAAAGACCAATGGACAGCTCCGGCACCCAGAAAACCAGTATGACGCTCACCGCCATACAGCTTCCATGACTGCCCCAGAAAAATTTCCGTCCAAGTCCTGTCAAGTTCCAGCGCATGGGGTTACGCACCCAAGACAAAACCACTGCCGCCAGACCGGATACCAGCACCACCACTACAAAAAGTCCGTAGATATGCCCCGTATCCCACACACTGGGCGCCCAAACGCTCACCAGCGCATCGGCGCAAAGGCAGAGCCAAGCCAGCAGCTCCAGCCGCATCCATGCGATACATCTTTTCAGCTGTACATCCGAAAGGTACTCCATAGCCGCCTCCTTATGATGCCTGACCCAATTCTTCCTTCCATTCCAGCCAAACACAAATAGGGTTCCAAATAAATACCACAGGGATAACAAGTGCCTGCATGCCCTGCACCCACTCCGCTTTCCATACAAAGAACAGCACAGCGCAGATAAGAATCACCAAAGCCCCCAGCAAATACCGTCTGGGACGGCGCAGTTTATATCCGTGGCGCAGAGGGTTATCCAGATGGGATGCCACTGCCAGCACGCCGCACAGAATCATGCCGCCGATTTCTACCCACCCCGGCAGGCTTTCTCCCAGCAGCACTTCAGCAATTTTCACACTAAAAATCACCCACAATGCCATGAGCAGCCATGCGGCGATTTCTTTTCTGATTCTCATACAGCCCTCCATGAGCTGCTGTTTCCTTCTCTCTTCCAAAAAACTTCCTCCGTTCCGGCGGTATCCGCCTGATTCTATTCGTTGTTTGTTCCATCTTACTCCCCTTTCTCTTTCTTGTCCAGCTTTTTCCGGCGTTTGGAAACTTTCCTGTAAAAAGACTAGGCGGCTGGTGGTCTTTTCTGCTATAATAGTGCAGACGGCAGAAAAAAATGCCTGTAAAAATCGAAACACAAGGAGGTTTTTGCACCATGAAAATACAAACACTGGAAATCGGCAACATCGGCACCAATTGCTATGTGATCTCTGACGACAATGGCATCTGCGCCATCATCGACTGCGACGGCAATCCCCAGCCTTTGTTCCGCTATATCGAAGAAAACAACCTGAAACCCACCCATATCCTGCTGACCCACGGTCATGACGACCACATCGGCGCTGTGGAGATGGTAAAAGAAAAATACGGCTGTCCCGTCTACGCCTGCAAAAAAGAAGAAGCTCTGCTGGCAGACCCTGCCTTGAACTGCTCTCTTTACATGAGCGGTCCTACTTCTCTTTCCGCTGACGTATGGGTACAGGAAGGCGACGCTGTGAAAGTTGGCGATCTGGAATTTACCGTACTGGAAACACCCGGTCATACAGCCGGCAGTGTATGCTATCTCATCGGCAACAACATTTTCTCCGGCGACACCCTGTTCCAGGGCTCCTGCGGCCGTACAGACCTGCCTACAGGCAACTGGGGCGAGATCATCGCTTCTCTGAAACGTCTGCGGAACCTGCCCGGTGATTACAATGTATATCCCGGTCACGGTCCTTCCACTACGCTGGAAATCGAACGCCGCATGAACCCTTATATGTAACGAAACGCTGTCGTCAAAACCTCATTTCATTCAAGGTTTTGACGAGTAGACAGAAGTATAAAACCGTTGGGTCAAGCACTTTGCTCCGCAAAGCCAGCTTCGCTGTCCCCGTTTTCTTCGGGGTGCAGAGTATCCATCAGTTCAAAAGCCTCGAAACTCCGGTTTTTCCTCGTCGGAAATGAATTCCGACTGTGGATTCCAGTTGGGGAACCCCACACCGCAAGAGATGCGGACAGCCATTTATGGCTGGCATTTGCGAAGCAAATGTGTTGACCCCTTTGTTCCCCAAGCCCTTCTGCGTTCATGCAAAAAGTATAAAAATTACTTTATCTACAGTCTGAGCCCCCTTTGGGGCTTTTCACATGAAAAGGAGGATTTGTATGCAGTATATCATGTCTTTGGATCAAGGAACCACCAGCTCTCGCTGTATCCTCTTTGACAAAAACGGCGCAGCTGTCAGCACTGCCCAAAAGGAATACCGTCAGATCTATCCCCAGCCCGGCTGGGTGGAACACGACCCCATGGAAATCTGGCAAAGCCAGCTGGAAGTGGCACAGAAGGCTCTGGAACAGAAAGGGCTCACTGCCGCTGACATTGCCGCCATCGGCATCACCAACCAGCGAGAAACCACCATTCTCTGGGACAAGCGCACAGGCAAGCCCATTTACAACGCCATTGTATGGCAGTGCCGCCGGACGGCCGAGGACTGCGAAGAACTGGCGAAAAAAGGCTACACTGACCTGTTCCGGGAAAAAACAGGGCTTCTGCTGGACGCATACTTCTCCGCAACAAAAATCCGTTGGGTATTGAACCATGTAGAAGGGGCAAGAAAACTGGCTGAAGAAGGCAATCTGCTGTTCGGTACCGTAGATACATGGCTTATCTGGAATCTCACAGGAGGACAAGTACATGCCACCGATTACTCCAATGCCTCCCGTACCATGCTGTTCAACATCCATACTTTGCAGTGGGATACGGAAATTCTGGACATTCTGGATATTCCCCCTTCTATCCTGCCTAAAGTCATGCCCTCCAGCGGCGTATTCGGTCAGACACTTCCCTTCCACTTCGGCGCACCCATTCCCATTGCCGGAGCCGCTGGCGACCAGCAGTCTGCCCTTTTTGGACAGGCTTGCTTCACACCCGGTTCTGCCAAAAACACCTACGGCACTGGTTGTTTCCTGCTGATGCACACAGGGGATGCCCCTGTGGCCTCTAAAAACGGGCTTCTGACCACCATTGCATGGGGACTGGATGGAAAAGTCACCTATGCACTGGAAGGCTCTGTATTCGTGGCTGGGGCTGCCATTCAGTGGCTTCGTGACGAACTGAAGCTCATCGGTTCCGCGCCGGAAACAGAAGAACTTGCCATGTCTGTGCCTGATACCTGCGGCGTTTATCTGGTACCCGCTTTCGTGGGACTAGGTGCGCCCTACTGGGCCCCTTACGCAAGAGGTATTTTGACAGGGCTTACCCGCGGTGCCAACCGGAACCATATTGCCCGCGCGGCACTGGAATCCATGGCATACCAGACTTATGACGTGCTCCACGCCATGGAGGAGGACGCAGGGATTCCACTGGCGGAACTTCGTGTAGATGGCGGCGCCGCTGCAAATAACTTCCTGCTGCAATTCCAGGCGGACATCACAGGGGTTCCTGTGCTCCGTCCCAAAACACTGGAAACCACTGCATTGGGTGCTGCGTATCTGGCAGGTCTTGCAGTGGGCTACTGGAAAGATTTGTCGGAAATCCGCCGGAACTGGGGCGTTTCTCACGCCTATTCTCCCAAAGCATCCAAGGAAGAAGCGGCAGAAAAACTGGAAGGCTGGCAAAAAGCAGTGCGTCAGACCTTGACAAAATAAAATAAAAATAACCTTAACAAAATTTCAGAAAAAAATCGGATGAACTTCTCTAAGTTTTCACAATATCTTGTGTTGTCTATATTTTTGATTGCAATATATAGCCGTATGTGGTACATTATGATACAGCAAATGACTATGTATTGTATCTCGCTTGCCGAGAATGAAGGAGGATATCATCATGTATGTGATTAAGAAAGATAATACCCACGAACCGTGGAATGTGCAGAAAGTTGTAGTTGCCGTAAACAAATCCGCTTACCGCGCTCTGGTGAAATTCACACAGGAAGAACTGGATTTCATCTGTGATTTCGTAGAAACAAAAGCGAAATCCCTTGGCAAAGAAGGCATCCCCATTGCGGAAATGCACAACATCGTCGAAGGCGCACTGGAACAGGTAAAGCCTGAAGTTGCAAAAAGCTACCGTGATTACCGCAACTACAAACAGGACTTTGTGAAAATGCTGGACGAGGTTTACAAAAAAAGCCAGTCCATCATGTATATCGGCGACAAGGAAAACAGCAACACCGACAGCGCTCTGGTTTCCACAAAACGCTCTCTGGTATTCAATCAGCTGAACAAAGAACTGTACCAGAAATTCTTCATGACCACAGAAGAACTCCAGGCATGCCGTGACGGTTATATCTACATCCATGATATGTCTGCCAGACGTGACACCATGAACTGCTGCCTGTTCGACGTAAAAGAAGTACTGACTGGCGGTTTTGAAATGGGCAACCTGTGGTACAACGAACCCAAAACACTGAACGTTGCCTTTGACGTCATCGGCGACATCGTTCTTTCCGCTGCCAGCCAGCAGTACGGCGGTTTTACGGTACCTTCCGTAGACCTGCTGCTGGAACCCTTTGCGGAAAAGAGCTATGAAAAATTCTATCGCCGTTACATCGACATGGGTCTGACACCTAAGGCTGCGGACAAAGAAGCTATGGCAGACATCCTCAACGACTTTGAACAGGGCTTCCAGGGCTGGGAATACAAATTCAACACCGTTGCTTCCAGCCGCGGGGATTATCCTTTCATCACCATGACATTCGGCACAGGCACAGGCAAATTTGCCAAAATGGCATCCATCACCATGCTGAACGTTCGCAGAAAAGGACAGGGCAAGAAAAACTGCAAAAAGCCCGTACTGTTCCCCAAACTGGTATTCCTTTATGACGAAAATCTCCATGGAAAAGGCAAGGAACTGGAAGATGTCTTTGAAGCAGGCATCCTCTGCTCCTCCAAGACCATGTATCCCGACTGGCTTTCCCTCACAGGCGAAGGCTATGTAGCGGAAATGTATAAAAAATACGGCGCCATCATCAGCCCCATGGGCTGCCGTGCCTTCCTGTCCCCTTGGTTTGAACGGGGCGGCATGGAACCTGCTGACGAAAACGACAAACCTGTTTTCGTAGGTCGTTTCAACATCGGTGCTGTCAGCCTGCACCTGCCTATGATTTACGCAAAAGCAAAACAGGAAAGCAAGCCTTTCTATGAAGTACTGGACTACTATCTGGAACTGATTCGTCAGCTCCACATCCGTACTTATGCGTACCTGGGCGAAATGCGCGCATCCACCAACCCTCTGGCATACTGCGAAGGCGGCTTCTACGGCGGTCATCTGGGCATTCACGACAAAATCAAACCTTTGCTGAAGGCTGCTACCGCTTCTTTCGGCATCACTGCTCTGAACGAACTGCAGGAGCTGTATAACGGCAAATCTCTGGTAGAAGACGGTCAGTTTGCCATCGACACATTGCAGCACATCAACGATAAAGTGGCGGAATTCAAGAAAGCCGACGGCAATCTGTACGCTATCTACGGCACTCCTGCGGAAAGCCTCTGCGGCCTGCAGGTAACACAGTTCCGCAAGAAATACGGCGTAGTGGAAAATGTATCCGACCGTCCTTACGTAAGCAACTCTTTCCACTGCCATGTAACAGAAGACATTTCCCCTATCCAGAAACAGGATCTGGAAAAACGTTTTTGGGATTTGTCCAACGGCGGCAAGATTCAGTATGTAAAATACCCCATCGACTACAATTTGGACGCCATCCGCACACTGGTGCGCCGTGCCATGAAGATGGGCTTCTATGAAGGGGTAAACCTTTCTCTGGCATACTGCGACGACTGCGGTCATCAGGAACTGGAAATGGACGTATGCCCGAAATGTGGCAGCAAAAACCTGACAAAAATCGAAAGAATGAATGGATATCTGTCTTACTCCCGTGTCAAAGGCGATACTCGTCTGAATGAAGCAAAAATGGCAGAAATCGCAGAAAGGAAGAGTATGTAATGCGTTACCACAACATCACAAAAGACGATATGCTCAACGGCGAAGGGCTGCGAGTGGTTTTGTGGGTAGCGGGATGCTCCCACGGCTGCAAAAACTGCCAGAACCCCATTACATGGGACCCCAACGGCGGTCTGCCTTTTGATGAGGCTGCCAAAGCGGAAATTTTTGCAGAACTGGAAAAAGACTACATCAGCGGCATCACATTCAGCGGCGGTGACCCCTTATACATGGGCAACCGGGAAGATGTGACCGCACTGGCGAAAGAAATCAAAGAAGCCTTTCCTGACAAGAAAACATGGCTCTACACCGGCTATCTTTGGGAAGAAGTCAGCGCTCTGCCTATCATGCCCTATCTGGACGTTATCGTAGACGGACGTTTTGTGGAAGAACTGAAAGACCCTCAGCTCCACTGGAAAGGCAGCTTTAACCAGCGGATCATCGACGTACAGAAATCTCTGGAAAAAGGCACCATGTACCTTTACCACGCGGAATAAAGCAATACAGAAAGGAAGAAATCAATGGTTTCCATCAGAATCAAATATCTCAGCGACAAAATCGAAAAACTGCGTTACATCGACGGCAAATCCGACTGGATCGACCTGCGGGCAGCAGAAAGAGTGAAACTGAAGGCAGGAGAATTCCGCCTGATTCCTCTGGGCATCGCCATGGAGCTGCCAAAGGGCTATGAAGCGCATATCGTGCCCCGCAGCTCTACTTTCAAGAACTTTGGCGTTATCCAGACCAACCACTGCGGCATTGTGGACGAAAGCTACTGCGGCGATAACGACCAGTGGTTCTTCCCCGCGCTGGCTATGCGTGACACCGTCATTGATGTGAACGACCGTATCTGTCAGTTCCGTATTTTCGAGCACCAGCCTGCCATTTCTTTTGACGAAGCAGAAACACTGGGCAACGACGACCGTGGCGGCATTGGCTCCACAGGCAAGAATTGAGGCGATAACATGACAGACCTGACTTTTCGGTTCGCAGAACGGAAAGATATCCCCCTGATTCTGCGGTTTATCAAAGAACTGGCGGATTATGAAGGGCTTCTTTCTGAAGTGGTAGCAACGGAAGAAATTCTGGAAACCTGGATTTTTGATAAAGAAAAAGCAGAAGTGCTTTTGGCTGTGGATAAGTCCGGCGAAGAAATTGGCTTCGCACTGTTTTTCCACAACTTCTCCACATTTCTGGGGAGAGCTGGCATTTATCTGGAAGATTTATATGTGTCCCCTGTCCACCGTGGCAAGGGCTACGGCAAAGCCATTTTGCAGAAACTGGCGCAGATTGCTGTAGAAAGAGGCTGCGGCAGACTGGAATGGTGGTGTCTGGATACCAACACCCCTTCCATCGGGTTTTATCTCTCCTTAGGGGCAGAACCCATGTCCGACTGGACAGTGTACCGTCTGGCGGGAGATACCCTGAAAAATATGGCAGAAGATTAAGCACAAAAAAAGCAGAAAATTCCCATATGGAAATTAGGGGCATCTTCATAAGAAAACAAAGAAAGCCGAAACCCTGATATACAAAGGATTTCGGCTTTTCTATTTTGATTGATGTTTTTATCTTGTGTACCTAAGGAAACCGTCTTTCATGTTTCTTTCTTTTGCAAAATTTGTTTTTATTCAGCTGCTACTTCGAATACAGGTGCTACAGCGCCTTCGAATGTTTCGTTGATGTAGTCAGCGATTTCCTGAGAGTTCAGAACTTCCATCAGTGTCTGCAGTTCAGGTCTTGTTTCGTCACCATTGCGAACTGCTACAACGTTCTGGTATGTTTCTGCTGCCAGAGAGTCAGCTTCTTCGATTGCCAGTGCGTCAGAGATGCTCAGACCGCCGCCCAGTGCATAGTTACCGTTGATCACAGCGATATCCAGAGAGCTCAGGGACAGAGGCAGCTGTGCAGCTTCCATTTCAACGATTTCCAGGTTATGAGGGTTTTCTACGATATCCAGTTTTGTTGCTGCTACGCCAGCATCTTCTTTCAGTGTGATCAGACCGTTAGATTCCAGCAGCAGCAGTGCTCTTGCTTCGTTTGTTGCGTCATTGGGTACGCCTACTTTTGCGCCGTCAGGCAGAGCAGCCAGGTCGCTGGAGTTGCCTGCGAAGATGCCCATGGGTTCATAGTGAACAGCACCCAGAGCTACCAGATCCATGTCGTTGTCAGCATTGAACTGATCCAGGTAAGGCTGATGCTGGAAGTAGTTTGCATCCAGGTCGCCTGTGTTCAATGCCAGGTTAGGCTGTACATAGTCTGTAAATTCTACGATTTCCAGTGTAACGCCTTTTTCTGCCAGCAGGGGCTGTGCAGCTTTCAGGATTTCTGCGTGAGGGGAAGGAGAAGCGCCAACTTTGATGGTTGTGCCTTCTGTTGTTGCAGTTGTTGCGCCTTCATCTGCTGTTTCTGTTGTTGTGCCGCCGCAGCCTACAGCGCCGAATGCCAAAGCTGCTGTCAATAAAATACCAATAAACTTTTTCATAATACATGTTCCTCCTTAGAATTTGAATAGCATTTGTTTTCTTTTTTTATGTGTACTCTTAACGAGTTACAGCCGTTTGTCTGTGCCTCTTGCGATACGAAGGCCAACTTCCTGCAATACCTGCACGATCACTACCAGCAGAACTACCATGACTAACATGATATCTCTCTGACTGCGGTAGTAACCATAGTTGATGGCTACAGCACCCAGACCGCCGCCGCCGCAGAAACCTGCCATTGCGGAGTAGCCCAGAATGGTTGTCATGGCGATGGCACTGCCGATCAAAAGAGAAGGTTTTGCTTCGGGCAGCAGTACCTTTGTCATGATTTCAAAGGGAGAAGCCCCCATGGACTGTGCCGCTTCCACAACACCTTTGTCCACTTCCTTCAGGGAAGATTCCACCAGTCTGGCAATGAAGGGAGCCGCTGCTACCACCAGTACCACAACCGTTGCCTTTGCACCGATAACAGTGCCCACAACTGCCTGTGTGATAGGCATCATGGCTACCAGCAAAATCAGGAAAGGAATGGAACGCAGGATGTTGATGATAATCCCCAGCACCTGATTGAACAGGGGCGCCGGTGCGATACCATCCTTATCTGTTGCCACCAGAATCAAGCCCAAAGGCAAGCCGATGACATATGCAAAAAATGAGGAAATAATGGTCATATAAATACTTTCCCAGAAGGCTACGCCTACTAAAGAAATCATTTCTGAATTAAACATACGCTACCTCCTCAACTTCTACGCCCTGATCTTTCAAATACTGAATCATTTTTTTCCGCAGGGCTTCTTCTTCGGGGAACTGCAGAATCATCTGACCAAAAACTTCCCCATCAATATTTCTGGTGTTGCCGGCAAGGATATTTGCCACACCGTTACAATCAATCATCATACGTCCCAGTACAGGTTCATTAGAAATACCACCTTTGAATACCACACGATAGCAGTAAGGCAATTTCCCTGCATAAGCTTCTCGGTTGGAACCTTCATGGAATACCAGTTCCTGACCGATCTGTGTTTTGGGAGCCCGGAAGATTTCCTGTACGCTGCCCATTTCTGCAATCTTACCTTCACTGATAATAGCAACTCTGTTGCAGATTTCCTGAATGACTTTCATTTCGTGGGTAATCACCACAATGGTGATGCCCAGTCGTTTGTTGATGTCTTTCAGAAGTTCCAGAACCCCGGCTGTTGTGTTGGGGTCCAGGGCGCTTGTTGCTTCATCACAAAGCAGGATTTTCGGGTTTGTGGCCAATGCTCTGGCGATGGCAACCCTCTGTTTCTGACCGCCGGAAAGCTGGGAAGGATAAGATTCCATTCTATCGCCCAGACCAACCAGTTCCAGCAATTCTTTTGCCTTTTCTCTGGCTTCTGCCTTTTTCACACCGGCGATCTCCATGGGGAAGCATACATTTTCCATGGCTGTCCGCTGCATGAGCAGGTGGAACTGCTGGAAGATCATACCCATGGAACGGCGTGCCTGTCTCAAATCCTTCTCGGAAAGGCAGGTCAATTCCTGACCATCCAGAAATACCTGACCTTCTGTAGGACGTTCCAGCAGGTTGATGCATCGTACCAGTGTACTCTTGCCGGCGCCGCTCAGACCGATGATGCCGAAAATCTCGCCTTTTTCAATATCCAAATCAATGCCGTGAAGCACTTCCAGCGTTCCTTTTTTCTGGGGAAACGCTTTGGTGATTCCTTTGAGCCGAATCATGATTTCCTTCTGCTCCATGTTCCTCTCTCCTTTTCCTTCTTACGGATTCATAAAAAAACTCCCGTCCCTGACCGTCTGTCAAGGGACGAGATCATAGCTTCGTGTTACCACCCTAATTTATCATCACCTCACGATGATGACCTTATCCGGTACGGGCAAAACTGCCGATATCGTAGTGCTGTCACGGGCACACCCGTCGCAGCCTAAAGGATTTCCTCTCGGTGCGCGGCTCCAAGACCATCTTCCATCTTTTCCGCGTTTCCTCCTTCACAGCTACCAGAGGTTCTCTGTAAAACCATCCAAGATGTACTCTTCTTTTCTTAGCCTTTTTCTCTTTCAGTTAATCATCATTATAACGCGATATTTTCCTTTGTCAACCACTTTTTCAAAAAAACAAAAGTTCTTTCTCCAAAACAGAGACAAAATGCAGTTTATTCTACATTTTCTCCTTCCGTTCCCTCGGAAGTGCCACCGCTTTCCAGTGCAGCGATTTCTTCTTCCGTCAAACCGTAGTATTCAAAGGGTACATCGTTATAAATAAATTCATGGAGCATGTCTGCCGCCTGATCGATGTCGTAAACGTAATACCATACGCCGCCGATGGTCTGACCGGTGCTCTGGATATAGTCATTGGGGAATGCACCCTGTTCCAGTGTCAGGTTCGGGTTTGCCCCTACAGATACCAGTTCCAGAATTTCCTCATTGGTCAGGGAAGTTTCGATCATAGGCGCGAATTTGCGGATATAGGAAGGGTATTCCAGAGGGCTGATGTTTTTTGCCTTTTCAAAGAGACATTCCAGTACCTTTCTCTGGCGTTCCGTACGCATGGTATCGCTGTCAATCTTACGGATACGGGCATAACTTACTGCCTGCGGTCCATTCAGATGTACCATGCCGCTTTCCCGCAGAGGTTCGCCTTCCAGCAGGTACGCGTTGATCTGGTAGCGTTCTTCCTCTGTTACCTCCAAGTCGATGCCGCCCATGGCATCAATGACATCTGCCAGAGAGTCAAAGTTTACTGCCGCATAGTCTGTGATATCCAGATTGAAGTTTTCGTTGATGGTCTGGATGGCAAGTTCCGCACCGCCGTAAGCATAAGCGTGGTTGATTTTTGTTTCTCCATAACCGGGTACATTCACATAAGTGTCACGGGCAATGGAAACCAGTTTGATTTTCCCTGTTTTCCCGTTGACAGAAGCCACCATGATGGCATCGGAACGACCTTCGTAGTCATGGTTTCGGGAGTCCAGCCCAAACAGAGCAATGTTGGTGATTTTTCCGTTCTGAGAAAGCCCTGCCGTTACAGACAATTTGCTTTCATCCAGTGTGGTACGGTTCAGTCCCCCCAGCAAATATGCGAATACGCCATAAGCTGCCAGCATCAGGGCAATCAGTATGGCCATGGTAATAAACAATGTCTTAAAAAACAATCTGCGCAATCTGTTTTTTCTTCTTCTACTCAAACATGCCGCCTCCGTCTGCAAAATTTTTATGTTTTGCCCCCCCAAAAGGGCATCTTTTCTGTTCCACTGGTGCCCGAGGGCATAGCACAGCATTTTTACATTATATCGCCCTTTTCGACAAAAGACAATGAAAAATGTTTGAATTGACCTTTTTTCAGACAAATTTCGGCATAAAAAAAAGGAGCATGTCCAGAAAAACATGCTCCGAAAGAGAATCAATCTTTGATTTCGTCCCAGATACCAGCTTTGGTATAGAGTTCATAGAAATGGTTGGTAGGACCTACGCCTTTGCCAATATCCAGAGAATGGGCAATGGCTGTTGTGATATAATCTTTGGCAATGCGCACTGCTTCTTCCACAGTTTTGCCTTTTGCCAGATTTGCCGCAATACAGGAGGACATGGTGCATCCTGTTCCGTGGGTATTCTTTGTATTGATACGGTCAGAATGAAGTGTCACAATGTTTTCCCCGTCAAAGAGCAGGTCTGTAGCGTCGTCTTCCAGATGTCCGCCTTTGATGAGCACGTTTTTGGCGCCCATTTTATGAATGGCTCTTGCTGCCTGTTCCATAGAAGCCAGGTCGTTGATCTTCAGACCTGTGATGACTTCTGCTTCCGGCAGGTTGGGAGTGATGACATAAGCCAGAGGAATCAGTCTGGTGATGAGTGCTTCTTTGGCTTCGGGCTGCATCAGGTCAAAACCACTCTTGGAAATCATAACAGGGTCCAGCACAACATTCTTGGGCTGATACTGTTCCAGTTTGTCTGCAATGGCGTGGATGGTAGGAATCTGAGATACCATACCGATTTTTACAGCGCTTACTTCAATGTCTGTAAAAATGGCGTCAATCTGACCTTTGATGATTTCAGGGTCGATGTCCTGGCAGCCGAATACGCCCTGTGTGTTCTGGACAGTTACCGCTGTAATAACGCTCATACCATAAGTGCCCTGTGCGGAAAATGTTTTCAGGTCCGCCTGAATGCCAGCGCCGCCGCAGGTGTCAGAACCAGCTATGGTCAATACATGTTTCATACTTCATTCCTCCTGTTTTCAAATACTCTTTTTTGCTGCCTGCACAAAATGGGCAGACTTCAGCAAAATCATGGCAATGACACTGCCGCCGAAGGAGCTGAGCAGGAAAGAAGGCACAAAAGCCAATGCGCCGGCTTCCTGACCCATCAAAAGGATTGCCATGGGCACTGCCAAAAGACCGCCCAGAACCCCTGTGCCAACCACTTCCGCAGCTGCCGTTGCCCAATTGTTCTTTGTCATTTTATACATCATCCCTGCCAGAAACGCCCCTACCATACTGCCGGGGAATGCCAGCAAAGAGCCTGTGCCCATGAAGTTGCGCAGCAGGGAAATGCAGAAAGCGTTGATGACGCCGTAAGCAGGTCCCAGAAATACTGCCGCCAGTATATTCAGGGTATGCTGCACGGGGAAGCATTTGGATGCCCCCACAGGGATGTAAATGATATTCCCAGCCAGAACGCCCACTGCAATGAACATTGCCGAAATTGCCATTTTCTTTGTTTTCATAGTGCCTCTCTCCTTTTTTCTCAGTCCGTTTACATTGCTGGAAAAGGTGGGCATCCTTTGCATAAAAAAAGCACAGCCGCTTTGCTGTGCCTGTTCTGCAAGATTCCGCTTCCCTACGCTGGCATGATCCAGATCAGGTGAAATAAGGGTATCGGACCCATTACCGATTCTCAGCCGTTTGCGCGGCACCCCCAGCAAATGTAAAAATTTGTTGTTCTTCTGTCCACAGCATACCACTGTTTGTATTTTCTGTCAACGAGTTCAGGTGTACTTTTTCCCGAAATAAAAAGGCTGTAACCCTTCATTTTTCAAGGATACAGCCATAGGGGCATCTTCATAAGAAAACAAAGAAAGCTGAAATTCTCATCAAACAAAAGATTCCAGCTTTCTTATTTTTACTGAGATTTTATTTGGTATGTTTTCTTCTGAAGACAGCCGTCGCAATTCCCCTTAAGAAATTAATAAAACGGAAAACCAATGTTTTCTTAAGGGGAAGTTGCTTTCTTTTCTCGCTTTTTTATTTCTCTGTTTTTGCCGCTTTTGTCACCGTTGTGACGCCGTCTTTTGTTTCCAGCGCATGTCCGGTCAAATCCAGCATGCCCTGCAAAGGATAATACAGGTCCCCGTCGATGGTGTAGCCTGTGAGGGTCACTTCTGTGCCGTTATAAGTCAGTTTGTTTTCCGCTCTTTTGGTAATGAGGCGGTCGCTTTCTTTCAGCAGCAGTTCATTGCCCAGTGTGGTAAAAGTGCCGCTGTTTTTCAGCGCCAGTGTGTTTGTAGCAACATCAAACTGTGCGGAGAATCCGCCATTTGCGGACAGCATTGCCGCATAGTCACGGAGTTTCACATACTTGGTGCCCATGATGTCCACGGTATGGAGGGTATAGTTGTTGCTGCCCATGTTCACCGGTTCTACGGAGAGTTTTCTCGCGTTTTCCAGACCTACCCAATCCAGTTCATAAGGCTTGATGCTGTCTGTATAAATACCGCTGACACCCATTGCCAGCAGGTCTTCAAACTGCAAGTAACGGTTGACTGTATGGGCATAAACCTGTACATCTTTCGCCTGGAAAGTGTCCACGATAGACTGAGTCAGGCGGCTTTTTTCAATGGTCACAACGCCAATGCCATTTTTGGCACAGAAATCCGCTGTTTCCGCATAGTCTACGTTGGTCTGCAAATACAGGGTATAAATCCACTGCGGGAAGTCATAGATTTCCTTGATCCAACCCAGCATTTCCTCGTTATAAATCTGTGGGATGATGCGGTCCAGAATTTCCGGATGACCAATGTTGTTGGCAATATTCTTCAAATCCTGGAACTGTTTCTGAACGGTAGCCTTATCTGTATCCTTTGTATCTGTCACCAGATACACGTCTGTGTAAGTGGTCATCAGATACATCAGGTCTACAGCTGTCATAGGGGTCTGTTCATAAATGATTTTCTCATTCTGGAAAGTATTGCTATCCATGACCAGATTGCTGCCGGGCTCGATTTCCAGACGGTAATAACTGCCGTCAGCGTCGAAGTCATGGCGCACCACCAGTGCCCCGTCAGATGTATAGATAAAATCCGCCTCCATGACACGGTAGCCGTTTTCCCAAGAGGAAATAAAGGCTTCCTGGGAGTTGGTTTCGATTTTTCCGTCATATTCCCCTAAAGCGTGGGCAATGAGGGGATTTCCTGCAGTCCAGTCCGCGTTTGCCGCATACGCATTGGCAGGCACCAGCAATACCCCCAGCATGGCTGCCACTGCCATAGCGCTCAGTCTTTTTCCTTTCATCTCATCACACTCCATATTCTGGTAAAATATTCTTCAGACACAAAAAGGCAGAAGCATGGTCTCCCCATGCCCTGCCCCTTGTTGTGTTCGGTTTATTCTTCGTCTTCGTACATGTCGTAGAAAGCGTTGGAAACCTTATCGAATTCGTCGTCATCTTCGATAACGTTCAGTTCGATTTCGTCGCCAACTTCTTTGTATTCATACAGCAGAACGGTTTCGTCTTCCAAAGGAAGCAGGGCAATATATTCTTTGCCTTCCAGACCTTCCACTTCAAATACGCCCAGAATGCCGCATTCCATTTCTGTATCGTCGTCCAGTGTCAGGAACATGGTTTCCAGATCCATTACGTCTTCTTCGTGTTCGTGGTCATGACCGCAGCCGCATCCGCATTTTTCGCTCATATTCGCTACCTCCTGCAATGTTGTTTTTTACTTAAAAGTTCCTTATTTATGATACATGATTTCCATGATTTCCACAATGATTTTTTCGGGATTTATTTTTTCTTTTTTGTTACAAACTTCTTGCCGCTTTTTGCCTGCCCTTTGGGCTGGGATTTTTCCTTGGGCTGGGATTTTCTAGGCTCCAAGTCTTTTTTGGTCTTGGTGCTGTCGGTAAGCTTGCCATAAACCATATCTTTCTGGGCAAAACGCAGTCCCCATACCTTTTCGTACTTATGAATCCAACGGCGTTCATAAGGGGTTACGATGGAGATGGCACAGCCTGTCTGTCCCTGTCTGCCGCAGCGTCCCGCACGATGGAGATAATGGGTGGGGTCTTCGGGAATATCCAGATTGATAACATGGGTCACGTCAGGGATGTCCAGACCTCTGGCACCAATGTCAGAAGCCACCAATACCTGCACACGACCTTCTCTGAAATCGTCCAGCGCTGTTTTTCTGTCCAGCTTGCCTACCTGACCATAAATGCCAGCCGCCTTGATGCCGTGGTAATTGAGCTTGTCCACAGTGACCTCGATGTTTTCCGGGTTATTGAGGAACACCATGGCTTTTTTCGGTTTTTCCCCTGCCAGCACCTTCCGCAGCATAAGGAATTTTTCTCTGGGGGCAGTCAGAATGAAGTAATGGGAAATGGTATCGGGAACCTGTCCCACCTGAGAAGCCCCTTCCACAAAAAGGGCATCTTCCTTCATGATTTCTTTTGCGCGCTGCTGGGTTTCTCCGCCAACGGAAGCGGAAAGGAGCACCAGCTGTCTGTCACGGAGGGTTGTTTTGATCACAGCCTGCACCGCCGCGAAATTGCCGTCCTCCAGCAGTCTGTCCCCTTCATCCAGCACGATGGTCTTTACCAGATGTGCCTGAATCTTTTTCCGTTTGATCAGGTCCAAAATACGACCTGTGGAGCCTACTACGATGGGCGGTTTTTCGCGGAGGCGTTCCACCTGACGCTGCAATCTTGCAGTGCCGATGATAAGGGCACAGCCCACATTGACACCGGCATTCTTTGCCAGCAGTTCCGCCTGACGATGCACCTGCGCCGCCAGTTCATGGGTAGGTGTCAGGATGATTGCCTGTGTGCCCCTTACGTTAGGGTCGATTTTCTGGAAAATGGGCAGCAGATAAGCAAGGGTTTTGCCGGAGCCTGTTTCCGATCTGCCGACCACATCTTTCCCTGTCATAATGGCAGGGATCATTTTTGTCTGTATATCTGTGGGCACGGTGATGTCCTGCTTTACCAAGCCTGCCACAAGGGCGTCGGACAGTCCCAGTGTCTGAAAATTCTGTTCCATGGTTCCATTCCTTCCTAATAATCAAAGCCTTTCGTCGTTTTTCCCATTATATCCGCTTTTCCGCAAGCTGTAAACCTCCGGCGCCGTCTTTCGCCGCAAAATAGTCCAGAATACCGCAGTAAATGCCCCATGCCATCTGTTCCTGATAAGTATCGTCATTGAGTTTGGCTTCCTCTGTCTGATTTGACAAAAAGCCGCACTCCACCAATGCCGCCGGAATCTGGGTGGTGCGGAGGATGTAATAATCGCTGTTTGCCTTGATTTGTCTGGTGTTCTCTTTGTCTACCCTCTGCCGCAGACTTTCCTGTATACACTGGGCAAGGGCTTTACCCTCCTCGCTCTGGCTATGGTAAAAAACCTGTGCCCCTTTAGCGGAGGAAGAAGGAAAGGCGTTCTGATGGATACTCACCAGCAAATCCGCGCCGCTTTCATTGGTGATTTCCTTCCGCACCCGCATGTCCTCCTGTTTGCTCTGCCCCAAAGCCATGCCGTCCCCTCTGGTCACATAAACCCTTGCGCCGCCCTGCTCCAAATACGCCTGCAATTTTTTCACAATGGCAAGGTTCAGCTCCTGTTCATCCACACCGGTTTTCCCTGTTTTTCCCGGGTCCCAGCCGCCGTGCCCCGCATCCAGCACAATGGTCTTTTCTGCCACAGGCAGCATGGTTTCCGCCGCCCGTCCCTGATGGAGCACACAAAGGCAAATGACCATACAACACGCCCATAACAAATATCGCCGCTTCTTTTCGTCCATATCCATTCCCCCTCCTGTCATGTTTATGTTTTAGACAGGAAAAAAAGACGGTCGTGCCAAAAATAGCCGTCACCGTCTTTTTTCCTAAGGAAATGGGAATCAATATCTTACAAAATATTGGGAATTTTTCCAGTTTTTCTTTGTTTCTGGGGCATTTGCAGCAGTACCAATGCGCCAAAGAGTAGCGCAACACCCAGCCAGCCAAAGCCATCCGGCACTTCGCCAAAAGCGACTACCCCCATAAGGGTTGCCGTCAGGGGCTCCGCAAAGGCAAGAACAGAGGCTTTTCCCGAATCCATACGGGACAGCCCTCTGGTATAAAGCAGGAATGGAAGGAGAGTACACACCAGCCCCAGCAGTAAAATGCCGCCTGTCAGAGAAAAATCGCTGACTGCCAGAGAAAACATGTCCGCCGGATGGGACAGAGGCAACATGGCAGCAGATGCCATAAGAAATGTGTACAGTGTCACCGTTTCCGAAGTATATTTTTTCAGAGCGAATTTCCCGAAAATACTATAAAGAGCATAACAGAAACCAGATGCAACACCTGTGAGGATGCCCAATGCCGTCACATGAATACTGCCACTGAAAATCCCTGTGGTGCAGATGCATCCAGCCAAAGCGAATACAAGCCCTTTCACCTTCTGGGCAGTAAATTTCTCATGAAACAGCACCGCAGACAATACCATAACGAAAAAAGGCGCTGTATAAAGGAGGATTGCTGCCACGGACAATGTGGTGATGCTGATGGTCACAAAGTAAAAGATATTAAAGCCGGCAATGCTGCAAATGCCTGTGCCTAAGAACATCCACAGGTCTTTCCAATCTATGCGGCAAAGTTTCCGGTCTTTGCAAAAGAGCAGCAAAAACAGCCCTACAGCCGTCACCAGACTGCGCAGCGCCGTAATCTGTACGGCATCAAACCCTACCGCCGACAACTTGCGGGAAAACAATCCAATGACACCCCAAAGACATCCTGCCGCAATGACCATGAGCCCTGCCATTTCTTTCTTCTGCATACCTTACCGCCTTCCTTTCCGAAATATCTGCCCTCAGTATAACGCCCCTCTTGTATAAAGTAAAACGCCGTTTTATACTATTATCTATGAAGAATCGTCAAAGATAAGGAGGTCACAAAATGGATTTCAAAAAATGCGAAGCGCTTCTGGCTGCCATTGATACAGGCAGTTTCACAAAGGCAGCGGAACAGCTCCACTACACCCCTTCGGGCATCAGCCACATGATGACCAATCTGGAAGCGGAACTGGGCTTTCCCCTGCTGTACCGCTCCAAAACTGGCGTTGTTCCCACCCCCAGCGCCTTGGAGCTGATGCCTGTTCTGCGGGAAATGGCAGACTGTGCCAACCGTTTTGAGCAGATTTCCTCCCGCATCAACGGCTTACAGACAGGTCGCCTTACCATCGGCGTTTACACCAGCATTGCCACCTGCTGGCTGCCTCCCGTCATCAAAGCCTTTGCCGCGTCCTATCCCGGCATCCGCATCATATTAAAAGAAGGTATCCATCAGGAACTGGACAGCTTTCTGGAAAACAGACAGGTAGATGTCTGCCTTTACAGCGAAAAGTCCGACAGTCCTTACACATGGATTCCCCTGCGAAAAGACCCCATGATTGCTGTACTGCCGCCGGAACATCCCATGGCAGGAGAAAAGATATATCCTCTCTCCGCCTGCCAGCAAGAGGACTTCATCATGCCTGCCTATGGTGCCGATTATGACGTTGTCCAGCTGTTCCACGCTTATGACATCCACCCCAAAGTGAAATATGAAACCATCGAAAACCATGCTGCCCTTTCTATGATTGCCCAGGGTTTGGGCATGAGTATCATGAATCGCCTCATCACCGAAGGGCACACGGCTAATGTAGTCAAACTCCCTATAGACCCGCCCCACACCATTTCCATGGGCATCGCTCTGCCCTTCGGGGAGCTTTCCCCTGCGGCGCA
Organism: Anaerotignum lactatifermentans DSM 14214; assembly: GCF_900142265.1. Lineage (GTDB taxonomy): Bacteria > Bacillota > Clostridia > Lachnospirales > Anaerotignaceae > Anaerotignum > Anaerotignum lactatifermentans. The sequence goes on along the minus strand of NZ_FRAH01000006.1, from coordinate 62,902 downwards.
GGCTTTCGTAGATCTAACCTGTGAAATGCTAGGGGAGAAATAAGGTTTTTTCATTGAGCGCTCCATAGAGGAACGCTCTTTTTTGTCCTTTTTGTGCGAACACAACAAAGAATTTGTCTTTTGAATACAAAAAAACGTCATCCTTTCTTTTGTCAGACCATAAGCTGATACAGCGGCAGATGGATTTTCGCTTTTTGGGGAAGGCTTGATTTCTATGGGCTTTTTGCTGTATACAAAAGACAGTATTCATTTTTGTATTTTATGCACGGACATTTGTCTGTTTAATATTGACATTTTTTTGGCAACTTTTTGTACTTTTTTTGCGCTATCCTCCGAAATTTTTTTTACACTTTAAAAAATACTTCTTTTTTATTGACGGTTCCGCTTGCCGTGCTATAATCAACTTCATAAATAAAAAAGACCTTGGTCTTTTTCCGTCCCACCCAATTGGGACATCATAACTTATCACACTTTAAGGGAGGCTTATTTATGGAAAGAGTATTCAATTTTTCAGCTGGACCATCCATGCTGCCACTGGAAGTTCTGGAACAGGCACAAAAAGAATTTGTCTGTTACGGCTCCTCAGGCATGTCCGTAATGGAGATGAGCCATCGATCTAAAGTGTTCGAAGGCATTTTGGAAAAGGCTCAGGCAGATCTGCGGGATTTGATGCACATTCCCGACAATTACAAAATCCTGTTTTTGCAGGGCGGCGGTTCCACACAGTTTGCCATGATTCCTCTGAATCTGATGAACAAAAACAACAAGGCTGACTACGTGGTAACAGGTCAGTGGGCAAAAAAAGCCGCAGAAGAAGCGGCGCGCTACGGCAAAGTCAACATTGTGGCTTCTTCTGCCGACACCACTTTCGACCGCATCCCTGAACTGGATGAATCCAAATTTGACAAACATGCGGACTATTTCTATATCACTTTAAACAACACCATTTACGGCACACGCTGGACCAAACTGCCCAATGTGGGCGATGTTCCTCTGGTGGGGGATATGTCCTCCTCCATTTTGTCCGAGGAAATCGACATCACAAAGTTCGGTCTGCTCTTTGCGGGTGCACAGAAAAACCTGGGTCCTGCCGGGGTGACTGTTGTCATCATCCGGGAAGACCTGCTGGGCAATGCCATGGATTTCACACCCACTATGCTCAAGTATGACATCCATGCCAAAAACAATTCCCTTTACAACACACCGCCCACTTACGGTATTTACTTCATGGGCCGTGTATTCGAATGGGTAAAAGCCCAGGGCGGCGTAGCGGCTCTGCAGAAACGCAATGAAGAAAAAGCGGCTCTGCTCTATGATTTTCTGGACAGTTCTGCCTTTTTCCGCGGCACTGTGCAGAAAAAAGACCGTTCCCTCATGAACGTGCCTTTTGTGCTGCCCACAGAAGAACTGAACGCAAAATTCATCAAAGAAGCCGGAGAAAAAGGCTTTGTGAACCTGAAAGGCCATCGTACCGTTGGCGGCATGCGTGCCAGCATCTATAACGCTATGCCCAGAGAAGGCGTAGAAGCGCTGGTGGCGTTTATGAAACAGTTTGAAGCAGAAAACAAGTAAAGGAGAATGTCCGTATGTATACCATCAAAACACTGAACCAGATTTCTCAGGCAGGTCTGAGCAAACTGCCTGAAGCAGAATTTCACATAGACCCGGAAGCTGCACGCCCGGAGGGCATCATTCTGCGCAGCTTCGACATGCACAGCATGGAGCTCAACGACAACCTGCTGGGGGTAGCCCGCGCAGGTGCAGGCACCAACAACATTCCCATTGACAAATGCACAGAAATGGGGATTCCCGTATTCAATACCCCCGGTGCCAATGCCAACGCCGTAAAAGAACTGGTGCTGGCAGGTCTCTTGGTATCCTCCCGCCGCATCATCAACGGCGCTCAGTGGGTACAGACTCTGGCAGGCAATGAAAACGTGGAAAAAGCCGTAGAAGCTTGCAAAAAGCAGTTCATCGGTCCCGAAATCGCGGGAAAAACCATCGGCGTCATCGGTCTGGGTGCCATTGGCGTACTGGTGGCAAATGCCGCTCTGGACTTGGGCATGGACGTCATCGGCTATGACCCCTTCCTGACACTGGAAGCCGCTTGGCATCTGTCCGCTTCCGTTGATAAAGCGGAAACACTGGAAGAACTGGTATCCAAGAGCGATTACATCACCATCCACATTCCACTGAATGACAAAACCAGAAACACCTTTGACGAAAAGCTCTTTGCCGTTACCAAAAAAGGCGCAAGACTTTTGAACTTTGCCAGAGGCGGTCTGGTAGACAACGAAGCACTGAAAGACGCCATAGAAAAAGGCATCATCGCAAGATATATCACAGACTTCCCTGACGAAACCCTGCTGGGCAACGAAAACATCATCGTTCTGCCCCATCTGGGCGCGTCCACACCGGAATCCGAGGAAAACTGTGCCGAAATGGCTGCTGTGGAACTGCGGGAATACCTGCGTTACGGCAACATCCGCAATTCCGTGAACTTCCCCGGCTGTATCGTGCCTTATTCCGGCAAACCTCGTATTGCCATTTCCCACTCCAACATCGTGAACATGATCGGGCAGTTGGGTGCCGTATTCACCAAGCACCATATCAACATTGACAAGATGGTAAACAACTCCAAAGGCGAGCTGGCTTACAACATCATCGTTTGCGATAACCTGCCGGAAAACGTCAACGAACTGGTGGATGACCTCTATGCCATCCACAGTGTTAAAAAAGTACGCGTACTGAATCAGGAGGGATAATATGGCAACCATCAGACCTTTTATGGGCATCCGTCCCGCGCCTGAATATGCCAAGGACGTGGCAGCCCTGCCTTATGACGTGATGAATACCGCAGAAGCCAGAGAAATGGTAAAGGGAAATCCCTATTCCTTTTTACATATTGACCGGGCGGAAATCGATCTGCCTGTAGGCACAGACCCTTACAGCCCTGCTGTATACGAAAAGGCAAAAGACACCTTTTATGACATGCTGGACAAAGGCATCTTCACACAGGATCTGCTGCCCAATTTCTACATCTATCGACTGACCATGGACGGCAGAAGCCAGACAGGACTGGTTGTCTGCACCGCCATTGACGAATATCTCAATGACACCATCAAAAAGCACGAGCTGACCCGTGCCGACAAAGAGGCGGACCGTATCCGTCATGTGGATACCCTCAACGCCAACACAGGACCCATTTTCCTGGCTTACAAGGAAAATGCTGACGCCAAAGCCATTATAGACGGCTATACAGCGGCAGTGCCTCCTGTCTATGACTTCGTTTCCGATGACGGCATTGGACATACTGTATGGGTCATTGACAGCGATACAGAAATCGGCATGTTGGTACAGAGCTTTGCCAACGTGGAAAACTTCTATATTGCCGACGGACACCACCGGAACGCATCTGCTGTGAAAGTGGGTCTGAAACGCAGAGAACAGAAACCGGATTACACCGGCGACGAAGAATTCAACTACTACCTTTCCGTACTGTTCCCTGCGGATGAACTCTTTATTTTGGATTACAACCGTGTGGTCAAAGACCTGAACGGACGGAATGAACAGGAATTTTTGGAAAAGATTTCCGAAAACTTCAAGGTTTCTCCCGCTCCCGCTTCTCCCTGCCATCCCCCTCGCAGACATACCTTCGGTATGTATCTGGGCGGCAAATGGTATCTCTTAGAAGCCAAAGACCACATTTTGTCCCACGACCCTGTAGATGGACTGGACGTGTCCATTCTGCAGAATTCTCTCCTCGCGCCTGTCCTTGCCATCGGTGATCCCAGAACGGATAAACGCATCGACTTTGTCGGCGGTATCCGCGGACTGGGCGAACTGGAAAGACGAGTGGACAGCGGCGAAATGCAGGTTGCATTTTCCATGTTCCCCACAGCCATGGATGAACTGATGGCAGTGGCAGACGCCGGACGTACCATGCCCCCCAAATCCACATGGTTTGAACCTAAGCTACGCAGCGGCTTGTTCATCCACGATCTGGGCGAATAAAACTTATGCTAGAAACCCCCTTTGCGCCTCCCCTTGCATCGGGGGTTTTCTTTTTTTATTTTTCCAATTTTCTCCTGCATATTCTTTTTTCTTTTCCTCATACTAAAAAAGAAAAAGGAGGCGGAAAAACATGAACAAATTCACCACTGGCATGCTTGTGGGCGGCGCTGCTGCCATCATGGGCGTTGGCTATCTGATGCAGGACAAAAAGACCTACCGCAAAATGATGAAAAAAGGCAAAAAGATGGCTGTCAAAGCCGAAGAAGTCATGGACGACATGATCGACAATATGCTGGAAAACTAACCGGCAAAACACTTATTTCCAGAAAATCTCTCGTAAAACACTGCACAGAAAAAGGACCAGCCTTCCGGCGGTCCTTTTTCCGTTTTCTTGAGAGAGGGGTATGATTCTATATTCGAAATTTAAACTTGTTGTCTAATAATCCAGTAAGCCCCGTTTGTGGTAGGGCTTGTTTTGGCTTCTGCCAATATGGTATCCAGCGGCCACAGCTTTTCTGTGTTTTCCACACTTTTCGGGTCTGCCACAAAGACTTCGTTTCTGGCGTCTATGTTGCAGAGCAGTATGAAATGTCCGCCGCCGGTGAAGTGACCTTCCCCCATGAGGGCAATGACGGGATAACCAGCCTGCAGGGCTTTCTGTACCTCTGCCCCATCATTGGTGGTGGCGCACTCCAATCCGAAGTGTTTCAGTCCGTCAGCAATGAGGGTATGATAACTGCCGGAACCCGGCGCACAATATCCATTTTCTGCTGCCCAGTCTGCCATTTCCTTTGGATTTATCTGGGTGTCCGTCAGGGAACTGACTGCCATAGCCAGCACCGTGGGACCGCATCCGGCTTCTTCTATATAGTCCACTTCGCCGTATAACTCATGTGCCCAGCGTTCGTCTGTCTGGTTGTAATAAACCAGCCAGTCCGGCACATGTGCCGCCGACTTGCTGATGGTCACCGAATCAGATTGAACGGGAGCCGGCGCCAAAGAAGGAATGAGAAAAATTACGAACATCAGCCCGCAATAAATCAGGGTTCTCCGCCAGCCGTTTTTTCTGCGGCGGGGAGAGAAAATTTGAAAGTAAATCTGTACCATTGTGAGAAAAAATAAAATACCCAATATTGCTATTTGCAAAATACGCAATATCTGCATCGCCCACGCCCCCGTTCCTGATTACAAAAGCAGTATAACACACTTTTTTAACGGAACTTTTGCGAAACCCTGTCGAATTTATTAAGATATTCCATGGAAATTCTTAGGAAGTGGGTTTTTGCGCAGAAAAGTCCCTTTTTCACACATTTTTTCTTCCTCTCAAAAAAAAGAAAATCGGTATTTCCCATGATCTGAAAATACCGATTCTTTTTTATTTTGTCAAAACCGCAAATCAGCCTTTCAGCAGTTCGATGCCTTTGCGGATTCTGCGCAGGCTTTCTTCCTTGCCCAGAATGTCTGCCAGTTCCATAGCGCCGCCGGGAGAAGTAGGTTCGCCGGACAGAGCGGTACGAACGGGCCAGAGGAGCTGACCATTTTTGATGCCCAGTTCCCCAACCAGTGCCATGAGGGCGTCATGGATGCTGGTAGTGTTCCAGTCTTCCAGATTTTCCAGTACAGGCAGAGCCGCTTCCAGAGAAGACAGAGCGATTTCGTCGTTTGTTTTCATTTTCTTATGGGTATACAGTTCTGTGCCGTATTCGGGCAAAGTCTTGAAGAATTCCACCAGACCGGGAATGTCGTTCAGTGTTTCCAGACGTTTCTGGAGCAGAGCCGCAATCTTTTTCAGATCCAGATCTGTATCGCCCAGTGCTTCTTTCAGCTTGGGTTCTGCCAGTGCATAGAACTTGTCAAAGTCCATCGCTTTCAGATATTCGCTGTTCATCCATGTCAGTTTTTTAATATCGAAGATAGCGGGAGATTTGCTCAGACCAGCCATATCGAAGTTTTCTTCCAATTCTTTCAGGGAGAAGATTTCCTGTGTGCCGGAAGGGCTCCAGCCCAGCAGTGCAATATAGTTCACGATGGCTTCTACCACATAGCCTTCTCTTACCAAATCTTCAAAGGACTTGTCCCCGTGACGTTTGGACAGTTTATGGTGGGCGTCACGCATAACTGCCGGCAGGTGTACATATACGGGAGGTTCCCAGCCGAATGCTTTGTACAGCAGGTTATATTTGGGTGTGGAGGACAGATATTCGCTGCCGCGTACTACATGTGTGATATGCATCAGGTGGTCATCCACAACGTTTGCGAAGTTATAAGTAGGGAAACCGTCTGCTTTCATGAGAATCTGGTCATCCAGTTCTGTGTTTTCTACAGTGATGTCGCCGTATACCACGTCAGAGAATGTGGTTGTGCCGCTGTCGGGCATTTTCTGACGGATAACGAAAGGTTCGCCTGCATCCAGCTTTGCCTGTACTTCTTCTTTGGACAGACCCAAGCAGTGACGGTCATATTTTGCGAAAGCTGCGCCTTCTGCGTTGCTTTCTTTCAGAGATTCCAGACGTTCTTTTGTGCAGAAGCAGTAGTAAGCTTCGCCTTTTTCCACCAGTTCTTTTGCATAGTCCATGTACATGCCCATACGTTCGCTCTGTACATAAGGACCATAGTCGCCGCCGATATCGGGACCTTCATCATGTTTCAGACCTGTCATGCGCATGGTGTTGTAAATGACATCTACAGCGCCTTCCACCTGACGTTCCTGGTCTGTATCCTCAATACGCAGGATGAATTTCCCACCCTGGGATTTTGCAATCAAATATTCATATAAAGCGGTTCTCAAGTTCCCGATGTGCATATAGCCTGTGGGGCTGGGCGCAAATCTGGTTCTGACTTCCATATTTCATCTTCCTTTCTTTTTCTTTTGTGCCGAAGCCAAATGTCGGCAAAATATCATATTCTAGTTTAAACGGAAAACCCTGCCCTGTAAAGGGATTTCGGGAAAAAGGAGCGGATTTTATTTGTTTCTTTCCGTGATATATGCTATACTGAACCACAAGTGAATCCGAATAGAGAAAGGAGCATTTCGAAAAATGTCTTTAGATAAAGAGAACATGAAAAAAATATGCCTGCTCATCGTCTTTACCCTGGCGGTGTTCGTAGGTTTGTGGCGGCTGGAAGCAGTCATTGCTGCCATTTCTTTTCTGGGCGGCATCCTTGCCCCCTTCATTCTGGGCGGCGCCATTGCCTTCATCCTCAGCGTCCCCATGAACCGCATTGAAATCACCATCTGCAAGCTTTGCAGCAAAGACAGCAACGAAAAACGGCAGAGAAAACGGGAAAAATTTCTGCGTCCTTTCAGCATGATTCTGACACTGGTCTTTGTCATTGCCGTACTGGCGCTGGCAGTGCTGGTCATCTTCCCAGAACTGGGCAGAACCGTTTCCGGTCTTGGCAGAACCATTCAGGCAAACGTCCCTGTCCTGCTGGATAAACTGGAAGAACTGTTCCACAACAACAAGGAAATTTCCTATTGGCTTTCCAATCTGGATTTAAACTGGGATGAAATCATCAGAAAAGCCACAAATATTTTCCAGAGCGGCGCTGACATCATCCTTGGCTCCACATTCTCCGTGGTACAGAGCATTTTCAGTGGCGTTACCACATTTATCATTGGCTTTGTCTTTGCCTGCTATATCCTCATTCAGAAAGAAAAACTGGGCAGACAGTGCCGGAAACTGCTGTTTGCTTATCTGAAAAAACAGCAGGCAGAACGTGTGCTGGAAATCGCGTCCCTGACACACCGCACATTCGCCAAATTCCTCACAGGACAGTGTCTGGAAGCCGTCATTCTGGGTACCATGTTCTTTGTTGCCATGACACTCCTGCGCTTCCCTTATGCCCTGCTGGTAGGCGTACTCATTGCCATCACCGCACTGATTCCCATTTTTGGTGCATTCATCGGCTGCGTAGTAGCTGCGTTCCTGATTCTCATGGTCAGCCCCATGCAGGCGCTGGCGTTCATCGTGCTGTTTTTGGTATTGCAGCAGCTGGAAGGCAACCTCATCTACCCTCACGTGGTAGGCGGCTCCGTTGGTCTGCCATCTATCTGGGTATTGGTGGCCGTTACCGTAGGCGGCAGCCTTATGGGCATTGTGGGTATGCTCATTTTCATTCCCCTCATGTCTGTGCTGTATACCCTCCTGCGGCAGGATGTTGTCAAACGTCTTGAGAAAAAGCAACTGGATATTTCATGATATTGTCAAAGACTCCTCGCATCGAGGAGTTTTTTTTATGCAAATTACACACTTTCCTTGTTTTTTCTGCCTGCGTGTGCTAAAATGAAAACAAATCCAATACTACCCTAAAGGTCGGAGGTGTATGATATGAGACAACGCGAAGAAATCATCAAAGCTTGGCTGGATATGTGGCTGGGACAGGAACTGCTGCCGCTGGAAGCAGTCTTTACACCGGATGTGCATTACTATGAATTTCAGGGACGGGAATACGAAGGCATTGACCAGATCCGTCGCTGGTTTGAAACATGGAACAGCGAAAACCGTGTCGTAAAATGGGAAGTTGGTCGTTTCGTACACGATCAGGATCTGACATTGGTACCTTTCTATTTCCAGAACGTGAACAAAGAAGGGGAAAAACGGGAATACGAAGGGGTTTATCTGGTAGAATGGGACGGCGACCATCGCATCCAGAAATTGCAGGAATTCTACTGCAAACTGCCTCATTACAAACCTTACGCATAAACATTTTTGCCTGCTCTTTCAAAAGCAACTTCCCCTTAAGAAAACATTGATTTTTCTTTTTCTTGATTTCTTAAGGGGAATTGCGACGGCTGTTTTCATAAGAAAACATAACAAATAAAATTTTCATAAAATAAGAAAGCTAAAATCCTTTATCATGATAAGGAGTTTAGCTTTCTTTGTTTTCTTATGAAGATGCCCCTAAGAGAGCAGGCTTTTTTCACGAAAAGGAGCAAAGACAATGACATTCACACCCATCGACATGGAAACATGGCACAGAAAGCCCTATTTCCTTCACTACCACAAAGACATTCCCTGCACCTACAGCATAACTGTTTCTCTGGACATCACCGTCCTGAAGAAAACAGGCGTTTCCCTGTATCCTGCCCTGCTGTATCTCTTGACCAAAAACTTGAACCACTACGAGCAGTTCCGCACAGCCTTTGACGAAAAGGGAAATGTGGGCATCTACTCCAACATGGAGCCATGCTACACCATTTTCCATAAGGAACAGGAAACCTTTTCCAACCTCTGGACGGAGTACAGCGAGGATTTTTCCACATTCCTTGCGCGATACAAAGCCGATCTGGAAACCTACGGGAACGTACTGGATATGGACGCAAAACCCAACACCTTCCCCGTTTCCATGGTGCCATGGACGACGTTCACGGGCTTCCATCTGCACCTGCAAAAGGGCTATGACTATCTCCTGCCCATATTCACACTGGGCAAGGCATGGGAACACCATGGGCACTGGAAAATACCCCTTGCCATACAGGTACATCATGGTGTCTGCGATGGGTTCCATGTGAGCCGTTTTGTGGAATCCCTCCAGCAGGACTTGCACCAATTCCAGCCATAATAAAAATAAGAAAGCTGAAATCCTCGTAATCGAAAAGATTTCAGCTTTTTTTGTTTTCTGATGAAGAAGCCCCAAAAAAGACTTCTTGTTATGGTTCTGTTTGATTTTCTGTGGTTTCGTCTGCCCCCAGATACCGCAGGATTGCCCGATAATAGGCTTCTGCCGCTTTCTGACGGCCTTCCTCCGTACCGAAGTTTGCCACATCGCTCTCGTTGGTGACAAAGCACTGTTCCACCAGCACAGCGGCGCCTGTCTGATTTTTCAGTACGCCGAAAGTATCGTAATCATACACGGTGGTATCCGTGGAATCCACCAGCATTTTTTCCCCGTTCACATAATAGCCGAAACGGATGCCATTGCCGCCTCGCAGTTCGCTGCCTGCCGCTTCCATTTCTTCTGCCAGCAGGGCGGCAAATTCCATGCTTGCCTCATGGTTTTCCATACCCGGCACAGCTGGATAGCACTCAAAGCCCGATGCTTCCCCTGTTTCGTCCGCATTGCCATGGACAGACAGCATCAAATCCGGCTGCAAAAAGGCAAGTTTGCGGTTACGGTCGGTAATGGACATGCCTTCACCCATTTTTCTGGTGAGCACCACCCGAAAACGCCCATCTTCTTTCAGCAGTTTCTCCAAGTCTGTCACTGTCTGCTCTGTCAGCTGTACTTCCTGAATGACCCCCACAGAGCCTACGTCCTCTCCGCCATGACCTGCGTCCAGCGCCACAGTATAGGGCTTGCCATAGCGGTAATACAGAAAGAATCCCCCATAGCCCAGCACAAACAGAATCAGCAGCACCAGCAGACGACGGAAGATACCGCCTTTTCTCCGGCGTTTTTTCCGTTTTGGCGGCTGGTACACATCCACATATCCTCTGGGCGGTTCTTCATATCTTCTGGGCTTCCGCCGCCTTTTCTCCGGCGGTTCAAAATCTCTCCAGTTTCTCCCTTTCATGCCTTAAATGATGAAAGTATCTCCTTCTCTGCGGATCAAAGCCACATGGGCGCCGTAAGGCTTTTGACGCAGTTTTTCGCAGATGTCGAAATGTTTCCAGAAGTGCATGGGCAGCAGCACCTTTGCCCCAACGGTTTCCATGAAATAATCAACTGCCCAGTCATATTTGTCCTGCAAACGAGGGTCCGCAGGCACACAAGCCACGTCGATTTCTCTGCCTTTGAGCAGGTCAATTTCCCGACGATAGCTGTCAGCGATGTCGTTATTGAATTCTTCGCTTTCGCCGTTCCAATGCCACCAGTTCAGGTCACCTGCGTGGAATACGGTACGTTTGCCGGCTACTTTCACCACAAAAGCAACGCCCTGATCGTTGGAAGCCAGTGTTTCGATTTCCAGATCATCTACAGTCAGTTTCTGGTGAGGTTTCACCCATGTCACTTCCCCTTTGAAATCCTTGGGCAGTTCCACATCATCGGACAGGATATAATGTGCCCGATCTGCCCACCGCAGGATCGCAGGGTCGTAGTGATCCCCATGACCGTGGGAAACGAAAATATAAAACTTCTTATGAGGGAAATCCCCTTCATTCACTCTGTCAAACATCCCGTTCTGGGTGTAGTAATCAAAAAGCAGTACAGAATGCTTTGTTTCAATCTGAAATCCGCTGTGATGCAGATATGTCATATTCATAAAGTTTCTCCTTCCATCTTCTTCCGTTTCAGCAGTACCCGTTCTTTGGCTTCTTCCAGAAACTGCCGCGCCTGTCCTTCGTCATAAAGCCATTGCCGCAGATTTTCGCCTGATAATATAAGAGGTGTGCGGTGATGAATCTCTCCCACACATCCAGAAGCGTGTTCCGTCACAACGGTGGCTTCCCAGCCCTCCGCCTTTTTCCGGCAAACGCCAGCCAGATACAGCATTTCTTCCTCTTGGGGCAGAAAATCCCATCCTGTCCCATCTCCGTCCCACTCGCAAAAACCTGTCACCGGAATGACACAGCGGTTCTGGACAAAGTCCTTTCCAAAGAGAGGCTTTTCCAGCAAAGTTTCGCTTCTGGCATTATAGACCCGCTTGCCTTTCTGGGTCAGATACCCCCAGTCTGCCACATCTGCCGTTGTTTTGCCGCCGGACACCCGCAGTATGGGAATGGGATTGCCTGGAAACAGTTCCCTGCCAAATTCACAATTGGGATATTTTCGCAGAATTTCCCTCATAATCGCAACCATAGGCTTACTTGCAGGGGAAAATTCCCATATCATTTGTCTGCACATGTCACTTCACGCATGGCACCTGTATGAGGGTCCATGACAAAACCGTAAACTTCCACATCTTTATGAATCAGCGGATGGTTGCGGATGGTATCCACCGTGTTCTGAACAGAGGTGCAAATATCGCCAAAGCCAGTGAGCCACTGTTCCAGATTTTTATGGTTGGCATCCACATGGTCGATGACATCTCTGGAAATGCCCTTTTCTTCCATTTTGGCAATCATCTTTTTGGCATCCAGCGCTCTGCCGCCGCAGTCGTCATGACCAATGACCAGAATGGTATCCACGCCCAGTTCATAAACAGCCACCAACAGGGAGAAAATCACACTGCCATAGGGGTGGGTGATCTGACCGCCGGCGTTTTTGATGAGCTTCACATCGCCGTTTTTGATGCCCAGCGCCGCAGGCAAGAGTTCTGTCATACGGGTATCCATACAGGACAAAATGGCAATTTTCCGGTCGGGATATTTTGTGGTTGCATATCGTTGGTACATTTCATGGTCTACAAAAACTCTGTTATATTCCAGCATTTTTTTCACGCTGTCGTTCATGGGGAATCCCTCCTTTGTATCCTCTCACTTCTTTCTGCTCTGCCATTTCAGTGTGGCAAAGATCAGCACAAACCAAAGTACGATCAGAATCAATGCCAAAGGCAGGATGGCATTCAGCAAAGTTTCTCCCGGCAGCACTTTTGCCGCAATATACAGCCCAATGCCCACCAGTACCAAATACAGCAGCGTGACCACCTGCATGATTTTTCTTGTTTCCTTCATAATCGCACCTTCCTTTCTGCCGCTCTGTACTGATTCTATCATTCCAGAGGAAAGAAATCAAATTTCCGAAATAAAAAAATCCGACATTTTCCAAAAAACATCGGATTTTTTCTGTCTGTAAAAAAGTGAGCAGACCTGTAAGCCGGGTTCTGTCGTGGACAGCCATCTATCTTGGTCTGTTGTTGCCAACAGCATCATGCGACTTTTCATCGAGGAGAGACGAGCAGCCTCTTCGCCCTCTTTCGTCTTGCTTCAGGTGGGGTTTACAGAGCCTCCTGCGTTACCGTAGGAGCGGTGGGCTCTTACCCCACCTTTCCATCCTTACCTGCCAAAAGACAGGCGGTTTATTTCTGTTGCACTTTCCTTAGAGTCGCCTCCACCGGCCGTTAGCCGGCACCCTGCTCTATGAAGCCCGGACTTTCCTCACTGGAGCGAATCCAGCGCGACTGTCCAGTCTACTCAATGGGTTATTATACTCCAAAAAGGAGCTGTTTGTCAAACCTTAAAGCAGCTGCCGCCCACAAATTCCTTAATGAGTGAGTTGTTGGGGATTTCTGTGCCCGGCGCCGCAAGGAAATAGCCTAAGAACTTGATAAGCCGTTTTGCGGTGATATACTCGGGCTGGTCTTCCCCAATGGCAAAGAGCTGAGGTTCCGCATACTGCTTCAGGACGCTTAATTCATAGATAGTTGCGGAGTTGAAAATGGCATCTGCGTTTTCCTGATAAGGGAAAATGTTTTCCGCTTCCCCATCGGTAACATCATTCCACTGCCCAATGGTCGTTGCCGCGTCCCGTCCACGGAACTGATAATCCCGTACGATACGGCGAATCAAACGGCTGTCAGATGTGGAAATGCGGTTATGATCGTCCACGTTCAGCTGTGTCATGGCGCTGATGAAAATCTTGAATTTCTGTTCCGCAGGAATTTCAGATGTGAGCATATCGTTGAGCCCGTGGATGCCCTCCAGCACCAGAATCTCGCCTTTCTTCGCCTGAATACGGTTGCCGTTGTATTCCCGTTTGCCTGTAACAAAGTTATACGTAGGCAGGTCTACCAATTCCCCTGCAATCATTTTCTTCAGATCGTCGTTGAGCAAAGGCAGGTCAAGAGCCTGAATATGTTCATAATTCCGTTTGCCGTTTTCATCCACAGGTGTTTTATCCCGTTCCACAAAGTAATCATCCAGAGAGATTTTATGAGGCTGGATGCCCAATACCTGTAGCTGGATGCACAGGCGGTTGGCAAAGGAAGTCTTACCAGAGGAAGAAGGACCTGCAATGAGTACCACACGGACTTTATCCAAACGCTGGTGAATCATATCAGCGATTTCCGCAATCTTCTTTTCGTGAAGGGCTTCATTGATGCGAATCAGGTCGCCAAATTTTCCCTGGGTCAGTGTATGGTTCAGTTCTGCCACATTTTTTACCCCCATAAGCTGACACCAGTGCATCTGTTCCAGAAATACACTGCTGATTTTCTTAGGGTTGGAAAATTCCCGCAGCACTTCCGGCTGTTTTGGGTCAGGAAAACGAATGAGAAAGCCGTTCTCGTAAGCCATAAGGGAAAAGACCTTCAAATTTCCCGTAGCAGGGGGCATATATCCATAAAAATAATCATAGAAGCCATCCAGCTCATAAAGATTCACATTGGATGCCCGGCGATAACGGAACAATTCATCCTTATCAGGCATGCCCTGTCGTCTGGCGATTTCTCTGGCGTCTTCTTTCCGCATGGTGCGTTTGCAGATAGGCAGGTCTGCTGCCACATATTCCCGCATTTTGCCTTCGATTTTTGCCAACACTTCTTCTGTCATTTCCATTTCCGGTTTGCGGATTTCGCAGTAGAGATTTTTCTGCAAAGAATGTTCCACCACCACCAGAGATTCGCTTCCCCAGAGTTCGTAAACAGCTTTTGTCATCAGAATCAGCACACCGCGGCGATAAACGCGCATGGCTTCATCGTTTTCGATGCCGTAAAATGTCACATCATCGCAAGTGCGGATTTTCTGATGGAGTTCCCGCAATTTATTTTTCTGTCTTGCCAGCATAATGGGACCATTGACCATGCCGGAAAAATCTTTTGCCACGTCGGCAAAGGTTGCCCCCTCTGCAATCTCCACCATTTTTCCCATGACGTTGATCTGTCTTGTTTCCATGACTTTTCTCCTCCTTTTCTCCTCTTACAGTGCCCAGAATGTCTGCCCGTTGACTTTTGAGCAAACCACTTCCAGCGCCCAGCCCTTTTCTGCCGCTGCCTGTTCCAGCGCTTTCTGAATCACAGGTACGATGAGCACTTCGCTGGCATAATGGGTCACATCTGCCACACAAATGCCTGTTTCCACTGCCTTCTGGGCTTCGTGGAATTTGATGTCCGCTGTCAGATAAGCGTCCGCACCGGCGTAATAAGCAGGCATGATAAATTCCGCGCCGCTACCTGTGCAAAGGGCTACCTTCTGAATCATTTTATGTGCATCACCTGTCAGGCGAATACTATCCAAACCTAATTTTTCTTTCAGCATTCTGGCAAAGTCCGCAAAAGCCACAGGCGCAGGCAATACGCCCATACGTCCAATGCCTTCTTTTTTGTATCTCTGCTCCACAGCGTATACGTCATAAGCCACTTCTTCGTAGGGATGGGCTGCCTTCATAGCGGCGATGACATTAGCCGCCTGAGATGCAGGCACCAAAGCTTCCAGACGGACTTCTTCCACCCGTTCCAGCTTGCCCTGTTCTCCTAAGAAAGGATTGCTGCCTTCCATGGGCAGGAAGGTGCTTTCTCCCGGCGCCCCAAAGGTGCAGCAAGTATAATTGCCGATTTCTCCCGCACCAGCGTCACACATGGCTTTCCGCACGGCTTCAGCATGGGTCACAGGCACGAAAACAGCGATTTTCTTCAAATCCTCTGCCCATGTTTCTTCTAAGTATGTCAAATCCTGCAAGCCGATGAGTTCTGCCAATACATCATTGGTGCCGCCTTTGGCGATATCCAGATTGGTATGAGCAGAAAATGCCGCAATGTTATTCTGAATCAAAGAAATGATTTTGCTGCCCACAGAAGTTTCTGTGGTGATGCTGTCAAATTTCTGGAACAGCAGCATGGGGTGATGGGTGATGATCATATCTGCGCCCATTTCTGCCGCTTCTGCAATGACTTCTTTTGTCACATCCAGCGCAACCAGTATTTTTTTCACTTCATGGTTGGGGTCGCCCACTGCCAAACCGGGTTTATCCCAGCTTTCCGCCAGTTTTCTGGGGGCAATGCCCTCCATGACTGCCATAATATCTTTTACTTGTACCATGCTTTCGCCTCCTTGATGACTGCCAGTTTTTCCTCGATTTCCGCCAAACGTTCCGCAGCTTTTGGGGTGCCGCTTTGGCGCAGACCTTCTGCCACTTTTTCATACTGGGCTTCTTCTCTGGTCAGTTCTTCCCACAAAATGGGGTCTTGTTTTTCCAATAATCTGCCGCCGTAGAAAAGGGAGGCAGGTGTTTTTTCCTTCTCCTCGCCGGGGACACAGCGGAAAATATGATAATACTTTCCGTCCTCTTTCACCATAATTTCCTCGTCAATGGCAAAGCCAAAATCCCACACCGTCTGGCGCACAGCGTCCAGATCATGCTGGGGAGAAAGAATCCATTCTTTCAGGCTTTTTGCCACATCTTCGCTTTCTTTGAGGATACGGCATATCAGCATACCACCCATGCCTGCAATGACAGCGCTTTCCACTTCCCCTGTATGTACGGGCAAAAGTCCGCTGCCCAGACGGGTTTCGATGGCGTTTCCTGCCCCCATGGCGGCGATGTTTTCCTTTGCCTTTTCCAGAGGACCTTTGTTCAGGTCACAAGCCAAAGCCTTATCGATTTTCCTCTGTTCATACAGATACAAAGGCACATAGCCGTGGTCGGTGCCGATGTCCGCCATACTGCGGCGAGTCACCAGTCCTGCCACTGCCTGCAATCGTTTTGAAATATCCATAACCTGTTTCCTTTCTATGCAAAACAGGCGGCAAGCATACCCCTTTTGGGTACGCCTGCCGCCTGCCACTTGTGTTTCTTATTCCAGATAATCTTTCAGTTTTTTGCTGCGGCTGGGATGACGCAGTTTACGCAGGGCTTTTGCCTCGATCTGACGGATTCTTTCTCGTGTGACATTGAATTCTTTGCCCACTTCTTCCAGTGTTCTGGCACGTCCGTCGTCCAGACCAAAGCGCAGGCGCAATACCTTTTCTTCCCTTTCGGTAAGGGTATCCAGCACTTCGATGAGCTGTTCTTTCAGCAGCGTAAAGGCAGCCGCTTCCGCAGGGGCAGGAATATCATCATCGGGGATAAAGTCACCCAGATGGCTGTCTTCTTCTTCGCCGATGGGGGTTTCCAGAGAAACAGGTTCCTGTGCGATCTTCATGATTTCACGAACCTTTTCTTCGGGCATCTGCATTTCCACTGCCAGTTCTTCTGCGGTCGGTTCACGACCCAATTCCTGCAGCAGCTGTCTGGAGATACGAATGAGTTTATTGATGGTTTCAACCATGTGTACGGGAATACGGATGGTTCTTGCCTGATCGGCAATGGCTCTGGTGATTGCCTGGCGAATCCACCATGTGGCATAGGTGGAGAATTTATAGCCCTTGTGGTAATCGAATTTTTCCACGGCTTTGATCAGCCCCAGATTGCCTTCCTGAATCAGGTCAAGGAACAGCATCCCACGACCTACATATCTTTTGGCAATGCTGACAACCAGACGCAGGTTGGCTTCTGCCAGTTTCTTTTTGGCAGCTTCGTCGCCTTCTTCCATACGCTGTGCCAGTTCCACTTCTTCCTCTGCGGAAAGCAGAGGAACTTTGCCGATTTCCTTCAGATACATTCTGACAGGGTCGTCGATATTGATGCCTTCGGGCAGTGTCAAGTCAAGGTCTTTTTCAACTTCTTCTTCTGCGTCCAGATTGCCCAGGATATCAATGCCCTGTGTTTCCAGATATTCATAAATCCGATCGATGCGGTCGGGGTCCAATTCCAAATCCGCCAGATGGTCCATGACCTCTTTATACTCTAATACGCTTTTCTTCTTTTTGCCCATGGCAACCAGTTCTTCCAGTCTGGTCAACAATGTGGTTTCTTCGACGGATTTCAAAGCAATCCTCCCTTTCTGTGTTCCTTATAGTCTAACCATATCAGATGGTAATATGCAGTGCCTCCAGCTTTCTTTTCTCCTCCACCAGCTGTTGGATTTCCTCCACGGTGGATGCCTGTGCCGTTTTTCGGTCGATCTTTGCCCGCTTCAATACTTTTGCGGCTTCATTGACGGCTTTTTGCAGGTCAAACCCATCGTCTGCCGGCGGTTGTGCCGCGAAAATCTCCGTGACACGCCGTTGTGCTTCGCCTTCCTCAAAAAAACTGATCAGTTCCGCAGGGAACACATTCCCCGCTTCTTCCCATAAAGTGCCCATGGCTTCAAATGCCTTGCCGTAGACCTCTGTGGGAAAATCGTCCTTATCCAACACCTTCTGTAAAATTTCATATATATGCCGATGGCTGGCAGAAAAATACAACAAACTTTTCTGGGCGTCCAACAGCCCCTTATCTTCCTTTTCTCTGCCGCCGTACTGCCTTTGCATCTGTATCTGCCGCTTCTGGGCTTCCTGCTGGAACGCCTCGTCCTCTTTGCGGCGGAGTTTCCGTATTTCATTCTGGATGGCGCTTTCCTCCACCCCTGTCATACGGCTGACCTCGGCGGTATATACATCCCGCTCGATGTCGCTTTCCAATTTTGTCAAAATCTGCGCCGCCTCTGTGGCAAAGCGCACCCGATGTTCCGGGTTGTCCAGGGCGTATTTCCTGCGGATGCAGGCGATCTGGAACGATATATAATGAACGGCATTGACCAGCAGCTTGGAAAACTCTGCTGAGCCGTTTTGTTTGATGAATTCGTCGGGGTCTTTGCCGTCTGGCACCTGTGTCACCCGTACATGGAATCCATTTTCCACCAATACGGGAATGGCACGGAGGGCGGCGTTTGTGCCTGCTTCGTCGCTGTCGTAAAGCAGAATCACGTCCTCGGCGTATTTCTTCAATGTCATGGCGTGTTCCCGGTTGAATGCCGTTCCCAACGACGCCACCACGTTATGGAATCCTGCCTGATAGACAGAAATCATATCCATATATCCTTCCACCAGAATAAGTTCCTTCTTTCTGGCGGCTTTGGCAAAATTCAGCCCGTATAGATTGCGGCTCTTGCTGAACAGTACGGTTTCGGGGGAATTCAGATACTTGGGTTCCCCCTTGCTTAGGATTCTGCCGCCGAACCCTACTACCCGTCCTTGGGCGTCAAATATGGGGAACATAAGCCTTCCCCGGAAACGGTCGTGGTAGCCGCTTCCTTCCTTATCGGGAATGACTAAGCCGCTTTTGACCATATCCTCTACGGAATATCCCAATCCCTTCAGGTGGTCGAAAAGGGCATGTCTGCGGTCTGGGGAATAACCGATACCGAATTTTCTGGCAAGGTTTGGCTTCAATTGCCGCCGCTCCAGATAAGCCCGTGCCGGTACGCCTTCGTCCGACTGGAGGGTGTCATAATAAAACCTTCCTGCTGCCCGATGCATCTCAAAGAGCCTTGTTTTCAGCCGCTCCATGGCGAGAGCCTGTCCCGTCATTTGAGGCTCCGGCAAAGGGATGTTGGCGCGCTCCGCCAGTTTTTTCACCGCTTCTGGAAAATCACAGTTTTCCATTTCCATGAGAAAGCCGTATACATTCCCAGACGCTCCACAGCCGAAACAGTAATAAAACTGTTTTTCACTGTTGACGGAAAAAGACGGGGTCTTTTCGTGATGAAAAGGGCAAAGTCCGAAGTAAGAACTGCCCTTTTGCTTCAAGGGGACGTACTGGGAAATGACATCCACAATGTCATTTTGCATACGGATTTCCTCAATCAATTCTCTCGGATACCGCATTGTCCTCCCCCCTTTCCATCTTTTTGGAAACAACGTTTCTGGAATTTCCGTAAACATTGGAGAAAGGAAGCTGTTACACTTCCTTTCTCCTGCTATACTCTATGATTTCGACATTTCCCCGAAAAATCCTCCCTTTTGGCGACGTTTTGTATATTTGTACAAAAACCGACCGCAAAAGACCGATTTTTCGCAAAAATCCATCAATAAATCAAAGGACGCTCCATTCCGCAGGAATAAAGAGTTTCTTGAATCTTGCCACGGCAAAACGGTCTGTCATGCAGGCGACATAATCACAAACGGTCTGCTCCACCGTTTCCCCTTCTTCCATGAGGCGGCGGAACTCTCCCTCCATCTCCTGTGGATGTTCCAGATAGTAAGCAAAGAGGTCGCCTACGATTTTCTGGGCTTTTTCATGCTCACTGGTGGCAATGTCACTGTGGTAGACCTTCTGGAACATAAATGCCCGCAGTCCTGTGAGGGTTGCCCGCATTTCCGGACTCATGCGGATGTCGCCGGTGCCGGTGCTATGTAATATGGTATCCCGTATCATGGCATTGATGCGTTTGCTGGAGGTTCCCCCCATGACTGCCACATATCCCGCCGGAATATCCTCAGGGCGGAGCATGCCTGCCCGAATGGCATCGTCAATGTCGTGGTTGGTATATGCGATTTTATCTGAAAGCTGTACAATTTTCCCTTCCAGTGTGGCAGGGTGTCCGCTGGTACGGTGGTTCAGTATACCATCCCGCACCTCCCATGTCAAATTCAGTCCCTTTCCGTCTTTTTCCAGACGGTCTGCCACACGCAGGCTCTGTTCGTTATGGGCAAAACCCCCTCTGTCTTTGCAGAGTTCATCCAGTTTCCGCTCCCCGGCGTGACCAAAAGGCGTATGCCCTAAGTCATGCCCCAAAGCAATGGCTTCTGTCAAATCCTCATTGAGTCGCAACGCTCTTGCAATGGTACGGGCAATCTGGGCAACCTCCAACGTATGGGTCAGGCGGGTGCGGTAATGATCTCCTTCGGGAGAGATGAACACCTGTGTCTTATGCTTCATGCGCCGAAAGGCTTTGCAGTGGATGATACGATCTCTGTCCCGCTGAAAATCCGTGCGAAAATCGCACTTTTCCTCGGGGCGCAAACGCCCTTTGGATGCGGCACTTTTTGCCGCCAGAGGACTCAATATTTTCTCCTCCAATTCTTCCTGAAACAAACGGTATTCCATTCTCATCCCTCCTTTTTCTTCCTTAATAAGAAAATACGCTTCTTTCACAAAAAAATCCTCTTTTTTTCCGTAAAAAAATAGGGAAAACCCTGTAAAATCCAAGGTTTCCCCGTTTTTAACTGCCGATGAAATAAGCGGCGCATTTCACAGCGTTGAAAACAGCCATAGCCGCTCCTGCCAGTGCGAAAAATCGCAATTGCCGCTCATACCCATCTGATGCCCAATGCCATGCGTCCTGCGTCTGCTGATACTCTTTCAGCATGCACCAATACAAAAGGGCGCACAGCCCAAAGAATACCGCTGTCCATGCGGAAATTGCCGCCAAAGGTCCTGTCATCTGGTACTGCTCAAATACCCCTGCCAGCAAATCCAGAAACATGCAGACAGTCAAAACTTTCTGCATATTGTTTCGGATGAAGGGATGACGGTCTAAGAATAAAAGTAATTTCGGTTTTTCCATGATATCCGTCCTTTCTCAAAAGATATAAACGCCCAAAAGCAAACAGCAGAAACAAATGCCAAAACAAAGAATGCCTGTGACCTTTCTGTTTCTGCGTTCTTTAACCGTTGGCATTTTTCCGGCAGACAGGAGCCAAAACCTGCCATAAACAAAAAAGAACACAGCCATGATGATATGCACCACCCAGTATGCCCTCCATCTTTCCCAAAGCTTGAAATAATTGACTGCCAAATATACACACACAATCAAATGCAGAAATCTCCAGTATTTCTCAAAAAATCCATCTATCTTTTTCATCTTTCTGCCCCCTTCTTTTCAGCATAGCAGAGAAAAGAGGGCTTGTCCATGGATACAAAAAATCCAGCCAAAGCAACTTCCCCTTAAGAAAACATATCAAATAAAATCTCAGTAAAAATAAGAAAGCTGGAATCCTCTATATGACAAGGATTTCAGCTTTCTTTGTTTTCTTATGAAGATGCCCCTAAATTTTACGGCTGGAATTCTTTGAAGTATGTTTTTGCGAAAATATCCTTCAATGCCAGCATAGCATCTTCGGCGGAATAGCCGTAAGTTTTCTGGACTTCCCGTATCATAGCAGCAAACTGGACTTCGTAAGGAGTGCAGTCCATTTCCTGCTGATAAGTCACCAATATAGGATAGAGTTTCGTCCAGTCCACCACATAGCCTGTTTCCGTCTGTTTGATTTCCGGCTGTTTTTCTTCTTCTGCCAAAAGGCTGTTGCAATCTGTTTCCAGAGCCTCAGCCAGTTTTACCAATCCCGGCACCGTAGGCATGGTGGTGCCTGCTTCCCATTTGGAAACGGTCTGTCTTGCCACCTGCAATTTTTCTGCCAGCTGTTCCTGTGTCATGTTGGCATCCTTTCTTGCCTTTGCGATATTTTTTCCCAAATCCATGCAAATCCCTCCTTATTTATCATGGTAACAAAAACACGCCGCCCTTTCCACCACCTGTCGGGCAAAAAGGCACGCCAGAAGTGCATTTTTCCAATCAAAAAACGGATGAGCCTTCTTGACTCATCCGTT
This sequence comes from Anaerotignum lactatifermentans DSM 14214, assembly GCF_900142265.1. Classification (GTDB taxonomy): domain Bacteria; phylum Bacillota; class Clostridia; order Lachnospirales; family Anaerotignaceae; genus Anaerotignum; species Anaerotignum lactatifermentans. The sequence continues at coordinate 40,657 of NZ_FRAH01000006.1, read as the reverse complement.
CTCTTTTCATTCCGGCACTTTGCCGTCACCACGATAGTGGGCATAAACCTGTCCGCGCACCTGCACAAACTCCATTTCCGGATAACGCAGGGCTGTGAGATAACCGCCATAAACACACCCCTGGTCAATGTCAACGGTGTTATTCACCAAATCAGGGCGTTCTGCCACTGTATGCCCATAGACCACCAAGGCTTTTCCATGGTAAGACGCTGCCCAGTCCCGTCTTTGGGGTCTGCCGTTTTCGTCTGTTTCGCCAGTGGTTTCCCCATAGAGGCACACTGCCCGTATTTTCCCGGAAAAATATCCCATGCTTTCTTCCTGCAAGCCGCCATGGACGATTGCCAGACGTTTTTTATCCAGCAAAAGATAATAGCACTGGCTTTCATAGCACTGCATATAGCGAATGCGGAATGCCTGCCGTTCCTCTCTGCTCAGCTTGTCCAGTTCTGCCACGGTTTTCTCCAGACCATGAGAAATCCGCACACGGTTCCCCAGAAAATAGCGGTAAAGCTTATTGCAGTGATTGCCGTGGACCCAGAAACCGCCGTTATAAGCCACCTGATCCATCCAGAAATTCAGGCATGCCAAATTGGCAGGGCCTTTGTCGGACACATCCCCCACGGAAATAAGCCGCCGTTTATCGGGATGAACGTAAATGCCCTTTTCCTCCCGGTAGCCCAGCTTTTCCACCAGCTGGATGAGCTCGTCATAACAGCCATGGACATCGCCGATGATATCATATTGATTTTCACGGAACTCCAATATACGGAAGTTCCGTTCCCGTCGTTCCTTTTTCATATACACCAATCATTTCTACTTCTGTTTTTTCAATCTTTTTTATCATAACATAAAATCCTCTGTCCGTGCAAAAAAAGTGAAAAAACTTTCCTCCCACTGCATAAAGTAGTGACAGGAGGTGGTATGTATGTATGGAAAGAGAGAGATACCCGCACCCTTTGCGCCCCAGAAACAAAAAGCAAGACCACAGAAAAGCCAAAGAAAGCAGGCTTCCGGCGGCTGTTCCCCGGCGGCAGTGTTACTGCTGTTGGATTTGCTTTCCCGGTAAACAGATACGGCGTATTTCCCCTTTGGAAAATACGCCGTATTTTTTCTATTTTACAATCCCATAAGTCCCATAATCTGCTGTATCTGTGCCCGGTCGTTTTCCGGCAGATTTTGAGATACTGCTGCCAGCAGGGCTTTCTGTTCTTCTTTGGAAAGGGTTCCGCCTTGCGCCAAGGCTTCCCCATATTCCAGAAAAACATCCAATCTCTCCAGTCCTGTTTTATCCTTGCTTTTTTCCTGAGCTTCCCGAATCAGCCGCAGCCGTTCCTCGCCCAGAGCCTCCATTTGTGCCTTTGTCCAGTCCATCCAATCCCTCCTTTTGTATGAGGATTTCCCTTGCGTCCATGACCCGCATGAGGGTATCCAGTCTTGTTTGTTCCCTTTGGGACAGGCAGGGGCGAATGGCGGACAGCATCTGCCTTCTGCGCACAGATGGCGGCAGGGTATCCCGGCTGCGGGCTTGCAGCACGCCTCCCGTCAGCATCCGCCGCATTTCCATGAGCCGCACCACCACATACAGATCCCTTTGATACTCCTGATCCAGAAACGGAATGGCTGCCATGAGCATGTTCTCCTGCTTTTCCCCTTCCTCCATTGCCGGCACTGACTGCGAAGCCTCCTGCGGTGTATCCTGCCCCATGAGCCGGCGCAGTCTTTCCAGCCTGCCTGCCAGATGCATGAGTTCTGTTTTCCGGTTTTCCTCCATGGTATTCCCTCCATCCTGTCCTTCATCAAAAGATATGCAGCCGGAAGGAAAAAAAGAACTTCTTTCGCATTCCCAAAAAACTGCCCCCCGCATACTCTGTCAGAAAGGGGGTCTTTCAAATGGAGCATTTTACAGATACCGCCATTTCGCCAAAATCATTCCCCACAGGAAAAGGCATCGGCATTGCCATACTGGACACAGGCATCTCTCCTGTGGCGGATTTTACCATACCAACAGACCGCATCATCGCTTTTCGGGATTTCATCAATGGGCGGACAACGCCTTACGACGATAACGGACACGGGACCCATGTGACAGGCGCAAAAAAAAAGAAACAACGCCCATGTTGATACACAGGCGCTGCCTCTTCCATTTTCTATAATGCTTTATATGTAGGAGTTAGAGATTATCCGATTCATTACTGGAACATGAGAAATGCTACCAGTACGATGATGCAAGCATCTACCAAGTGGCTGCAAGCATTTTTACACCACTGCATATTTTTTTCGCCTTCCTTCTTTAACCTAACAAATTAGGCAGGAACATAGAGATTGCCGGTACATAGGTGATCAGCATCAGTGTGGCGATCATCAGCACCAGGAAGGGGACGATCCCCCTGATGACCACATCCAGCGTCGTTTCCCCTACACGGGAAGCAACGAACAGGTTTACACCCAGAGGAGGTGTGATGAAGCCGATTGCCAAGTTGGTTACCATGATGATACCGAAGTGGATAGGGTCAACGCCCAGCGCTGTTACAACAGGGAACAGGATGGGAGCCAGAATCATGATGGCACATACTGTTTCCATGAAGCAGCCTACCAACAGCAGCAGCAGGTTGATGAGCAGAAGGATCAGCACTTTGCTGTCTGTCATCGTTGTCAGCAGAGTTGCAACGGTTGTAGGGATACGACCCAGTGTCAGGACTTTGGAGAAACCAGTTGCGCAGCCAATTACCACCAGGATGGTTGCGGTTGTTTCACAGGATCTCTTTGTTACATCCAACATCTGTTTGAAGTTCAGTTCTTTATGTACGAACAGACCGATGATCAAGCTGTAAATTACGGATACAGCAGCTGCTTCTGTAGGTGTGAAGATACCGCCGTAGATACCGCCCAGGATGATAACGGGGGACAGCAGTGCCCATTTACCTCTCCATACTTCGCGGAGCGCACGACCGATGCTGAAAGGTTCTGTGTCGCCTTTATAACCAGCTTTTCTTGCATAGACGTAGCTGTAAACGATCAGTACCAGACCGATGAGGATACCGGGGATGAAGCCCGCCAGGAACAGGGAGCTTACGGAGCTGTTTACAGTTACGGAGTAAACAACCATAGGGATACTGGGCGGGATGATAACGCCGATGGAACCAGCGGCAGCGATCAGCGCCAGTACGAATTTTTTGTCATATCCTTTTTCCAGCATGGTAGGAACAACCATACCGCCGACAGCTGCTACAGTTGCCGGACCGGAACCGGAAATAGCCGCGAAGAACATACATACAACAACGGTTACGATGGCAAGACCGCCGCGGATTCTGCCGAAGAATACGTTGGCAACGTCCAGCAGACGTTTGGAAATACCGCCGCCGCCCATCAGTTCACCGGCGAACACGAAGAAGGGAATCGCCATGATGGGGAAAGAGTCTGTACCAGTTACCATGTTACGTGCTACAAAGCCCAGTGTCAGCTGATCTGTAGCGAAGATATAAGCCAAGGAAGCGATCCCCAGGGAGAAACCGATGGGAACAGTCAAAACAAGGCTGATGATCAATGCAATAAATACGACTGCTGCAATAGCTCCAGTTGTCATGCTTCCTGCACCTCCTCATGATTATGCAATCCTTTGATTTTTTTGATGATGCACTGGATCTGGCGGATAGCTGTCAAGAAGAAGCCAACCAGAGGTGCTGCGTATACGAACTGCATGGGCACATGCAGGGCGGGAGAAATCTGGCCGCTGGCTGTGATCTTCTGGAAAACAGTAACGGATGTTGCCGCAATGAAGATTGCAAAAGCCAGTACGATGATTTCACTAAGGATTTCTACATAAGGACGTGCTTTTTTAGGATAGATATTGATAGCAGCGTCGATACGGATATGGGCTTCTTTTTTCGCTGTATAAGCCACAGAGAAATAAACCAGCCATACAAACAGATATCTTGCCATTTCTTCAGACCATGTCAGAGAGCTATGGAATACATAACGCATGACAACCTGAACAAAAATGATAATACTCATCAAAAACATCAAAGGCACGATGAAGCATGCTTCCAGATGTTCATTCAAAAACTTCATACCTTTTTCCCTCCCCTGTATTTTTACGCCGCAGGTGCTGCTTCAACATCGGTTTCTGTTTGTGCCGGTGTATCTGTCGTCTGTTCTGCGGGATACTTTTCTTTCGCTTTTTCGGCTTCGCTGTAAAGCAGATCGATCACTTCAGGATGTTCTACTTTTTCATAAGCCAGATCTTTGATGCCGGCACAAGCAGCTTTCATTTCTTCCACCACTTCAGGGCTCAGTTCTGCGTAGTTCATGCCGGGATAGTTTTTGATGTTTTCCAAAGCAGCAGCTTCGTATTCGGAACATCTTTCACGTTCATAAGCAACAGCTTCATCGGAGATTTTCATGATGATATCCTGTTCTTCCGGTGTCAGACCGTTGAATGTTTCTCCACTCATCAGGATTACGTAAGGAGAATAGATGTGTTTTGTATAAACATAGTATTTCTGTACTTCCTGGAATTTGGACTGCCATGTCAGTTCTGCGCCGTTGTCCTGACCGTCTACAGTACCCTGCTGCAAAGCGGTGAACAGTTCTGTGAAGGCCATGGGTGTAGGGTTGGCACCATAAGCTTTCCACTGTGCCAGCTGCAGTTCATTTTCCATGATACGGATCTTCAGACCTTTCAGGTCATCCATGGATTCGATGGGTTTATCTGTGGTGGACAGTGTACGGAAAGAGTTTTCCTGCCACTGCAGCAGCTGGAAGCCAACTTCTTTGAGCTGATCGCCCAGATAGTCGCCCAGTTCGCCGTCCAGCACTTCGTATACCTGCTGTTTGTTTTCAAAAATCCAAGGAATATCCAGACAGTAAATATCTTTACAGAAAGCAGCTACTGTTGCGTTTGTTGCCAGTACGATATCGTAGTCACCAAACTGGCAGCTTTCCAGCAGTTCACGTTCACCGCCCAATACGTTGTCCGTATAGATATCTACGGTCATGGCGCCGTTTGTTTCCTGCTCAAGACGCATCTTGAAGAATTTCGCTGCGTCGATGGTAGCAGGGGCATTGCCCAGGGCATAGATCAAATGTCTGCAGTCTTCCTGCAGTTCCACGCCTGATTCAAAGGTAACAGGCTCTACCTTCTTTTCCACAAACCCTGCGGGTGTTGTGGTTTCTGCGGTTTCCTCATTTTGGCTGCCGCAGCCGGTCATCCCCAGCAGCATGGCAGTTGCCAGCGCCAGAACACCGAGTCTTTTTTTCATACATACTCCTCCCTCTTGTCTTTAGAATCCTCCCAAAAGCACATCTTTTTTTAAAAGAAGTTCTTTTTTCACGATTAAAACGAATTTTTTATCGATAAATAAAACTTCTTTTTTGATAGATAAAACTTTTTATTAGATTATATTTAATCCAATTCTAATTTTCAATTGGTATTTCCTCTAATTTAAAAACATTTATCCGCCACATAAAAACACTGTTATTATGCATATAGAACAAACATTTTGAATCATTATGCATTTTTTACAAATGTATACATCCTTTTTTATTCATTTTCCCATTCCAAAAAATCCCATTTTGAAAAAATCATCCTTCTTTTTTTCTCTTGGAAGGTGTATCCATTCTCAATAGAAAACGGATGAACACAAATTGTCTATTGCATTTTTGCACAACTGGTTTTACAATAGATATAAAATCGTTATAAAAGTTGCATGAACACTGCAAGCAGAGGGGGAGCAAGTAGACATGAGCGAAAAAATTACACTAGCGGATCAGATTTATGCGGACATAAAAAAAGAAATCACCAACAAGCAGTTGGTTTCCGGTGAAAAGATCAATATCAAAGAACTGGCAAGAAAATATGGTGTCAGCGATACGCCTGTAAAACAGGCATTGCAGCGTCTGGCAGAAGAAAAACTGGTGGTCAATACCCCCAACAAAGGCATGAGTGTGCGCACACTGACGCCTCATGAACTGAACGATACCTTTGACATCCGTCTGATGATGGACAGCTTTTTCATCAAAGACATCATCACCACTTTGAACTATAACAACACCCTGCGCCAGCAGCTGCTGGAAAATATGGAAAAACAGAAACACTTTATTTCCTGTAACGATTCCACCATGGACGCAGAAGGCTTTTTCCAGCTGGATCTGGAATTTCATATGCTGTATCTGACTGCCTCCGGCAATCAGAAAGCCGTGGAAGTTCTCAAAGATTTGCAGCCCTTTACCTTTTCCGCCGGTACATACTTCAATCAGCCCCATTATCGGGACTGCGAATGTGTGGAAGAGCATCAGGCAATTCTGGATGCAGCCCTTGCTGCGGATCCGGAAGGACTGCGCAAAGCCATTGAAACCCACATCTCCAATTCCCGCAGAGCATTCCAACTGATCTTTAAAGTCAACCAGATGGTTTGATTTTCAAAATCAAAACCACTAGTAAACTAGTGGTTTGATCAACCCCTAGAAGGGGTATTACGTGCCGACCCCTAAAAGGGGCATCGAAAAATATCATCGCATTTATTTGCACTGCAACCTGTAAACAGGTACTACAATTGAGAATACAGTATGTTAATTTAATATTGCATATCTATCCTTCATTTGATAATTAATAAATCCATAGTAATTATCATTCAAAAAAAATATACTAAAGTATTTTATTTACCCCTAGTAGAACTAGGGGTTTTGTTAAGCTAAAGCACCCAAAAATAGCGGAGAAACCTGTTTTTCAGATTTCTCCGCTGTTTTTTCTATGCCTTTCTGTTTTTTGCCATTTTCTTTTGGACTGCCCCAAACATTTCCTCGGAAACCAACGGCACATGGGTATCTTTCACCACCGTCCACTGTTCTTTGGAACATGGGCGGCTTTTTTTCTGTTTATAACTGATTTTTTCTGTTTTTCCCTGCACCATATTTCCCAAATATACAGGATTTTTCAATATTTTGCATATGGTGGATGCCGTCCAGATGCCTTTCGCCTTTCTGCCGCAATCCTTCCCCTCTTGCGCCAATGCCATAGCCGGAGATAATATGCCGCAGCCATTGAGCACCTCTGCCACGCCTGTGCAGGAAAATCCCAGAAGATACAGCCGAAAGATGCCTGCCACCACCCGCGCCCGTCGGGGGCAAGGCACCAGCACATGATGGTCAGCCAGACTTTTCTCATAACCATAAGGCGCATAATTCCCCAGATACTGCCCCATTTCCCGTTTCCTGCGGAGGACTGCCCGAATATTATCCGATAATTCCTCGCAGTACCATTCGTTGATGAGGCTGTTGATCTGGCTGGCCCGTTTATTTTCCCGTCTAGCCGTATCCACTCCATCCACCACGGACACAAACCGTATGCCCCACAAGGGAAACAACTCATAAAGATACCGTTCTGCCGTCACCAGATTTCGGGTAAAGCGGGATTGGGTCTTACACAAAATCACAGAAAACCGCCCTTCTCTGCCATGGGCAATGAGCTCCTGAAAACCGGGGCGATCTTCCCGCAGTCCCGAATAATCCTCATCCACATAGATGCCTGTCACCTGCCAGCCTTTCTTCGCCGCGTAAGCCAAAAGCAGTTCTTTCTGATTGGCAATGCTTTCGCTGTCTTTTCCCTCCTGTCGCTGTGCGTCCTCTACCGACAATCTGCAATAAATGGCTGCCCGCTCCATGTTTCTCCCCCCTTTTGCCTATGAATATGCGGCATTCCCTGTCCCGTATCCCTCTTTTGCGCCTGCCACCCATGTCACAGGCATTGCCTGCGGCAACGGTACCCTTTCCGGCGGACGATACCGGGGTATTGCCCCACAGGCGCACATCATTTCTCTGAAAATCCTGGATGCCATGGGACAGGGCACTTCCCTGCGTGCCATTCGTGCCATGCGATGGATATTGGACAACGCTCCACAATATAATATAAAAGTAGTCAATTTATCCATAGGCACCAATGACAGAAGGGTTCATCGTCCTCTGCAGGAAGCAGTGGAGTCCCTTTGGCACAAAGGCATTGTGGTGGTGGCTGCCGCAGCCAATCCAGACGGCGGGACGCATTTTCTGCCGCCGCCATCCCTCAGCCCCAGCATTCTTTCTGTAGGCACATGGGAGGACAGAGAATGGTTTCCTGCCAAACAGACCACATCCGTTGGTCAGCCAGATTTGTGGGCACACGGGGAAAATATCATTTCCGTTCTCTCACCGGACTATAACTTTTCCCTGCAAAACCGTTTCAAAAGCAGCATCGTCGACCACAGCTACATCGCCATGAGCGGCGCATCCATGGCAACGCCCATGGTCAGCGGCATGGCTGCCTGTCTGCTGGAACGATTCCCAAGCCTCACACCCAGTCAGGTGAAACAACGCCTCTGTGCTGCCGCCGAGAAAAACGGCGGTCTTTTGGAGCCTTCCTGTCTGCCTGAATGAAAGGAGCGATCTTTTTATGGAAGAAAACAATGTATTCCATCTGGCAAAAGTCCTGCAAAACACGGACAACGCCAGAAACGAACTGCAAACCTTCCTGCAAGCCATGCAAACAAGGGTGGAACAGGATTATCTGCAAAAAATACAGGCTGCCGCAGCCCTCCAACAGGCAGATGCCGTGGAGCATCCGCCGCGGGAAGTGACCCTGCTGCGGGCACTGGGGGCTTTTACAGACGAAGCGGGAAAACGACGGCTGGATGAAGCCTGCCGCAGTCTGATGCTCTTTCACACCATGGGGCAGATTCGGCAAAACGTGGCATACTCGCTGGAGGAAGGCAATGAGCTTGCTGTTCGTGACCGTTCAGGAGAAACAGGCTGCACCCCCTCTCCCCAAACGGTACGCATGGCAGGGCTGCTGATGATGCTTTCTTTAACAGAACGAATCTAAAAAAGAACCCCCTGTGCCTTTCTGCGCAAGGGGTTCTTGTCTTACATAATTGTCTGACATATTATATTCATTTATCACAAATGCTGGTTAATGATAAACATATTCATTTTCTTCATGGTGCGGATATCCTCTTTTGAAAAACGAAGGGTTTCCTTCAGTTCCTCATTCTCCTCCATGACATCCGGTGACAATACAAATTTAAAGGATGCAGGCATCATCGGTTGGATGGACAAGCCTGAAAACATGCCGAGCATCCGTCCGGCAGGACTGAAAGAATTGATGGCGTAGAGAAACACCCGCTCCATTTTGTTATTCTGGTTTTCAAACTGAAAATTGGTAAATGTGTCATAGCGCCGCATAGTGCCATGATAAAGATACTTACATTTATAACAGTTGGAATAATCATCCACATCTGCATACAAATCGGCGCTGAACATGCCATTTTCTCCGGTTCCGCGGATATCGATGACATTGCGGACAATGCGGCTGCGGCGACCGTCATAGAAATAAAGATACATCCTTGTCTTGCCATGGCGTCTGCCGGAAAGGTCCACACGCGTTTCTGTTTCTTCTGCCTCTTTGTCATAATCAATGAGTTGATTGACGGAAATATCCAGCGCATTGGCAATGATGAACAATGTTTCAATGTCTATGGCAATGTCCCCGTTCTCATACTTCGATACGGTGGCTTTGCTTTTATTTATAAGTCCCGCAAAGACTTCAATGGTCATATTTTTCATTTTACGATACAAACGGATGCGTTTGCCCACATGCATGCTGATTTCCTTCATAAATCCCCATCACCTGCTTCTCAGTCTTCCATTTATCCCTGTTTTTTTCTTGTCAGTAAGCATACAACAGGGGGCTTGTCTGCCTGAACTTTGACAGCTTTTGCCGAATGTTCTCAGACAAGTCGTATCTTTTTTCCATTTTTTTCTTTTGGTGCAAATTCATGATAACCGTTGAAAATCCCATCTTTTTCAAAAAGTTTCCTTCAGCGGCTGTAAAAACGAAATTTGTTTTTTCGTTCACATTATACCATAAACTTTTCGGCATTAACAGACTTATTTTGTATTTGCATCAGAACAAAAAAGAGGGTGCGCCAGAGGAAAACGCCTTCCAAAACACAGGAAAATCTATATTTTTTTCAGTGTTTTTCCTAAAGATGTTTATTCTAAGTAGAATGTTAAGCTTTTATACAGAAAATATTTATTCATAATTCCCTGCCCGTTTTTCCGATTTTTTTATCAAAGATGCTCACCTTTCGTAAATATTATCCGCCGAAAATATGAATACTTTTGTGTTTTTGCCTAATGTTTCTCAAAAAAAACATGTTTTTCTCAACACTTCATGTACATGCCGTCTATTTCTTCAAAATACAAATTTCCATGAATTTTGCTTCATTTTATTTTTCATTTTCATTTTTTGACATAAAAATAGGCTAAAAAGCATAATTTAAAGAAACTTTTAGAACAAAAAGTTTCACTAAAGTATTTCCGATTTGTTTGTGTTTTTTTGTTTTTTTCTGCATAATATATCTTAAGCTTATGGTTTTCTCACATGCAATATGTACAAAACTAAGCTTCACGTCATCATTCATTTTTTTCAGAGGGAAAAAAAATAAGGAGGTTGTATTCTATGGAAAAAAAGCAATTTAAAGCAAAAGACATGCTTGTCATTGGCGCTGCGTTATTTGCTATGTTCTTCGGCGCCGGCAACTTGATCTTCCCGCCCTTGCTGGGGCAGCAGACAGGTACTTCCTGGATTATCGGGTTCCTGTTCTTCTTCATCTTTGACGTAGGTCTGGCTCTGGTTGCCATCCTTGCGCTGATCAGCAAAAATCAATACTCCATCACAGGTTTGACCGGTCCTATGGGTAAAGTTCCCAGTGCGGTGATCGGTGCCATCGGCGCGCTGTGTATCGGGCCCTTCCTGGCAATCCCTCGTACAGCAGCGACTACATACGAAGTTGGTGTAGCACCTCTGCTTACCAACGCTCCCGGTTTTGCCACATGGATTTTCTCCGCATTCTTCTTCGTGGTTGTATTGGTTCTGACCATTCGTCCTTCCAAAGTAGTTGACATCGTTGGTCAGTTCCTGACACCTATCCTGGTAATCTTCCTGTTGATCATGATCATCGTTGGTATCGTTAACCCTCTGGGTCCCATCGAAACCGAAGCAACTGTAAACGCAGTTAGAGAAGGTACTTACAACGGTTACCAGACACTGGACGTTATCGCTTCCATGATCTTCATCATCATCATTGCTAACAGTGCGAGAGACAAAGGCTACAACGACCAGGCATCTCTGGCAGGCGCAACCATCCGCTCCAGCGTAGTTGCAGCTGTTGGTCTGCTGGTTATCTACGGCGGTCTGACATACCTGGGCGCTACAACAGGCACACTGGCTGACTATCAGGGTCTGGATCAGACAACACTGCTGGTAACTATCACAAAAGGTCTGTTTGGTGATATCGGTGTTATTCTGCTGGGTATCATCGTTCTGTTCGCATGCTGGACCACAGCAATTGGTCTGACATCCGCAGTAAGTGAATACTTTGTAGAACTTTCCGGCGGCAAACTGAAATACAAAACACTGGTTATTGCCATCGTAGTATTCAGCTGGCTTGTATCCAACGCTGGTGTAGCTACAATCATCAAGGTTTCCGCACCTCTGCTGAACCTGATCTACCCTGGTCTGCTGGTACTGATCATTCTGGCATTCTTCCATAAACAGATCAAAAACAACAACATCTATCGTTTTGCAGCATACTTCGGTATGATCACAAGTGCTCTGGAAATCCTGGCTGGCTTTGGTCTGCCTACCGATTTCGTAAGCGTACTGCCTCTGGCTGACATGGGCTTCGCTTGGATCATCCCCGCTATCGTCGGCGGTATCATCGGGAAATTCATTCCCAGCAAAAGCTGATTGAACCAAAGCGAAAGACAATAAAATCATATTGCATCGAGTGTAACAAAACCCCCTCTGCTAAGCAGAGGGGGTTTTTCTATGGTTTTAAAATATGCGCCTGCAAAACAGGAACAGGACCAAAAGCCCAAGGGCAAGCCATATGACTGTCGTCAGGTAATCCTTCCTGCGAAAGCTATGCCACAGTTCCCGTACCCACGCACCTGCAAGCATCAGCAATGCAGCCCAGGTACAAACCAGCCCCAAAAGTACCGCGACACCAAACATATTCTCCCAGCGATCGGCAACCAAAATGGCTCCCATCATCAGCAGCAGTCCCACAACGCCTACCGTCGCTGCATATTTCCATAACCTGCTTCTACCATATCCCATGGTTCGCCTCCTCTTTGCTCTTTCTTAATTCCGCATTTCGGATAAGTTGTTATTTTACCACAGGCAGCTGTATACAAAAATCCCTCAAAACGTATACAAAAAGAAAAAGCTGAAAACCTCCGATTTCCAGAGATTTTCAGCTTGATTTCGTTTTGCTATTATGGTTTCAGAAGGTTCAGCCCAGCTGTTCCGCAACCATTGCTTTTGCTTTTTCCAGTGCATCTGCGATCTTGGAAGCATCTTTGCCGCCTGCCTGTGCCATGTTGGGACGACCGCCGCCGCCACCGCCGCAGACAGCCGCTGCTGCTTTGATGATGTTGCCGGCATGTACGCCTTTTTTCACAACATCGTCTGTAGCCATAGCCATCAGGTTTACTTTGCCGTCTTTGCCGCTCGCCAGTACCACTACACCGCTGCCCAGTTTCTGTTTCAGCTGGTCGCCCATGGTACGCAGAGCATTGCCGTCCATATCTTTCACTTCCGCTGCCAGCACTGCAACGCCGCCGATTTCTACTTTGCTGTTCAGCATTTCGTCTGCTGCGCCGCCTGCCATTTTCGCTTTCAGTTTTTCCAGTTCTTTTGCTGTTTCTTTCTGTTCTGCCAACAGCTGTTCCAAACGAGCCAGCAGTTTGTCAGGTGTGGATTTCACCAGACGGCAGATTTCTTTGATTTCGTCTTCCTGTGCCTGATAATGTTTCAGGGCTTCTTTGCCTGTTACAGCTTCGATTCTTCTGACACCAGCTGCTACGCCGTTTTCAGACAGGATTTTGAAGGAGCCAACCTGTGCAGTGTTTTTCAGGTGAGCGCCGCCACAAAGTTCGATGCTGTAGCCGCCCATATCTACCACACGTACCACTTCGCCATATTTTTCGCCGAACAGTGCCATTGCGCCTCTGTTTCTTGCTTCGTCGATGGACATTTCGTCTGTGTGTACATCATAGCTTGCGAAGATAGCGTCATTTACCAGTCTTTCCACTTCTTTGATTTCATCAGCAGTCATTGCTGCGAAGTGTGTGAAGTCGAAACGCAGTCTTTCTGCGCTTACATAGGAACCAGCCTGTTCTACGTGAGTACCCAGAACGGTACGCAGTGCTTTGTGCAGCAGGTGGGTTGCGCTGTGGTTTCTGGAAGAAGCCATACGCAGTTCCACGTCGATGCTTGCGCAAGCCATTTCGCCTACCTGCACCAGACCTTCTGTCACTTCACCCATGTGTGCAATCTTGCCGCCAACAACTTTTACGCAGTTGGTTACTTTTACAACGCCTGTTTCTGTTTTGATCACACCCTGGTCACCTACCTGACCGCCGCTTTCTGCGTAGAAAGGTGTTCTATCCAGGAATACCGCTACGGTATCGCCAGCCTGTGCTGTTTCTGCAACGGCTTCGTTTGCAACCAGTGCAACGATTTTTGCGTTTGCCACATCGTATACATCATAACCAGCGAAAGCTGTTTCCAGTTCTACGGGCAGTTCGTTGTAAACGGTTTCTGCTGCGCCCATGTAGTTGGATTTTGCTCTTGCGGAACGTGCACGTTCTTTCTGTGCTTTCATTTCTGCTGTGAAAGCGTCTTCGTCGATTTCCATGCCTTCTTCTGCCAGGATTTCTTTTGTCAGGTCAACAGGGAAACCATATGTGTCGTACAGACGGAAGGATTTTTCACCGGACATGACTTTTTCGCCGGCAGCTTTCATTTCTTCCATGTCTGCTTTCAGGATTTCCATACCTTTGTCGATGGTCTTATAGAAGCTGTTTTCTTCGATGGACAGGATTTTGAAGATGTAATCCTGTTTTTCCACCAATTCGGGATAAGCTTCGCCGCTGCAAGCGATTACGGATTTGGACAATTCAGCCAAAAATTCGCCTTCGATGCCCAACAGTTTGCCATGACGAGCCGCACGACGCAGCAGACGACGCAGTACATAGCCACGACCTTCGTTGGAAGGCAGTACGCCGTCAGCAGTCATCATTGTTACAGAACGGATGTGGTCTGTGATCACACGAACGGAAACATCTGTTTTATGGTCTTTGCCGTATTCCACGCCTGCTTTTGCACAAACAGCGTCACGGATAGATTTTACGGTATCTACGTCGAAAATAGAGTCAACGCCCTGCATGATGGTTGCCATACGTTCCAGACCCATACCGGTATCTACGTTCTTCATCGCCAGTTCTGTGTATGTGCCGTCTTCTTCAGCGTTGAACTGGGTCAATACCAGATTCCAGAATTCCATGTATCTGTCGCAGTCACAGCCTACGCCGCAGGTAGGGCTGTCACAGCCGTATTCAGGACCACGGTCATAGTAGATTTCTGTACAAGGACCGCAGGGGCCTGTGCCGTGTTCCCAGAAGTTGTCTTCTTTGCCCAGTTTTACGATTCTGTCCCAAGGCAGACCTACCACATCATGCCAGATTTTGCCTGTTTCATCGTCTTCTTCGTAAATGGTTACATACAGTCTGTCTTCGGGGATTTCCAGTACTTTTGTTACGAATTCCCAAGACCAGGGCACGATTTCGTTTTTGAAGTAATCACCGAAGGAGAAGTCGCCCAGCATTTCAAAGAATGTGCCGTGACGAGCAGTTTTCCCTACGTTGTCGATATCACCTGTACGGATACATTTCTGGCAGGTTGTCACTCTCTTGCTGGGAGGGATTTCCTGACCAGTAAAGTATGCTTTCATGGGTGCCATACCGGAGTTGATCAGCAGCAAGCTGTTGTCGTTGCGGGGCACCAGAGGGAAGCTGGGCAGACGCAGATGGTCTTTGCTTTCAAAGAATTTCAGAAATTCTTCACGAATTTCGTTTACACCTAAATATTTCATATCTTACCTCCTTAAATATTTTCAATCTGTTCACAGGATACCCGGAAAATAAAAAAGCCCCTGACAAAAGTCAGGGACGAATTCACCGTGGTACCACCCTTGTTACGCCCAAGCGGACGTCACTCGAAGCCTTTAACGCAGGCATACGCTTTGACATACTTCTCTTTCCGCCAAAGAGCTGTGGTTCTTACCCGAAAAGACTGCTTCGGCAATGTGCTGCGGGAAATCTTCCACCAGTGATTTCCTCTCTGAAACGTCCACCCTTTGCGTACTCCTTCTTTTCTTGGCTTGTTTCCATATAAAAATACAATTAGATTATAGACATGCCCTGTCACTTTGTCAAGAAAAACCGCCCTTTTCCGGTAAAAATCACCATATGCAGCCTATGCGCCTTATGGTATCATCGAAAAAAGGGCATTGTTTTTTATGAAAAGGGGGATTTGTATGAAAAGTATTGCTGGTGTTCTCGCCGTCACTTTGAACCTATTGATACTGACACTCATCTGGGGTTTTGCCTATCTCCATGCCTACACAGACGCACTTTCTAGCACATACTGGGCGGAAAAATATCGATATCTGCCTATTCCGCTGATTGTGGTAATCATTGCGTCTATGCTCATAGAGCTTGGCATCATTTATCAGAAGGAACTGGCAGCTTATTTTCATTGGAACACCAAAGAAACGAAAGGACAGTGAGAGCGCATGCTGACAAAAGAAACCTTAGAAAAGACATCTGATTTTCAAAAAAATATACTGCGCCGGGGAATTATCAAAGCAGGATTGTTTCTCTTGGGTATTTCGTTGCTGGCTCCTGATGGCATACTGCAAATGATTCTGTTTTGTGCTTCTATGATTTGTATGTTCATACAGCTTTTTCTGGATGTTTTTCTCCGTCGCAAGGGAATCGACATTCGGGTGGATGCTAACGAAAGTTGGGAAACATACCAACGACAGCTGAAAAACGACAGCATCCTCTGCGGCATATCTTTTGTGATATTCCTTGCCATTGAGCTTCTTTTCCGCTTTTTGACGTATTCCCGATAAAAACAGGCTGGTACACGTAAGGGGCATCTTCATAAGAAAACAAAAAGCTGAAATCCTTAACAGAGGATTTCAGCTTTCTTATTGGGTGCTTTAGCTTAACAAAACCCCTAGTTCTACTAGGGGTAAATAAAATACTTTAGTATATTTTTTTTGAATGATAATTACTATGGATTTACTAATTATCAAATGAAGGATAGATATGCAATATTAAATTAACATACTGTATTCTCAATTATAGTACCTGTTTACAGGTTGCAGTGCAAATAAATGCGATGATATTTTTCGATGCCCCTTTTAGGGGTTGGCACGTAATACCCCTTCTAGGGGTTGATCAAACCACTAGTTTACTAGTGGTTTTGATTTTTACGGAGATTTTATTGGGTATGTTTTCTTAAAGGAAATTCGCTTATGTATACTAACCTTTCTTTTTTTCTTACAACTCTCCCAGCACTTCTCCTATACGCTTCATGCCCACTTCGATTTTATCGTCAGTGAGTCCCGCGAAGCTGAGGCGCACATGACTGCCTGTTCCCTCTTCGATGAAGAACTGACTGCCGGGAGAAACCAGCACATTTTTCTCCAATGCCCGATTGCAGAACACTTCCGCATCCACCCCATCAGGCAGACGCACCCACAGGCTCACGCCTCCATCGGGCAGAGCGAAAGACGCACCTTTTGGCAAAAGATACTTCTTTGCCATGGAAACAGCTTTGCGGTATTTGCCGCTGCCATACTGGCGCACCTGTTTTCCATGAGCTTCCCAGCCATTGACCCGGAGATATTCCTCCAAGGATTTCTGGATGAACCCAGATGTGGAAATATCCGTGGTATACTTGGCTTCCATAACCGCATGACGGACTTTCTTTGGCAGTACCATCAACCCCATACGCAGACCGGGCATGAGAATCTTGGAAAAACTCTTGATGTAAATGACGCGATTCTTATAGTCCAATGCTTTCAGAGGAAGCGGGATTTCCCTGCTATAATGGAAATCGTAAAAGTCATCTTCCTCAATGATATACGTATCGTATTTTTCCGCCAGTTCCAGCAGGCGGCGTTTTTTCTCCATGGAATAAGAAACACCTGTAGGTGTCTGGAAATATGCCATCATATAGATAAAACGAGGATGGTACAGCTTCAGATAGTTTTTCAGGGCCTCCATCTCCATGCCGTCCGCTTCCATGGGGATGCCGATGAGTTTTGCCCCTCTGGACAGGAATGCCCCTGCCGCACCATAGAAAGTAGGGCTTTCCACAAAAACCACATCTCCATACCGCAAAATGGCTTTGGACATGATGTCGATACCCTGCTGGGCACCGGAAATAATCTGCAAATGTTCCGCCGCCGTATGGATACCAAAAGACGCCAGATAACGGCAGAGTTCCTCCCGCAGGGGCAGATAGCCCATACTGTCCGTATAACGGAAGGCGCCGCCTTTTTCCCGCTCCAGCACTGTATCAAAGGCTTTTTTGAAGGCATCCACAGGAAACAGTTCGTTTGGCAGGGATGACAATGTGAAGTTGATGGCATGTTCCAGCGCAGGTGTTTTTTCAAACAATTGCAGATTTCGTCTTGCCACAGGCTCCGGCACCTTTTCCACAGGCAAAGGGGAAATATAGGTACCACTTCCTACCCGAGAATACACCATCTGCTTCTGTTCCAGATATTTATAAGCCGTTACTATCGTCACCGTATTGACGCCGAAATGGGATGCCATTTTCCGAATGGGCGGTAATTTGCTATCCGCAGGCAAAAGCCCATCTGCCGCCAAAGCGCCAATGGCGTCGGCAAGCTGGCGATACATCGGCACTTCTGATGTTTTATCCAGTTGTATCTGAAAAATCTCATCCATACTTCCACCTTCTTTCTATCTCAAACCAAAAAGAAACCGGAAATTTCTGCTTTCTTCCAAAATTTCCGGCTGTTTTCTATTTCAATACTGTTTTCTGCCTGACGCACCGGGGATGCCCATGGCTTCCCGATACTTGGCTACGGTTCTGCGGGAAATCTGTACACCCTGCGCCACCAGTTTTTCCGTCAATTCTCTGTCGCTAAGGGGATGGGTCTTATCCTCGCCGTCAATGATGTCCGCCAGCTGTTTTTGTACGCTATTGGCAGATACGCTCTGAGCGCCATCGGTGACAACGGCTTTGGAGAAGAAATCACCCAAGGCAAATACCCCTTTGTCGCATTGGAGATATTTATCCTTTACGGCACGGCTGATGGTGGACTCATGCACCTGCATTTTTTCTGCCACATCCACCATTCGCAAAGGCTTCAGTGCTCCATTGGGAGAAAGGAAAAATTCCCGCTGCACTGCCACAATCTGTTTTGCCGTTTCCAGCAAAGTGGATTCTCGTCTGCCTACACACTGCACTGCCCATTCTGCCTGCCGCAGTTTCTGGGCAACATATTCCTTGGTATCTTTAGAAGGGTCATCCTTCAAAATCTGCCGATAGGAGGGGCTGATAAACAGTCTTGGCACCAGAGAACTGTTGACACTCACCAAAAGCTCTCCCCCTCTGCGTTCCACAAACACATCGGGCACCACATATTCCACCGGGCGGTCATTGGCAAAACCACTGCCGGGCTTTGGTGCACAGCTGCGGATCTCCGCCAAGGCTTCCGCCATTTCTTCCATAGATATATGCAGCTTCTTGGCAATATAGGAGATGCGGTTTTTGGCAATATCCGCCAAATAATTCTCCACAATGTTCTGGGCTGCCACAGAAGCGCCTTTCTGCATGAGCTGTATCTTCAGACATTCCTTCAGATCTCTGGCACCTACGCCGGGCGGGTCAAGCTTCTGCAAATGCCCTAAAATCTCCTCTGCCCTCTGTTCATCCAGATGATAACGCTCCATGGCTGCTTCCAAGGCGTCTGTTTCCAGATAGCCGCTTTCTTCTGTGCTTTCTGCCAGAAAACTCAGCACTTTTTTCTCCTTTTCACATACAGGCAAAAGATGGATCTGAAAGAGCAGGTATTCCCTGAGACTCTGGGCTTCCTTCTTGCCATAGTGCAGGTCTTCCCGTTCTTTTTCGTTATCCATTTCTGTCTGGTAAAAACCTCTGTTCTGCTCATCGCTTTCCTGAAGCCATTCCAGTTTTTGCAGCAGTTTTTCGTCCTCCAGCAAAAGAGGGCGTTCCTCCGACCAGTCCAGCAGAGGATTTTCTTCCGCCACTTCCCGAATGTATTCTGATAACGCCAGAGTATTCATCTGCAATATCTCAACGGACTGCTGCATCCGCTGGGAAAGAATCTGCTTTTGCTGTATTTGCAGCGAAAGATCCATATCCTCCGCCTCCTTCCCTCTATACTTTGATTTCATTGTAACACAGGGGAATTTGAGTAGCAAGTTTTATGCCATTGTTTTACATTTCTGTGAGAACAATGGCAGTTTTTTTGTAAAACATTACAGTTTTCCAGCTGAAATGTTGGTAATAAATTATCATTTACAATTATAGATAATAATAGTACACTTTAGGGGAAGAAAATATTTTGGATACAAACTAACTGGGAATTGATTTCATAAAATACAATTCCTTCCTAATTAAATACATCTTAATACATCTTAAAATTTGATGTAACGAAACACATATTTTGCTTAAAAAAGCATTTTTCCCGTTTTTTTGGCAAAAAAATGTTGTGAATTTCTTATTTTTGTATTAAAATATTGCTGTTATATATAGCTATATTTTTATAAAGTATAACCAAACCAAGCGTTTCCAGCCAAATGCTTGTCTTTTGTGCTGTAAACGCAAAAATCACTTGACAGAGGGGGATAATATGCAAGCTTTAACGTTCAAACGTGGAGTTCACCCGCCCGATGGAAAAGCTCTGTCCGCAGAGCAGCCCATTCAGGTGATACTCCCCAAAGAAAACTCTGAGTTGTTCTACCCTATGTCCCAGCATATCGGGGCTCCTTGTGAACCTCTGGTAGCAGTTGGCGACCATGTAAAAGTAGGACAGAAAATCGCTGAATCACCTGCATTCATGTCTTCTCCCATCTTTGCCAGCGTATCTGGTGAAGTTGTGGACATTAGACCCATGCTGGTACCCGGCGGTGCAACTGTAAAATCCATCGTTGTCAAAAACGACGGCAAGATGGAAGAAATCGAAGGTCTGAACCAGGGCAGAGATTACACAACCATGTCCAACGAAGAAATTCTGGCAGCTATCAAAGATGCCGGCGTTGTTGGTCTGGGTGGTGCGGGCTTCCCCACACATGTAAAACTGAACCCTCCCAAAGACACACCGATCGATCACATCCTCATCAACGCAGCTGAATGTGAACCTTACCTCACATGCGACTACCGTCTGATGCTGGAAGAACCCGAAAGAATCGTAAAAGGTCTGCAGATCATGCTGAAACTGCACCCCGGTGCAAAAGGCGTTATCGGTATCGAAATGAACAAGCCCAAAGCCATCGAATCCATGACAAAGGCTTGTGAAGGCATCGACAACATCACTGTTCAGCCTCTGGTGACCAAATTCCCTCAGGGTTCTGAAAAACACCTGATTTACGCGATCACAAAGAGAGAAGTAAAATCCGGTGCACTGCCCGCTAGCGCTGGCTGTATCGTAGACAACGTTGATACCGTTGTTGCTATCGAAAGAGCAATCTGCAAAGGCAGACCTCTGATGAGAAGAATCGTAACTGTTTCCGGTAAAGGTATCAAAAACCCCGGTAACTACAAGATCAGAATCGGTATGACACTGAGAGATCTGGTAGACGCTATCGGCGGTTTCAACGAAGGTGCAAACGCTCCTGTGAAACTGATTGCCGGCGGTCCTATGATGGGTCCTACCCTGTATACTCTGGATGTTGCTTCCGTTAAGACCACTTCTGGTCTGCTGTGCTTCACACAGGAAGAAGCTTTCATTCCTGAAGAAAGAAACTGTATCCGTTGCGGTAAATGCGTAGAACATTGCCCTATGGGTCTGCAGCCTTTCCTGCTGAATGCGTGCGCACTGAAAGGCGACGGCGAAGGTTTCGTAAAACATCATGGTCTGGATTGTATCGAATGTGGTTCTTGTTCTTACGAATGTCCCGCAAAACGCCAGCTGGCACAGTCCATCCGCGCAACTAAGAAAATCGAAGCAGGCAAAAAAGCTGCCGCAGCCGCTGCTGCAAGAGCAAAAGCGGAAGCTGAAGCAAAAGCCAAAGCTGAAAAGAACTGAGAAGGGGGAGAGTAAAGAATGGCTAATTTTGTAGTATCAGGTACCCCTCATGTGCGTTCTAAAGAATCCATTCAGAGCATCATGCGTGACGTTATCATCGCGCTGATTCCTGCAACAGCGATGGGTATCTATTTCTTCGGTATTCCTGCATTGATCCTGATCGCAGTTTCCATCGTAGCCAGCGTATTCTTTGAATGGCTGTATCAGAAACTGCTGAAAAAACCTGTAACTATCAGTGACCTGTCCGCAGTTGTAACAGGTCTGCTGCTGGCAATGAACCTGCCCGCAAGCGCTCCTATCTGGGTGCCTATCGTTGGTGCAGCATTCGCTATCATTTTTGCAAAACAGCTCTTTGGTGGTCTGGGTCAGAACTTCATCAACCCTGCACTGGCTGGTAGAGCATTCCTGTTGGCTTCCTATCCTACAGCGATGACAACATGGACAGCTCCTGTTGGTTTCAGCGGCGCTGACGCTGTTGCTGTTGCAACACCTCTGGCTACACTGAAAACAGGTGCTATGCCCGACGCAAGTCTGACAGACGTAATCCTGGGTACAAACATCGGCGGTTGTATCGGTGAAACATGCGCTGTTGCACTGATCATCGGCGGTATCTACCTGCTGGTAAAACACGTTATCAGCTGGAGAATCCCTGTACTGTACATCCTGACAGTATTCGTACTGACCGCTGCTATCGGCAGAAAAGGTCTGCGCGTACCTGTTTATGAAATCTTCACCGGCGGTCTGATGCTGGGTGCTTTCTTCATGGCAACTGACTATGCATCTTCCCCCGTTACACCGAAAGGTCAAATCATCTTTGCCATCGGTTGTGGTATCATCACCACTCTTATCAGAATCTTCGGTGGTTACCCTGAAGGCGTATCCTACTCTATTCTGATTATGAACCTGGCTGTACCTCTGATCGAAAGATTCACAGAACCTAAGATCTTCGGTGCACTGCCCAAAGTGAAGGAGGCGAAAAAAGCATGAACACAAAAGAAGTTGTAAAACCCGCAGTTGTGCTTCTGCTTATTTCCGCAGTTGCTGCGGCTTGCCTGGGTGCGGTATCTGAAATCACAGCAGAACCCATCGCACTGCAGAACGAAAAAACACTGAACGAATCCATGCAGGCAGTTATGCCTGAAGCATCCAGCTTTGAACAGCTGACAGATGCAGAACTGACAGGCACAATCACTGCTGTTTACCAGGCTGACAACGGCGGCTATGTTCTGACAACAGAACCCGGCGGCTTTGGCGGCGCTGTAAAAACAATGGTTGGCGTTGGCGCTGACGGTGTGATCACTGGTCTGCGTGTAACTGGCCACTCCGAAACACCCGGTCTGGGCGCAAAAGCAACAGAACCCGATTTCTATGAACAGTTCACTGGCAAATCCGGCAGCGTAGCTGTTACAAAAGACGGCGGCGAAATCGTGCCCATCACAAGCTCCACCATTACTTCCAGAGCTGTTTGTGCTGGTGCACAGGAAGCTTTGGACTGGGTCGCAGCGAACGGAGGTGCTAACTAATGGCTAACCCTATCAAAATCCTGAAAAATGGTATCATCAATGAAAACCCTACCTTTGTACAGGTTATCGGTATGTGTCCTACACTGGCTGTTACCAGCTCCGCCATCAACGGTATCGGTATGGGTCTTTCCACAACAGCAGTACTGATTTTTGCGAACTTGTTCGTATCCCTGCTGAGAAAAGTAATTCCCGATAAAGTAAGAATCCCTTGCTTCATCGTTGTTATCGCAACATTCGTTACAATCATCGAATTTATGCTGAAAGCATATCTTCCTGCTTTGAACGCATCTCTGGGTCTTTATATCCCTCTGATCGTTGTTAACTGTATCATTCTGGCCAGAGCAGAAGCTTTTGCTTCCAAAAACGGTCCCATCGCTTCTGTATTCGACGGTATCGGTATGGGTCTTGGTTTCACAATCGCTCTGGGTGTTCTGGGTCTGGTTCGTGAATTCATCGGTTCTGGTACTCTGTTTGATATCACTGTACTGCCTGAAGCATTCCCCAGAACTCTGCTGTTCGTTATGGCTCCCGGTGCGTTCTTCACACTGGCTTGCCTGATGGCTGCACTGAATCACTTCAGAAACAAGAAAAAAGCATAAGGAGGGGTAGAGAATGTATCTGATTTTGTTATTATTAGCCGGGATCTTCGTAAACAACTACGTTTTGTCCCAGTTCTTAGGCATCTGCCCATTCCTCGGCGTTTCTAAAAAAGTAGACACCGCAGCCGGCATGGGTATGGCCGTAATCTTCGTTATCGTATTGGCCTGTGCAGCTTCTTGGTTGGTTTATAACCTGATCCTGGTTCCTCTGCACATCGAATACCTGTATAACATCGCGTTCATTCTGGTTATCGCATCCCTGGTACAGTTTGTAGAAATGTTCCTGAAAAAAGCAGCTCCTGCTTTGTATCAGGCACTGGGCGTATTCCTGCCCCTGATCACAACAAACTGTGCAGTACTGGGTGTTGCCGTACTGAACATGCAGAAGGGTTATTCCTTCATCGAATCCATCTTCAACGGTATCGGCGGCGCTGCTGGTTTCGCACTGGCAATCGTACTGTTCGCTGGTATCCGTGAAAGAATCGCAGACAACGATACACCTAAGGCTTTCGACGGTTTCCCCATGGCTCTGGTAACCGCTGGTCTGATGTCTATCGCTTTCCTGGGATTCTCCGGTCTGATCAAACTGTAATGCAAGGAGTGTGACAAAAATGGACATTATGAATATTGTATACCCGATCCTGAGTATCGGTGGCCTTGGTGTTGTTTTTGGTGCAGGCCTTGGCATTGCCGGCGAGGTCTTCAAAGTAGACGAAGATCCCAAGATCGGTCAGATTTTGGAAGTACTGCCCGGCGCTAACTGCGGTGGCTGTGGCTTCCCCGGTTGTAGTGGTTGTGCTGCTGCAATCGCTGCTGGTTCTGCTCCCGTTAACGCTTGCCCTGTTGGCGGCGCTGCTGTAGCAGAAAAAGTAGGTGCAATCATGGGTATCGAAGCATCCGCTTCCGAACCTGTAGCTGCATTCGTAAAATGCGGCGGCACTTGCGAAACAGCAAAAATGAAATACGACTACTTTGGTATTGACGACTGTAACATGGCTGTACAGCTGGCTGGCGGCGGCGCTAAGAGCTGCACATACGGCTGTCTGGGTCTGGGCAGCTGTAAAAAAGCTTGTGCTTTCGGCGCAATCGAAATCATCGACGGCGTTGCAGTAGTAGATAAAGATAAATGTGTAGCTTGTGGTAAATGCGTATCTGCTTGCCCCAAACACATCATCGAACTGCTGCCTGCTAAGAAGAAAGTAAAAGTACAGTGCTCTTCCAAAGATGTTGGTAAGAATGTAATGCAGGTTTGCTCCACAGGTTGTATCGCATGTAAGATCTGTGAAAAGAACTGTCCTTTCGATGCAATCCATGTAATCGACAACGTGGCTGTTATCGATTACAGCAAATGTAAATCCTGCGGTATCTGTGCAAACAAATGCCCGAAAGGCGTTATCACAGGTAAGAGACCTGCTGCTCCCGCTGCTGAAGCAAAACCCGCAGCACCCGCTGCAGCTGCTGCTCCCAAAGCAGAAGCTCCTGCTGCTGAAGCACCTAAAGCAGAAGAAAAACCTGCTGAATAATCCAAAACAGCAAAACGGTGAAGTCTTTGACTTCACCGTTTTTTTATGCCCTTATACCCCTTCCAAACCGAAAGCTGGAACCCTGAACATACACAGGTTCCGGCTATTTCATTTTTAAGAGTTATTGTCTTTCCATACATCCGCTTTGCTTTTTTCCGCTGCCACTTGCCCCGCCTTTTCCATAGGGTTCTGCCTCCGTCCCTTTTCTTTGTCAAAAAGCGCCGCCTTTCGTCATTTTCTCAAGGAAATCAACGGTTTTCACCCTGTTTTTTTATGTTTTGTTCCCTTTACCCCCTTGTCAAAATATGATATACTTTTGGAAATAACACAGGAGGACAATCACATGAAAGGACGTTCACAAAACATTTGGGTTTTGATACTGCTGCTGCTGGCTGGCGTTGTGCTGGGCGGGTTTTTGGCACAGCTTCTGAGCGGTTACCCTGCCTTGAGTTGGCTCGGTTATGGCAAAAGCTTCGGGCTTACCTCTCCTTTGGTGTTGGATTTGGGCGTGCTGACATTGCAATTTGCTTTTACGGTACGTTTTACCATCGCCGGTATTCTGGGTATCGTCCTTGCTTTTTTTATTTATCGCAAAATTTAAACAGATCCAGCCGTCTGTTTCGGGGAAATGCCACGGGAAGGACGGTTTTTTTCTGTCGTTTTTTGCGCGGAAATTTTCTGGTTTTTCCTAATTCCAATGGCTTTTTTATTGAAAATTCCGCAAAAAAAAGGTATTATAAAATGTAAGGCTTTTTCAGGAAAGAAAAATCAATTCTGGTTTTTTATGATAGAAAGGGGTTAATTGAATTTATGTTTTCCAAAGATATGGGTATCGACTTGGGTACCGCTAATACACTGGTTTATATGCGTGAAAAAGGCATCATCGTCAACGAACCTTCCGTTGTAGCCATCAACGTGCAGACAAAAGAAGTGCTGGCTGTTGGCAATGAAGCAAAAGAAATGATCGGACGTACACCCGGCAACATCGTTGCCATCCGTCCCATGAAAGACGGCGTTATCGCAGACTTCGACGTAACACAGGCTATGCTGCGTTACTTCATCAACAAGGCTTATGTGCGCTCCATGTTTGGCCCTAAGCCCCGCATCGTTATCTGCGTACCCTCCGGCGTAACAGAAGTAGAAAAAAGAGCTGTACTGGAAGCAGCCATTGCTGCCGGCTCCAAAGATAAAGACACTTACCTCATCGAAGAACCCATGGCTGCATCCATCGGCGCAGGTCTGCCCGTTGCAGAACCTACCGGCAGCATGGTCGTAGACATCGGCGGCGGTACCAGCGAAGTGGCAGTCATTTCCCTGGGCGGCATCGTTACCAGCACATCCCTGCGTGTAGCCGGTGATGCTCTGGACAACGCCATTGTGGGCTACATCAAACGGGAATTCAACCTGGCCATCGGTGACAGAACCGCAGAAGAAATCAAAATCACCATCGGTTCCGCTTACCCTCTGGAACAGGAAGAAAAAATGGAAATCCGCGGTCGCGACCTGCTTTCCGGTCTGCCTAAGACCATCGAAGTCAACTCCGTACATGTACGTGAAGCACTGAGCGAACCCGTATCTTCCATCATCGAAACCATCAAGCAGACACTGGAAGCAACACCTCCTGAACTGGCTGCTGACGTTATGGAATACGGCATCACTTTGACAGGCGGCGGCGCACTGCTGCGCGGTCTGGATGAACTGATCACATCCGAAACAGGCATGCCCGTTCATGTGGCAAACGAACCACTGAACTGCGTTGCTATGGGTACTGGTCTGGTGCTGGAACACATCGATACACTGAAAAACGTATTGATCTCCCCCAGAAAAGCATTGTTCTAAGAATCTGAAATCATCGTGAAGGAGCGTTTCAATTGTTTTCCTTTTTTGAAAAATACAAAAAGTTCATATTCACTGGTGCCATCATCCTTTTGACCGTATTGGCACTGGTGACAAGCGGAAAAAAGCTGAATGCCACCATATTTGAAAGTGCCCTCGGCTTTGTTGTGACGCCCTTTCAGGATATTACTTCCGGCATCGGCAGATGGGTGGAAAACACCACCTCTGAACGCCGGGAAGAGGAAGAAATTCTGGCGGAAAACGAAAGCCTGCGGGAACAGGTGGCATCCCTGCAAGCAGACAACACCCGTCTTTCTCTTTATGAAAAAGAGAACGCAAAACTTTCCGCACTGCTGAAGATTGCCCAGAAATACCCCGAATACAACACTTTCGGTACCACCATCATTGCCAAGAACCCCGGCAGCTGGTATGACATATTCACCGTAGACAAAGGCACTTCCGACGGCGTAGAAGCCAACATGGTACTGGCTGCGCCGGAAGGTCTGGTGGGCAAGATCATCGAAAGCGGCGCTACTTATGCCAAAGGGCAGTCCATTCTGGACAGCCGCAGCTCTGTGCCTGCCATGAGCGCCCGTACAGGGGACTTAGGCGTTGTGAAAGGGGATTACACCCTCATGAACAACGGGCTGTGTAAAATGGAATATATCGACGCAGAGGCGGAAATCGCCGTAGGGGATGAAATCGTCACTTCCCATCTGAGCGATGTTTATCCGCCGGGACTGACCATCGGCCGTGTGAAAGAAATCAAAAACGACACCAACGGTCTGACCCGTTATGCCATCATCGAACCGGCAGTAGACCTGAAACATCTGGATACCCTGCTGGTCATTGACAAAACAAACACCCGTACCGTTTCTCCCGGTGATCTCTCTGTTTCCACAGACATTCCTGCTACAGAGCCGGAAACAGAAGAAGAACCTCTCACCGAAACGGATGAAACCGAAACCACTGACACCGGCAATCCACCGGATGAAGAAACACAGACAAACAGCAATTCGGAGGCTGACACAAATTGAGAATTTTATTGACAGGTATTCTTATTTTCGTCAACTTCATACTGCAGACCACATTGCTCCCGTATATTTCCATTGGGGGCATTCTGCCTAATACGGCGCTGATCATCGTGGTTTCCTATGCCCTGCTCCGTGGCAGTACGGAAGGCGCCATTGTGGGCTTTTTCAGCGGTCTGCCTATTGACATTTTCTTCGGTACATCCTTTGGGTACTACACCCTGCTCTTCCTCCTTGCCGGTCTTTTGATTGGTCGGAGCCAGAAGGATTTCTACCGGGAAAATTATCTGCTGCCCATCATCATCTGTTCACTGGCAGCCATCGTATATGAAAGCATTATTTTCATCACCGGTTTTTTCCTGCAGGGAAATACCACGGTGCTGTATTTTCTGGTGCGTCTGGCGCTGCCGGAAGCCGTTTACACAGCGGTTGTCACCATTCCCATTTACCGTCTGCTCTTTGGCATCAATGAATGGCTGGAGTTAAAGGAAAAATACAAGTATCGGCTGTTTTAACAAAACCTGCCTGCCATGAAGGAGGTTCCTATGCGTAAATATTGGGAACATTTTTTAGATCTATGCAAAAGCAGAATATTTGTCATATTGTGCGGGATTTGTCTGCTTTTTTTCATATTGCTCGTCCGTCTGTTTCTTTTGCAGATCGTCAACGGGAAGGAATACAATGAGTCACTGCTCACCAGCGTGTCCAAGGAAGTCAATGTGCCTGCGCCCCGCGGCAACATCTACGACCGCTACGGCAGACCACTGGCAGTAAACAAAGTGGCTTATTCCGTACAGATTGACGACAGCGTCACACCGGATCTGACTGCTTACCGCGCAGACCTGATTCGTGACCTGCTGGATACCCTCTTTGCTTCCGGCACAGAAGCCAATGACGCCCTGCCTATTTCCAAATCTACCCCTGCCACATTCACCTTTGAAGGGGATGAAAAAGAAAGGGAAGAAGCGGAAGAAGCATGGAAATCAGAAATCGGTCTGGAACGGAAGCAAATGGACTACACCGCTGACGAATGTCTGAATTATCTCTACGAAAAATATGAGGTGCCCGAAGACTACACCGCTGCGCAAAAACGCATGTATGTCTACTACGACCTGACCCTTTCCGACAAGAGCCTCATGTGTCTGACACTGGCACAGAAGCTGACGGAATTCGGCGAAACCATCATTGACGACATTCCGCTGGATACGGAATATCCTTATTCCTTCCAGTTCGGCGGCAGCAAAACAAAAGAAGAAAACTGGAAGCTTTCCTTCCTTATGGAGGATGAACAGCTTTCCTATGATTCTCTGGAAACACTGGATTATCTGCGGGATTTCTTCGGCTTCCCCGAATACCTGCCTGACGATCTGGTGAGAAAAGCCGTGGGCATCCGTAATTCCCTTTACGAAGTGCGGTATCAGAAATATCAGTCTGTGACCATTGCCACGGAAATCAGTGACAAAACACTGGCTTATGTAGAAGAAAATCAGGATGTATTCCCCAATGTGGTCATCAGTACCGTTTCTCTGCGAGAATACCCCAACGGGGAACATTTTTCACAAATCATCGGTTATATCCGCCAGATGACCGAGTCTGACATCGCTTTGTATCAGGATATCGTCGACGCAGAAGGCAATCCTGTTTACAGCTCCACAGATATTGTCGGTCAGGCTGGTATCGAAAAACTTTACGAACAGGATCTGAACGGCACCGACGGCAAGATCACCATCGAAGTAGACAAAGAAGGTCGCCGTATGAGCACCATCAGCTCCACAGATCCCATCCCCGGCAAAGATGTTTACCTGACCATTGACAGTGAACTGCAGTCCATTGCTTACACTTCTTTGGAAAACGCTTTGCGGGATGTACTGCTCAACCGCCTTTCTTCCGGCGGGAAATACGGCATTTCCACCACGGAACTTTTCACCACCATGGTCAATGCCAACCATATTTCTTCTTCCCTGATGCTTTCCGCTCAGGAAGGAACGGTACAAAAATCACTGGTAGACCGCTGCAAGGCTTCTGTCCCTGATTTCTCAGTGGATGCGGAAAACGCCGTGGAAATCCTCCAGACCTTCCTGGCTGATGGGCTCACAAACGGCAATGTTTCCGCTCAGGAACTGCTGATCTGCATGATCGAGCAGGAAAGAGTGCCTGCCACACCGGAAGAAACAGAAGCTGTGAAAAACGGTTCTCTGTCCCCTTCTTCCTTCGTCATCCGTAAACTGGAAAGCGGCGAAATGAGCCCTGCTGACACTGCCCTTGACCCTTGTACCGGGTCTGTGGTGGTTTCCGAAGTAGACAGCGGTCAGGTGCTGGCACTGGTAACTTACCCGTCTTATGACAACAACCAGCTGGTCAATACCTTCAACAACAGCTACTATAACCAGCTGCTGGAAGACACCAATACACCTTTGGTTAACCGTCCGCTGAAACAGAAAAAAGCGCCCGGTTCCACATTCAAAATGGTTTCTGCCATTGCAGGTCTGGAAACCGGCACCATCACCCCTTCCACCGTCATCACGGACAAAGGGGTATTCAAAGACGCCGGTACTCCCTGGGCGCGCTGCTGGATCTACAGCAATAACGGCGGTACCCATGGCTCCATCAATGTTGCACACGCTTTGGAAGTGTCCTGTAACTACTTCTTCTATGAACTGGGTTACCGCATGGGCAATGCGGAAAACGCCACCACAGCCCAGTCCATTGCCACACTGAACGAATACATGGCAGGCTTCGGTCTGAACTCCGTCACCGGCATTGAACTGGAAGAATACGGCCCTACCATGGCATCTCCTTACTACAAGGAACGCACCATCAAGACATATAACCCCGACGCCACCAGCAGCCAGACTCGCTGGACAGACGGGGATACCATCCGTGCCTTCATCGGTCAGTCCATCAACAGCTACACACCGGCACAGATGAACCGCTACATTGCCACACTGGCAAACGGCGGCACATTGTACCAGTATCATCTGGTGGACAAAGTGGTCAACCCCGACGGCACCATATACGAAGAAAAAGACGAAGTCATCGAAAACCAGATGGATCTGAAGGAAGAAAATCTGGCAGCCGTTTACGAAGGGATGTATCTGGTTGCCAACGGCGAAAAAGGTACCATGCGTACCGCCTTCAAAGATCTGCCCGTCACGGTGGCAGCCAAGACAGGTACCGCTCAGGAAGACCTGTCCCGCAGCTCCCATACATGGCTGGTATGCTTCGCGCCTTACGAAGACCCCCAGATCGCCATCACCGTCATGATCCCCTTTGCAGAGAACTACGGTTCTCCCGCGCCAAAGGTTGCATCTGCCATCATCACGGAATATCTGGGACTGGATTACACACCGACAAACACCAATATGGAAACCGTATTGGATCAGTAATATTTTCAGGAGGGGAACTATGAATCAGGAAAACTATGTCATCTTCAAAGGAACCAAGGACGGCGTAACGGTACTGTTTCAGCCGGACGTTCCTTTTGAGGAACTTTGCACACAATTGGAACAGAAAGTAGAAGAAGCAGGGAAATTCTTCGATAATGTGAAAACATCTCTGGCCTTCAAAGGCAGAAGCTTCACCGAGGAGGAAGAAGAAAAACTGCTGCAGATCATCGCAGAACGCACCACCATGCGCATCACATTCGTGAAAACAGAAAATAACGAACTGAAGCAGATTTCTGAACTGCTGGAAAAAGACATCCGCGCATTCAACCTGACCAAATTCCACAGAGGCTCTCTGCGCAACGGTCAGAAAATCGAATTCGACGGCAGCGTTGTGGTGGTCGGCGATGTAAATCCCGGCGCGGAAATCAAGGCGACCGGCAACATCATCGTTCTGGGTCAGCTCAAAGGCATGGCACATGCTGGCTGCAAAGGCATGACAGACGCTTTTGTCACTGCCGTTTACATGGCGCCGGTACAGCTGCGCATTGCGGACATCATCACACGTTTTCCTGAAGAAAACAAACACGGTCCGAAGCCGCCCGAATACGCTTTCGTCAAAGACGGTCAGATTTTCGTCATGGCTTTGTCGTAATTTGGGAAAACAAATTACTTTTTGCTAAAAAATTTTCGTGCAAATTCAGGATATATTTGTTAAAATACAGATATATATGATATTTTCGTATGGGCAAAGAGATTTGAGGCTCTTTTGCCTGTCCCTGTCGCTTTGACAGGAACCATATTCGATTTAAGTAAAAAACTAGGGGGATATGATCCATGAGTGAAGTAATTGTAATCACCAGCGGCAAAGGCGGCGTTGGGAAAACCACCACCAGTGCAAACCTTGGCTGCGGTCTTGCCATTCAGGGCAAAAAGGTCGCTTTGGTAGACGCAGATATCGGTCTGCGTAATCTGGACGTTGTCATGGGGCTGGAAAACCGCATTGTATACGATCTGGTAGATGTGGTAGAAGGCAACTGCCGTCTGAAACAGGCGCTCATCAAAGATAAACGTTATGAAGGTCTGTTCCTGCTGCCTGCGGCGCAGACACGGGACAAAGACGCAGTTTCTCCTGAACAGATGCAGAAACTGTGCGAAAACCTGAAAGAAGAAGGATTTGACTATATCCTCATCGACTGCCCTGCCGGCATCGAACAGGGGTTCAAAAATGCCATTGCCGGCGCTGACCGTGCCGTTGTAGTCACCACACCGGAAGTATCCGCTGTTCGTGACGCTGACCGTATCATTGGTCTCTTGGAAGCAAATGGTCTGAACAACCCTACCCTCATCGTAAACCGTCTGCGTATCGACCTTGTAAAACGCGGCGAAATGATGAACATTGAAGACGTAACAGAGATCCTTGCTGTTGATATTCTGGGCGTAGTTCCCGATGACGAAACCATCGTTATCGCAACCAACAAAGGGGAACCCGCTGTCAGCAACGAAGAATCCCGCGCAGGACAGGCTTACCGCAACATCGTACGCCGCATCATGGGCGAAGATGTACCTCTGATGACCTTCGAGGAAGAACCGGAAACATTTATGGATAAGCTGAAAAAGCTGTTCCGCCGTTAATCCCCAGGTTTGGAAAGGAGTGTCACGATGGATTTCTTTAGCTTTTTTAAGAAAAAATCCGCACCGCCTTCCGGCAGTGTGGCAAAAGACAGACTGAAACTGGTGCTGGTACACGACCGCGTCAACTGCTCCTCTCAGGTACTGGAAATGCTGAAAACAGACATCATCAAAGTCATCTCCAACTACATGGAAATCGACGATGAAGAACTGGATATCCAGATCACCCAGACCGAATCTGATGACAAGAACGGTACCGTTCCTGTACTGTATGCCAATATTCCCATTAAGAGCATGCGCAAAGTCAACCAGGACTAATTGAAACAAACACAAAAAAACAAAGCCGGGGAACCTGAGCCAGACTCATGCTTCAACCGGCTTTGCTGTATTATAAAACCAACCTCTGGAGGTAGCCTATGCAAAGCAAAAAATGGCTCCAAAACCTGGATTGGTATCTCATCGGCGCCGTATGCATCCTTGCCGTTTTCGGCATCATCTGCATCGCCAGCGCCCTGCACTTCAATCTGGGAGAAGGAACTTCCGAAGTCTATAAACAGATTGTCTTTTTCATCATCGGTCTTGGACTGATGGTGGTGGCAGCCAATGTAGACTACGAATATTTTTCACAATATTATATCCCCATTTATTTCATCAACATCGTACTGCTGTTAGCGGTATTTGTGCTGGGGAACGAGTCCAACGGCGCAACACGTTGGATTGCCATTGGTCCTTTGACCATTCAGCCGTCAGAGTTTGCCAAAGTCATGATGATTTTCTTCTTAGCCAAGTTCATTTCCCTGCATCAGTCAAAAATGAACCGGCTGGATTTCTTCCTGAAGCTTTGCGTCATCGCCGGCATCCCTATCCTGCTGGTACTGAAGCAGCCTGCCCTTTCCGCCAGTCTTGTACTGGTAGCCATCTTCTGTATTCTGGTATTCGTGGCAGGCATCGACATCATCTGGGTGCGGAATGTAGCCATTGTGGCTGTGCCGCTCATTGCTTTTATCCTCTTTGACGTCAGCCGGGAAAATCCCCTGATCATGGACAAGATCTTTGAACCCCACCAGTTCAACCGTATCCTGTCCTTCGTAGACCCCACAGCAAACCCTGACCTCTATTACCAGACAGAAAAATCCATCAATGCCATCGGCTCCGGTCAGCTCACAGGTAAAGGTCTGTTCCAAGGCACTTTGAACCAGCTCAGTTATCTGCCGGAACCCCATAATGATTTTATTTTTTCTGTAATTGGGGAGGAATTTGGATTTTTGGGTTGTATATTTACATTAGGGCTATTGCTCTTTGTAGTATTTCGTTGTATCATTATAGCATTATCTACGAGAGATACATTCAGCCAGCTCATTGTGGTGGGTGTGGCAGGCATGTTTGCCTTCCAGACCTTCGTTAACGCCGGCGTTGCGACGGGCATCGTGCCCAATACCGGCATGTCCCTGCCCTTTGTCAGCTACGGGGGCAGCTCCATGTGGACAAACATGGTGGCACTGGGACTGGTACTGAATATTCGAAAAAAAGAAACCAGATCATTATTCGAGGGGGGTTTATTATGAATATCGCATTGATTGCGGACGACAATAAGAAAAAACTAATGGAAAACCTTTGCATCGCTTACCGTCATATCCTGTGCAAACATGAGCTTTACGCAACAGCTACCACAGGTCGTTTGGTAAGTGAAGCTGCAAATTTGAATGTGCATAAATATCTGGCTGGGCAGCTGGGGGGCTCTGAACAGCTTGGCGCGCAGATCATCAACAACGATCTGGACGTGATGATCTTCCTGCGTGACCCCGCTTCTCACCAGTCTTACGAAGAATACAGCAACCTGTTCCGCCTGTGCGACACCCACAACATTCCCGTTGCGACCAATCTGGCAACAGCGGAAGTGCTGCTGCTGGCGCTGGACAGAGGCGATCTGGACTGGAGAAACGTGGTGAGATAACATGCAGTTTACCTTTCACCCCGTACCCTTCTGGATTATCACAGGGTATTACCTCATCATCAATATCGTGCTGTTTTGCGCCATGGCCCTGGATAAAAAACGTGCCATTCGCGGCAGACGGCGGGTGCCTGAAAAAACATTGTTCCTGATGGCCATTTTGGGCGGCAGCATCGGGGGCTTTGTTGGCATGTTTACACAGCACCACAAAACAAAACATATTTCTTTTTATGTAGCTTATGGCTTAACAGCTGCCATGCACATTTTCCTGTGCTGGCTGCTGATGACCACCTTTGCCTTTACAGCTTAAAAACACGAAAATGCAAAAACACGGTACTTCTCTAAGAAGATACCGTGCTTTTTTTATTTTACGCCGAAAACATGTCTGCCGATGGTGGTGGTGATGGGGATGCTCCAAATCCAGCGGCTGGTGGCTGT
Source organism: Anaerotignum lactatifermentans DSM 14214 (assembly GCF_900142265.1). GTDB lineage: Bacteria > Bacillota > Clostridia > Lachnospirales > Anaerotignaceae > Anaerotignum > Anaerotignum lactatifermentans. The sequence goes on along the minus strand of NZ_FRAH01000006.1, from coordinate 5,547 downwards.
GACAGGATTCCAATAATACAGGGCGCCATTGGTGGGGTCCCAGCCGTTGAGAGCATCTCTGGCAGCGTTCAGCGCCGTTTCGTTGGGGGTCAGGTAAAACTGCTTATCCTCCACCGCATCGAAAGCACCGGGCTGATAAATGACCTCTGCAATGGTATTGGGAAAGTCTGGGCTTGCCACCCGGTTCAGCACCACTGCACCCACTGCTACCTGACCTTCGTAAGGTTCCCCACGGGCTTCCCCATGGATGATAGATGCCAAGAGATACAAATCCTCATCATAATCATCGGTGCCTGTTTCTCCTACGCCGCTGGTGCCGGTGCCAATGGAAATGCCCAGACGGGACAAGGTATCGCTGCCGGCAATGCCGTCCACTTTCAAACCGTTATCCGCTTGAAACTTGCGAATGGCTTCATATGTTTTGGTGCCGTAAATGCCGTCGGGCGTGTCTGGATAATACCCCAGCTGACGGAGTTTCTCCTGGGTTTGGCGCACCAAATTCCCACGGGTACCCCAGGAAACCAATTGGGTTACAGTCACTGCCTCCGGCTGGCTTGCCTTCTCCACCATGCCCCACGCCAGCACCAGAAGTGCCAGCAAACATACCAAAACACATTTTCTCCTGCCCTTTTGCCCCATTGCCTGCGCTCCTTCCCTTTTTTAGTCCCCCTGCCACATTTCCACGATTTTCAGCTTGATTTTCGGTGCCTTGTTGGTCTGTTCCGCCGCGGAAACCACTGCGTATTCCTCTGGTGTCAGATTTTTTTGCAGACGTTCCCTGCCTTCCGCCGTAGGTTCTCCCCATGCGGCGTCCACATAACACATCTGAGGATACAGCACGCACCACCAGTTATGCCCTTTTGCTTCGCCAATCTCAATGCGCACCGCATCATAAACCCCAGCGGGAAACACCAGATTTCCATAAGTCTTTTCGGGGAAATCCTCCCGCACCAGAGATACGGAAACGGGATAATCATACCCCTGTCTGGCGATTTCCGCTGCCGCTGTCTGACGGATTTCTTCTTTGTATGCTGCCAAAAGTGCCATGCTCTCCCCTTTGGAAGAGCAGCCTTCCAGCTTTTCCCCAAAAGAAGCAAGGACTGCGTCCCGCACGTCCAGCTTCAGATTCTGGTCTGCTGCGGTATCGCTGTTTGCCAGCACATGAAACCGCACCACGCCATCGGCAATGCCCCGCTGGATATTTGCCGCATAAATGCCAGACCAGAGGACACAGACCAGAACGCCCCCCGCAAGGGCTGTCACCCCATATTTCCACTCTTTTTTCCAAAAGGCTTTCATGCGCAAAGCCCACAAAACCAATGTTTTCATGCTCTCCCACCCTTTTTCTCTTTTGATGGGGAGAGTATGACCCTGTTTTGGGGATTTTATACCTTCTCTTTATCTGGTGCGTCCCGTATCCTGCAATTTCACTTCACAGTTCACCAAAACCTGCAAATCCTGCCAGTTTTCGCCTAACTTTGCCACTTCCAGCGCCTGCCGCTGACACTCTGCCCAAAGACCAAACACATCCCCGGCGGTGGTTTCTTTCGCTCTTTTTATTGTATTTTCCAAATCTGTTTTTATGATGTCCCCGAAAAAATTTTCCAGTTCCCGTCTGGTATTTCCATCCAGCAGGGATTGTCCGCCGCTGCCTGTGAGAGCGCCGGAAACCTTCACATTGACCTGACAGGAAAGCCCTTCGGCTGTTTTGGCAAAATCAAAGGAAACTTTGTCCTTGCGGATTTCCAAAGGCAATACGGTTCCATTCCAGTTGCCTTCAATAACAGCACCGCTGCCTTCCCCCAGCAAAAGCAGATGTGCCTGTTCTTCCGCCGCAGGCAATGAAAAAGCATAGGCTCCATCCGCCAAAGCAATGCCGCCGTCCAAAGAAAGCCCTTCCTCCGTCTTTTCTATACGGGGCAGAACCGTACTGCCGCCCTGCTCACCCAATTCTGTCAGGAGCATATCCAAATCCATGCCACGGGTCACAGCCACCTCCTGGGCGGTATTCTTATAAAAATCCCAGAGGAACAGCCCGGTGGAGCTGTCCGCCTCCGCAATGGCATTCACACAGGCATCCGCGGCGTTTTCCGTGCCCAGCACCATGACTTTTTCCGATAGAGCATTGCCACGCTCCAATTCTTCTAGAACCGCTTCAAAGGCTGCTTTGTCTGCCAATAGGCTTTTGCCGAATACCACCGTCCGCAGCTGCCCCAAATAAACCTCACGAGAACTGCGGCTGTCGGCGTCTGCCACGGCTGCCGTCAGGGTGTCCCCCTTTACCCGATATACGCTTTGGGCATTTCCTTCGGTGGTCTTGGCAGGGGCAAAGGTCACCAGCAAGCCATCTTCTCCTTTATCAATGCCCATGGTGATGACATAAGCCCTGTCCTCTGGGTCTCTGCCGTCCCAGCATCCTGTCAAAAGCAGCGGCAATAGGGCTATGAGGGCAAATTTAAGCTGTTTCACGACGTTTCCCCCTTTCTTTGACAATCCTTACGCCTAAAACCAAAAGAGGCAGGAGCGCCGTTGTGAGGGCGCTGAAGATAGGCTGTATTTTGTTGCGGAAATCATAAGCCGCTGCCAAGTCCTGTGGAATCATGGCGCCAATAAACAGCAAAGGCACCCACAACAGCAGCCAGTACCGCCGTCCCTGTCCACTTTGGCGGCACAGACGCACACAGCAAACACTGCCGAAAAACAACGCCCCAGACACATAGAGAAAGGCGGAAACCATCCAGAACCACAACAGAAGGATGTCCTGTCTGCCCAGAAAAATGCCGGAAAACCGCACACGCTCCATGACCTGTACCGTAGGGAAAATCTTATGGGACAGGGATTCCGCTCCATAGACCGTCAGGCAAAGAAAAGTTGCCGCCGTCATGAGAAATGTAGTCAGCAGGCAGACCCCAAAAAGGCTTTTCTGCCCTTTTTCCGGTTTTTCCAGAAAAGGCGGCAGAAACAGCAGGAATATCATTGCCTGAAACAAGGGCTGTACATAAGCCGTTCCCCGCCGCAGTCCATCCAGCTTCGGCAGCTGAACAGGGAGGAAATACGCCTCCCCAGCCGTCAGTGCCACAGCGAACAGCAGCAGCACAAAAGGGGGAAACACAAAGAAAAACAGGATTTCCGCTCCCCTTGCCTGCCCTTCAATGCCTCTTGCCACACCAAAAGCGGACAACGCCAGCAAAGTGCCTACCATGAGCCACAGGGGCGTATGGGGCAGCATGGTACTGCGGAGGATTTCCGTAAAAATGCGGACTTCCAGCATGGCATCCACAGCGATTTTTCCGGCGATAAACACCGCCAGCACACTGCCCAGCACACCACCGAAGGTATTGCGCAGCCATTCCACCACCGTCCATGTAGGCTCTTTTTTGCCCAAAAGAGTCAGCACCAGAGAGAAAAACGCCGCCAGCAGACCGCCGATCAGCATCACCAGCCAGCAGGCTCTGCCGCTTCCCTCTGCTAATTCCGCAGGCAAAAACAGAGATGCCGTTCCCAGAAAATAAAAACAGAACAACGCCTGCATCTGCCGCAGGGAAATTTTATGGTTATCGGAAAACATCAGCGTTCCCCCCTTTTCTTCATGAAAATGGACTGCCGTTTCAGCCATGGCAAAGGCAGGCGGAACAGGCTGTCCTCCAAATCACGATAGTGGTTCACGGAAGCGGAGCAGAAGGGATAAAGATAAGGAATCCCGTAAGAAGAAAGCCCAGCCAGATGCACCACCAGCAAAAGGATGCCTGCCCAGAAGCCATACAGCCCCAATGCGGAAGAAAGGAAGATCACCAGATATTTGCTCAGCCGCAGACCGGAAACCACGGAGATATTGGGAATGACAAAAGAACAAATGCCCGTCAAAGCGGAAATGATGACCACTGCCGGACTCACCAGACCTGCATCCACTGCCGCCGAACCGATGATGATGCCACCCACAATACCAATGGTGGCACTGACGGGTGACGGCAGACGCACCCCTGCTTCCCGGAGCAATTCAAAAGCCAACTCCATAGAAATAACCTCCACCGCCACAGAAAAAGGGATACTCTGTCTGGTTGTAGCAATTTTCAATGCCAAAGACGTAGGCAAAAGCTCTGGATGATACACCGTCAGCGCCAAATACAGCCCCGGCAATGCCACTGCCACAAAAGCAGCCACATACCGCATGAAACGGATGAGGCTCATGATCTCCCAGCGGTCATAATAATCCTCTGCTGCCTGAAAAAACAGATTCAGCGTCACCGGCAGCAGAATCACAAAAGGCGTATTATCCACCACCAGCACCACACGCCCCTCCAGCAGTGCCGCCGCCGCTTTATCCGGGCGTTCTGTCATTTGTAATTGGGGAAAGGGCGAGAACTGCCGTTTTTCCAAAAGCTGTTCCAAAGAGCCGCAGTCCAGAATACTGTCTGTTCTGAGACGTTCCAGCTGGCGTTTTGCCTGACGCAGAATTTCCGGTCGCACCAAGTCAGAAAAATACATAAGGGCAACGTCGGTCTTTGTGCGGCTGCCAGCCTTGGTACGCACCACTTTCAGCCGTGTATCCTGTATCCTTCTGCGGATAAGCACCAGATTGAATGCCAGAAGCTCCGTGAAAGCGTCCTTGGGACCCTGTACCACCACTTCTGTTTCCGTATGTCCCACGCCACGGTTGGGATAGCCCCTCGTAGACGCCTGCAAGGCAAAAGAGCTTCCCTCCATAAAAATCACTGTATCCCCTGCCAGCACCCCGGCAGCGGCTTTTTCAATGGTATCCACCTGCTGCACATCACGATTGGCAATGACGCTTTCCATAAGCCCCAAAAGCCGTTCTTCCGTTTCTGTATCGTGACAGCGGTTCATGATGTTGGTCATGATGGCATCTTCCACAGCGGTGGTGTTCACCATATTATCCACATAGACCAGAAACAGCTGTCCCTGACCTTCTGCTGCCGCAAAATCACGGAACACAATATCTCCGCAGTCGGCAAACAATTCTTTCATGGCAGCTCGGTTTGCCGCCAGATTTTTCCCGATTTCCAAAATCCGCTCACCTGCCTTTTTCCTATAGTCTTGCTGAAAGGCAGGCGGATTATACCTTTTTTCCAAAAAGACGCAAAAAAGCAATATCCCATTCAGAAAACATAACAAATAAAATCTGCATAAAGCAAGAAAGCCAAAATCCTTTGTGATGATAAGAATTTTGGCTTTCTTTGTTTTCTTATAAAGATGCTAATCATAACCACGCCTAAAAGACGTGGTTTGCACTAGCCCTATAAGGGCTTATTAAGAGCCAGCGCCTAAATGACGCTGGCTTTCACTTCGTTCAAGCCTTGGTGGTATGATTATCTGCTACCCTTAAAAGGGTCTTCATACTCTTTTGTATTCAACTTATCTTCAATTTGATCTTGTTTTTCCTGTTCTCTGATATATTTTTGAATCGTTGCTGTATTTAAACCGACTGTACTTACATAATATCCTGTTGCCCAGAAATTCCTATTTCCGAATTTATACTTCAGATTTGCATGACGATTGAATATCATCATTGCACTTTTTCCTTTTAAG
>NZ_FRAH01000114.1 GCF_900142265.1 Anaerotignum lactatifermentans DSM 14214 | reverse complement strand
TTACACCTTTCCTTTCACATATTTCTCTTAATATCCTCCCAATATCTGCTTTTAACTTTTTATAAATCACCTGTCTGCGATATTTAGGTGCAAAAACAATATGATATTTGCATCTCCATTTGGAATGTGATAAACTTCTTATGTCATTCATTGACAAAACCTCCTGCTTCTATAATTTTGGTTGCCAGACCATTTTCATTATAACGCAGGAGGTTTCTTTCTTATACTAAAGTATTTTTACCTACCCCCAGTTGAACTGGGGGTTTTGTCATACCTGTTCGGCGTACAATAAAAACGCTGAAATCTTCTGTATATAACATAAAGATTTCAGCGTTCTTTGTTTTCTTGTGAAGATGCTTCAAAGATTTGTCCGTTTCTTATTTCTCTGCTTAAGCTTTTCGCCAGATAGAAGGCGAGAACAGCATAATCATAGGGAAAATTTCCAGTCGTCCAAAGAGCATGTCCAAACTCAGCACGATTTTTGAAAAGTCCGAGAACAAGGAGAAATTCTCCACAGGACCTACCAAGGACAAACCTGGACCTACATTCCCCAAGGTGGTGATGACCGCCGTGATGGATGTAGTAAAGTCGTAATTGTCTATGGAAACCAGTATAAAGGAACCAAAGAGCAGCATCACATAAGTGATGAAATACCCCGTCGTGCCTTGAATGGTTTCGTCACTGACACGCTGTCCTTCCAGTTTGATGATATTGACGGAACGTGGATGGACAATATGCCGAATTTCCCGCAGTGTCAGTTTCAGCAAAATGATAAAACGGGAAACCTTGATACCGCCGCCAGTGGAGCCGCCGCAGGCACCCAGCATGGTCAATACCACCAGAATGGTCTTTGACAGTTCCGGCCATTCTTCGTAGTTTGCTGTAATAAAGCCTGTGGTACTGGTGATGGTTGCTACCTGGAACACCGCATGACGGAATGCGCTTTCCAATGTGGGATACAGGTGCACAATATTGGCAGTGATCACCGCTGTGGAAATCCCTACAATGACCAGATAATACCGCAGTTCTTCGTTTTTGAACACCGCTTTGAAATCCCGCACCAAAAGCAGGTAAAACATATTGAAGTTGATACTGAACAGCAACATGAAAATGGTAATCACATATTCAAAATATGGACTGTTATAAGCAGCGATACTGCTGTTTTTGATGGAGAAACCACCAGTACCCGCAGTGGAGAGGGCATGGTTGACGCTGTCAAAAAGAGGCATACCGCCTGCAAACAACAGAATCATTTCCAATATGGTCAATACGATGTAAATGCCATACAGAATTTTTGCTGTGGATTTGATCTTCGGTACCAGCTTGCTGACAACTGGTCCAGGGGCTTCTGCCTTCATCAGGTGCATGGAACGTTCATCCCCCAAAGGTACAATGGCAAGGACGAATACCAGAATCCCCATACCGCCGATCCAGTGGGTAAAGCTGCGCCAGAACAATATGCTCATGGGCAGACCTTCGATTTCCGAAAGAACCGTTGCACCTGTTGTGGTAAAGCCGGATACGGTTTCAAAAAGACAATTGACAATGCCATCAATGGCACCACTCAAATAAAAAGGCATTGCACCGAAAATGGACATCACAATCCAGGAAAGGGCAACAATGACAAAACCTTCTCTGCCGTAAATTCTTTTATTCTTCGGTGCGAAATGCTTCATGGCTGTCCCGATGACCAAAAGCAGTATGATGGTAATCAGAAAAGCCCGTAATTCGTTTATTTCCCCTTTATACAACGCAAGCAGCGCCGAAATAGACATAAGCAAGCCTTCTGCCTGCATAATATTGCCTAAGATATAGGCCATCATTTTATAGTTCATAATACTTCCTACCCTATCAGTTTCTGCTGGATTTCCCGCAAATCGCTCAAATGACGTCCTGCTGTGACGATGATAACGTTATCGCCGATCTCAATGGTGTCATTCCCGCCAGGAATGATGATTTTGCCATCACGAATGATGGTTGCCACCAGTACGTTTTCTTTTGTCTTGAGGTTTTTCAGCGGTACCCCAACAACACCGGATTTTTCCCTTACTTTAAATTCCACCGCTTCTACCTGCTCATTGATGAGATGGTGCAGGGTTTCCACATTGCTGCTGCCCACAGAGTTCTGCATGGCACGGACATAGCGGACAATGTTGTTTGCCGCAATGGCTTTGGGTGAAATAAAGCTATCGATATCCATTTTATCCAGAATTTCCGTAAAGGAAAGTTTATTGATCTTCACAATGACCTTTGCAACCTTCATTGCCTTGGCGTAAAGCCCAACAATGATATTTTCTTCGTCCATACCAGTCAGCGTTACCAACGCATCTGTTTTTTCCAGACCCTCTTCCTGAAGGACTTCCTTATCTGTACCGTCTGCATTGATAATGACTGCTTCCGGCAGCATTTCGCAAAGGTATTCACAGCGGGCTTTGTCCCGTTCGATGATTTTCACCCGAACTTTGATGGAAATCAGTTCCTTTGCCAGATAATAAGCCAAACGGCTGCCACCGATGATCATAACGGTGCGGGCACGGTTACGGAACAGCCCCAATACACGGAAGAACCGTTCAATCTCAATATGTTCCGCTGTGATATGGATACGGTCACCGCTATGGAGCACAAAATCCCCAGAAGGAATGATGACTTCATCTTCTCGCTGTACCACACAAATCAGGATTTTTACCTGAAATTCTTTGTATAACGCCCACAAAGGCATGCCATCCAGTACGCTGTTTTCCGGCACTTTCAAGCCTACCAGTTCCACACGTCCCCTTGCAAAAGGTTCGATCTGCAATGCGGACGGGAAACGCAGCAAACGGGAAATTTCCTGTGCTGCCGCTGATTCCGGGTTAACTGCCATACTCAGCCCCAGTTCTTCTTTCAAAAGGTTAATCTGAGCGAAGTATTCGGGATTACGGACACGAGCAATGGTATGTCTTGCGCCCAATTTTTTCCCAATGAGGCAGCACAGCATGTTCACTTCATCGGCAGAAGTTGCCGCAATGAGCAGATCCGCTTCCGGCACCCCTGCTTCTTTTTGCAGCGCCGCACTGCATCCATTGCCTTCCACACAAATAATATCCATGGTATTGCCCGCGTTTTCCAATGCGGTGGCGTTGCTGTCTATGATGATGATATCATGACCTTCGGTAGACAGCTGGGCTGCGACTGTACTGCCGACCTTACCGTCCCCTACAATTACAATATGCATAGTATCCTCCCTTGCTCTGCGCCCTGCGCAAAGTTTCCTATCTTTTCATACATTTGCCACTATCTTAACATCTTCCCCACGCAATTACAAGACAGATTCCGCTAAAAAACCGTCAACGCCTTGTCTTTTGCCGTCTTCCTGTCCAAAAAATCTAATCAAAACCACTAGAAGGGGTATTACGTGCCGACCCCTAAAAGGGGCATCGAAAAATATCATCACATTTATTTGCACTGCAACCTGTAAACAGGTACTATAATTGAGAATACAGTATGTTAATTTAATATTGCATATCTATCCTTCATTTGATAATTAGTAAATCCATAGTAATTATCATTCAAAAAAAATATACTAAAGTATTTTATTTACCCCTAGTAGAACTAGGGGTTTTGTTAAGCTAAAGCACCCAACAAAGATAGCCGAAATCCCCAACATAAAAGGGTTTCCGGCTATCTTCTTTTTACCTGAATTGTATGAAGAATCTATTCTTCAAAAGACCCTCGCTGCAGTTCCATTCAGAAATCAACAAAACACCATGTTTTGTGAATAAGGACCTGCTTTTCATACAATCTTTTTATTTTCCGATTATTTCTCGCTCTTAGGCAGCAATACGTACCAAATAGAACCGGAAATGCAGACAGAAGAATATGCCCCTGCCAGAATACCGATCATCATAGGCAGTGCAAATTCTTTCAGTGCAGGCACACCCAATACATAAATTGCCCCAACGGTGAAGAATGTGGTCAGAGATGTATTGATGGAACGAGCCAGTGTCTGACTGATGCTCTTGTTGATTTTTTCCGCTGTCTGATTTGCGTGGAATGCGCTCTTATTTTCACGGATACGGTCGAAAATAACGATGGTCGCATTGATGGAGTACCCCAGAATGGTCAGCAGAACAACAATGAATGTGTTGTTGACCGGGATACGGAACACCGCGTAAGCTGTCAGAACGATAAGTACGTCGTGAAGCAGCGCGATGATGGCACTGCCGCCGGCACGGAAATCGTGGAACCGCAGGGAAATATACAGCAGCATTGCCACAGCCGCAATGAGTGTTGCTTTGATGGCTGCTGTCTGCATTTCATGGCTGACAGTACCGCTGACGTCATTGACTTCCCCCATGACTGCGTTGGGATACGCTTCCAAAATGGCATTGGTCAGTGTTTCTCTTGTTGCACTGTCAATGGACTGAATTTTTACAGTTACTTCGTTTGTACCGATAACCTGCTGAATCTGTGGACTATCCTGTCCTGTTACATCTGTGATAAGCTTCTGCAAATCTTCCTGTTCATATTCCTGACCCAAATCCAAGTCAAAAGAGGTGCCGCCGGTAAATTCAACGTCATACTGGAAAGCGCCTCTGCCTGTCTGGGCATTGAAGATCATTGCCGCAAAACCGATGATGATGACAATCAAAGAAGCGGCGAAGAATTTTTTTCTGTTTTCTACAATTTTCATCTGCTCCGCCTCCTTACTTACTGCGCATACCATAATACTTGGGGTTGCTGCATCCGCCCTGCATCAATCCGTTTACGATCAATCTTGTTACCACCAGAGCTGTAAACATGGAAATGATGATACCCATGCTCAATGTGGTCGCAAAGCCTTTGACTGTACCGGAGCCAAGGAAGAACAGTACCACTGCCGCAATGAGTGTTGTTACGTTACCGTCCAGGATAACAGGCAGCGCACGGGAGAACCCGTTTTTGATAGCAACACGAAGTGTCTTGCCCTGTACCAGTTCTTCTTTCAGACGTTCAAAGATAACGACATTGGCGTCTACTGCCATACCTACAGAAAGGATGATACCCGCGATACCTGGCAGTGTCAGCGTAATATTAAAGGCATTGAGCAGAATCAATTCCAGACCTACATAAATGATCAGCGCAAGGTCTGCTGCAAAGCCCAGCACTTTATAAACCACCAGCATGAAGATCAGTACCAGTGCCAGACCGATGGCACCTGCTTTTACGCCTGTTGCCAATGCGTCTGCACCCAGTCTTGCACCTACATTCTTCATCTGGATGACATTCAGGTTAAAAGGCAGAGAGCCGGCACGAATGAGGGATGCCAGTTCTTCGGCGGATTCCCCTGTGAAGTTGCCTGTGATGGATGCTTCCCCAGTGGTAATGGCAGACTGTACCATAGGCGCACTGATGACTTCGCCGTCCATAACAATGTAAATGGGTTTGCCGATATTTGCCGCTGTTGCTTCTGCGAAAAGCTGTTTGCCTTCGTCATTGAATTTCAGTGCAACATAAGGTTCTGCATTGCCGCCCTTTTGGGTAGCGCCTACCTGTTTGGTGGCATCGGCTACCATATCACCTGTCAGCAATACTTTGCCTGTTTCATCCACAAAGGACAACTGCGCAGTCTGTCCAATTTCACGAATGGCATCTTCCGCGTTTTCCACACCAGGAATATCCACACGGATACGATTTGTGCCTTCCTGGGCAACTTCTGCTTCTGTCCAACCGTTCCAGTCCATACGCCCCTGGATCAAAGAAACAGCCGCCTGCATTTCTTCTGCTGTGACATCTTCCTTGTCCGCTTCGTATACGATATACACACCACCACTCAGGTCAAGACCCTGCTTGATGTTGCCGGCGCTGAGTGTTTTTCCTTCCCCGATCCCCTGGTAGGAAACAAAACTCAAAGCTGCAGCGATGACAAGCATAATCACCAGCATGATTCTTCCTCTTGCTTTCATCTTTCTCCTCCTGCTTTCCGTCCGTCAAAACTGGCGAAACTGTTTTTTTCCAAAAGAAAGACGGTTCTTCCTTTATTCGCCCCTGAAAAAAGAAAAACCGTTCTTCTTTTATTATTTTGATAGTATAGCACAAAATATAAGAGATGCAAAGATGAAATATCATGAAATGATGTATTTTTCAAGAAATTTTGTGTATGCCCATCAGTCCGCCGGCAGCGCCGCCAGCCAGAGCCACTGCCATCATCCGCCAGAAAGTGGTGTGCAGGGCAAAATCTCCGCTGCCAAAACTAGTGATTACCCACAGCAAAAGACCGTATACCAGCCCTGCCAAAAGCCCCCAGATGAGCCCGCGGCGTTTGATGCATTTTGCCCAGTCAAAACCGGCAATCCCTGCCGATAATGCCGTGCAGCACAGGGCGACAATGGGGATGGTGCTTTCTGCCAGTGACGTATAGGTCAGCACAATGCCATAAGCAATGAAAAAAATACAGCTCACCGCCAACGCCACTGCCATTCCTTTCAGCAGGCACAGACCTTTCTTGCCTCCTGCTTCCGTCTGACAGCAGTCCTGTTTTTCTTTTCTGCAAAACTTCAATGGTTTTCACTCCTTTTTCTATATCTGATTTATTTTATGGGACTTTCCCGCCGCTTATGATATACTGATACAAAAGTCCAGCGGTGATATGTCAAGATAAAAACAATATTGAAAGATATACTTTCAGCTATGTTTCAAAAAGACAAAAACACCCACCTAAGCCCTGCAAATCGTATTTTTGAAAAATGAGCAGGGTTCGTGTATCGGCAGATAGAAAAATCTATTCTGCCGGACGATATAAACGATTGTCTTTGAGCAGTGCAAAGACTAACCGCACAAATTTACGAGCAGTTAATGCGAGGGCACGTTTGTGTTGAAATCTATTTACTTCTTTATATTTGATGTGGTAAAAGCGGCTGTATTCCTTGTCGCATCTTACAAGAGAAAATGCTGCTTCACACAGATAATACTTTAAGAATCGGTTGCCAGAATGAATCATTCTTGTTGTTTGGGCTTCAAAGTCGCCTGATTGGTGCTGCTGCCATGCAAGACCTGCATATTTAGCAAGGGCAGCCTGATTTTGAAAACGGTTGATGTCTCCGATCTCAGCCATAATTCCAGCAGAAAGTACCGGACCAATACCGGGAATGGATATCAAAACATTGGGCAAAAGTTCCATTTGCTTCGTGATAGCTTTATCAAATGCTTTGATTTGGGATTCCAATGCTCTGATTGATGTTATGGAGATAGCAAGCACCTGATTTACAGAATCATTCACGGTTTTAGGCAAACGATAGGAGCTTCTGGCAGCTTTCTGGAGGGCTTTGGCTACTGCATCCGGATCAGGGAAACGGTTCTTCCCTTTTTCCATAATAAATGCAGTCAGTTCTTGTAAGTCCATCTT
>NZ_FRAH01000023.1 GCF_900142265.1 Anaerotignum lactatifermentans DSM 14214 | reverse complement strand
ACACCTTTCCTTTCACATAATTCTCTTAATATCCTCCCAATATCTGCTTTTAACTTTTTATAAATCACCTGTCTGCGATATTTAGGTGCAAAAACAATATGATATTTGCATCTCCATTTGGAATGTGATAAACTTCTTATGTCATTCATTGACAAAACCTCCTGCTTCTATAATTTTGGTTGCCAGACCATTTTCATTATAACGCAGGAGGTTTCTTTCTTATACTAAAGTATTTTTACCTACCCCCAGTTGAACTGGGGGTTTTGTCATACCTGTTCGGCGTACAAAAAAGAACCGAAAATATCGTTTCTGACATTTTCGGTTCTGTCTAATCGAGGCGACAAGATTTGAACTTGCGACCTCTACATCCCTAATGTAGCGCTCTACCAAGCTGAGCCACGCCTCGACGACCTTTTCTATCTTACTACATTTTTTACATATGTCAACAATTTTTTGCAATTTTTTTGAAAAAAGTTGGGACAGACTGGAAAGCCTGTCCCACTTTCACTTGCAAAAATCAGATGCAACAATTATTTCTTTGTTACAGCCAGGATTTCTACTTCACACAGAACGTTCTTAGGCAGTGTTTTTACTGCTACGCAAGAACGAGCGGGTTTGCCTGTGAAGTATTTAGCGTATACTTCGTTGAATGTAGCGAAGTCGCCCATGTCAGCCAGGAAGCATGTTGTTTTTACAACGTCTGTGTATGTCAGACCGTTAACTTCCAGAATAGCGCCGATGTTTTTCATAACCTGTTCTGTCTGATCAACGATGCCTTCTGCTACAACATCGCCTACTTCAGGGTTGATGGGAACCTGACCGGAAGCGAACAGGAAACCATTTACTTCGATAGCCTGAGAGTAAGGGCCGATAGCTGCGGGTGCTTTGTCTGTGCTTGTTACTTTGAACATGATAGATAACCTCCATATTTTTGCATAGTATTTTATTTATCTTTATTGTAGTCCAAAGACATTATACAGTCAATGTATTTCGTATCAGATACAGCATTTTTTACTTTTTGTATGAAATTCTGCAATTTTTTATTCCCTTTTTGTCTGGTTTCGGTTAAAATAGAAATGTTATGGATACAAAAAGCAACAACTTTTCAATATAGATTTTGGACAGAAAGGAAAATGAACATGAGTAATCTGGAAGCCATTCAAAAACGGCGTATTTTCGGCATCATCTCCCACCCCGACGCAGGTAAGACCACACTGACAGAAAAACTGCTGCTTCACGGCGGCGCTATTCGAGAAGCCGGCACCGTAAAAGCAAGAAGAAATGCAAAATTCGCGAAAAGTGACTGGATGGAAATCGAAAAACAGAGAGGGATTTCCGTTACTTCTTCTGTTATGCAGTTCGAGTATGACGGTAAAGTGGTATCCATCATGGATACACCCGGTCATAACGACTTCGGCGAAGACACTTACCGTATTCTGACATCTGTAGACAGTGCTGTCATGGTCATCGACGCGGCAAAAGGTGTGGAAGCACAGACTGTAAAGCTGTTCAAAGTTTGCAGTATGCGTGAAATCCCTATCTTTACATTCATCAACAAATTAGACCGTCAGTCCAAAGATCCCTTGGATTGTATGGCTGACCTGGAAGACGCGCTGGGACTACCCTCCACAGCCGTGACATGGCCCATCGGCAACGGTTTGACATTTGAAGGCATCTATGACCGTCTGGAAAACAAAGTATATCTCTACAAACAGAAAGACGGCGTTGTAGAGCTGGGTGCCAACGGCGTATTCGGTGATACACTGGAAGGCGTTATTTCCGATGCCAACCTGGATATTCTCCGTGGTGAAATGGAACTGCTGGACGGCGCAGGCAACCCCTTTGACCTGCAGGCAATCAAAGAAGGGAAACTTTCTCCCGTATTCTTCGGTTCCGCTCTGGCTGACTTCGGTATCACACCATTCCTGAAACATTTCCTGGAATGGTCTCCCGCTCCCGGTCCCAGAAAAACCACAACCGGCGAAGTAAAACCCACAGACGAATTCTTCAGTGGTTTTATTTTCAAAATTCAGGCAAACATGAACCCTGCCCATCGTGACAGACTGGCGTTCCTGCGTATCTGCTCCGGTACCTTCAACCGTGGTATGAACGTTACCCTGTCCCGTACAGGCAAACAGATGAAACTGAGCCAGTCCACTCATCTGATGGCAAACGACCGTGAAACCGTAGAAACAGCCATTGCAGGGGACATCATCGGTATTTACGACAGCGGCAACTATCAGATCGGCGATACCATCACCGACCGTAAAGAAAAACTGTTCTTTGAACCACTGCCTACCTTCCCTCCCGAACTGTTCTGCCGTGTGCATCCTGTGAACTCTCTGAAAGCAAAACAGTTCCAGAAAGGCGTACAGCAGCTGGCACAGGAAGGTGCTATCCAGGTATACCACAACGAATTCAACGACGTTATTCTGGGTGCTGTAGGTCAGCTGCAGTTTGAAGTATTCGAATATCGTCTGAAAAATGAATACAACTCTGAAATCCGTATGGAACCTTTGGATTACAGCGTAGCCCGTTGGGTAGCACCCGGTTCCCCTAAGGATGTCAAAGATTATGTGGTAGCCAGAAGCACACTGGTATATGACCACTTTGAACGTCCTATCCTGCTCTTTGCAAACCAGTACACACTGAACAACTTCATGCAGAAGAACCCCGAAGTGAAACTAGTAGAAGCGCTGGACGTAGACGATACAGTATATCAGGGTTAAACACAAAAAACCAGAAAGAATCGAAAAGATTCTCTCTGGTTTTTTTATTTTTTCCAATGTTTCAGTTGAGGTAATTGTTTTTGCATCATGTCCCTTAGCTGCTGTTCCGTTGTTTCCGGAAACTGTTCCTGCAATATAGGGACACAGCGATCCATGAGTTCCTCCATGGAAGTATAGGTAAACTTTCCGTCCGTATAACACCATTTGCAGTAGTCTTCATTGAAACTGCCGTCCTTTTCCTGACTGAGCAATCCATCATCATCCAAAGGCATACCGCAGCACTGACAAAACAGTCTTTGCGGCATCCCTAAAAGTGTGTTGATGGACACATGAAATTCTTTGGAAATCAGTTTCAATGTTTCCGCATTTGGAATGGTTTCTCCCGTTTCCCATCGACTTACTGCCTGTCTGGTAACCAGCAAATGCTTTGCCATTTCCTCCTGTGTCAGATCGTGTGCTTTGCGTAATTGTAGCAATACTTCTTTCGTTTCCATCCAGCCACATCCTTTCTGTGACTTGATTGTACCCGATTTTGCTGTCTTTGGAAAGCAACTTGCTGTTGCTTACGCGCCAAAAGCACGGATATCTGCCAAAAGCTGTTCTACATTTTCCGCATCTGTTGCCCAGCTGGTGCAGAAACGAACAGAGGTATGATCTTCATCCACTTTCTGCCATGTATAGAAAGCATATTTCTTCCGCAGTTCAACTACCAATTCGTTGGGCAGAATAGGGAATTGCTGATTGGTATAGGACTCATACTGTATTGCAAAACCTTTTTCCTCGCAAGTCTTGCGGATCTTCATAGCCAGATCCACAGCGTGTTTGGAAATTTCGAAATAAAGACCGTCTGTGAAAAGGGTTTCGAACTGAATTCCCAGCAGTCTGCCTTTTGCCAGCATACCGCCGCGCTGTTTGATGATATAACGGAAATCCTGACGATAAGCAGGATTTGCAATCACAACTGCTTCGCCAAAGAGTGCCCCTACTTTTGTGCCGCCAATATAGAAAATATCACTCAGTTCTGCCAAGTCTTTCAGTGTCACATCATTGGTAGGTGCTGCCATGCCATAGCCCAGTCTTGCACCGTCCACATACAAAGGCAGTCCGCATTTCACGCATGTTTCATGCAGGGCTGTCAGCTCTGCCTTGGAATACAGAGTCCCATTCTCTGTAGGCTGGGAAATATATACCATGCCGGGCTGCACAATATGTTCTCTGGATTCATCACGCCAATGGGCATCATAAGCTTCCTGCACCTGTTCCGCAGTGATCTTGCCATCCGCACTGGGCATTGCCAACACTTTGTGTCCTGTGGCTTCAATGGCGCCGGTTTCATGTACATTCACATGACCGGAAACAGCGCAAAGCACGCCCTGATGGGGACGCAGTACGGACGCAATCACAGTCAAGTTTGTCTGAGTGCCGCCCACCAAAAAATGTACATCCAGGTCATCGTTTCCACAAGCCTGACGAATGAGTTCACGGGCATGATCGCTGTAAACGTCTTCGCTGTAGCCTGCTGTCTGTTCCAGATTGGTACGCATCATATTTTCCAAAATCTTCTGATGTGCCCCTTCCGCATAATCACATTCAAAACGTATCACAATACATCTTTCCTTCCTTTATGCTTTCTTTTTCTTTCCTCTGCAACGCAGTTCGATCAATTTCTTCACATCTTCCAACACTTCTTCGTCCTGTACCTTTGCCAACAACAATTTTCCGCCGTTAAACAAATCAGTTTTTTCAAAAAGATGCTGAATATACTCGCTGCAATCTTTCATCAGTTCTTCCGCTTCTGCCAGCTCCTTATGTCCGATGCTGACCATACACATAAAATATCCTTCCATGGGATACATGGAACAAATGGCACGCACGCCTTTGCGATATCTAATGCTCCAACCTTCCTGCATGCTGCATGTGCTGTAATCGTATTGCGGCTGGATATGAAAAGTCTCTTCAATATAGCTGCGCAACGTCTGCCAATGTGGGCTGTTGATGAATGCTGCCATTTCTGCAGGCTGCGGCTGATGCTCTCTGCTAAATGCCGCTCTCCAGTCCATGTGGTTTCCTCCTTTGGGTCTGTACCTTTGTCTTTCCTTTCACAATTCTATACAAAAACAAATGGATAAAACCTTGTAGCAACTACAATGTTCTATCCATTTGAATGATTCTGTATAAATGACCTAGTCTTTAGGTTAGAAAACAGAAATTATTCTTCTGTAGCTGCTTCTTCTGCGGGAGCTTCTTCTACAGGAGCATCTGCCTGTCTCTTGGAAAGGCTGATTTTCTTCTGTTCGGGGTTCACTTCCAGAACTTTCACGTTGATGATTTCGCCAACCTTCAGTTCATCTTCAGGTTTTACAACGTGTTTGTTCGCAATCTGAGAGATGTGTACCAGACCGTCTACGCCGGGTTCCAGTTCAACGAATGCACCGAAAGGTACCATACGTACAACTTTACCTTCAACGATGGAGCCAACTGCATATTTTTCAGCAGCCAGTTTCCAAGGGTTCTTGTCTGCATCTTTCAGGGACAGGCTGATTTTGCCTTTTTCTTTATCTACGTCCAGAACGAATACTTCTACTTCCTGACCTTCTTTCAGAACTTCTTTGGGGTTGGAGATTCTGCCCCAGCTCATTTCGGAAATGTGGATCAGACCGTCTACGCCGCCCAGATCAACAAATGCGCCGAAATCTGTCAGTCTGCTTACTGTACCGTTTACTCTGGAACCAGCCTGGATTGTTTCGAACAGAGCTGCGCGTTTTGCTGCGATTTCCTGTTCTACCAGTGCTTTTCTGCCGCCGATGAAACGACGTTTTACTCTGTCAACTTCGATAATGTTGAATTCCAATTCCTGACCATTGAATACGCTCAGGTCTTCGATAAATCTATTAGAAACCTGAGAAGAAGGAATGAATACGTTTACGCCGTTGACAACTGCGATCAGACCGCCTTTTACAACGTTTGTAACTGTACCTGTTACAACTGCTTTGTCGTTGTAAGCAGCTTCGATTTCTTCGATGCCCTTCTGAGCTTCGATACGTTTTCTGGAAAGCATAACATTGCCGTCGCCATCGTTTACGCGTACTACGAATACTTCGATTTCATCTCCAGGCTGAACTGTTTTGCTGGGAATCACTGTAGGGTCACTGCTGAATTCGCCTCTTGCGATGATACCATCGGATTTGAAGCCCAGATTCACGGATACTTCTTCGTTTACAACCTGAATAACAGTGCCTTTTACAACGTCACCTGTGTGCAGGGTAACGAGGGATTCTTCTAACATCTGTTCGAATGTCGCTTCCTCACTTCCTCCTAAATTTTGTACTGCATTTTCTAATGCTTCGCTCATAGTAACAACTACCTCCTTAATTATTGCAGGCGGTGTAGACGCACCTGCAGTTATACCTATTTTATCATCTTTTCCGAAATTATTCAACACCAAATCACAAATTGTTTCAATATGTACGGTATTTCCACAATTTTTTGCACAAATTTCCACAAGCTTCTGAGTGTTAGAACTATTTTTTCCGCCAATGACAATCATCTTATCTACGGTTTTGGACAGTTCTTCCGCTTCTGTCTGCCGTTTTTCCGTTGCGGAACAGATGGTGTTATGGACTTCCATATTTACACCTCTGTCCTGCAAAATTTCCAGAATCTTGTCGAATTTTGCCTGACGGAATGTGGTCTGCACCACAACGGCGTATTTTTCTTTTTCAGGGATTTCCTTTGTTTTTGCCGCTTCTTCATCTTCCAGAATCACTGCGGCATTTTCGCACCAGCCATTGATGCCGATAACTTCAGGATGAGTGCCGTCACCAACGATGATGATGCCCAGACCTTCTGCCAGTTTATCATGAACGATATTATGGATTTTTTTCACAAAAGGGCAGGTGCCATCCAGAATTTTCAGCCCCTTTGCTTCCGCTTCATCATACAAAGCTTTGCCAACGCCATGGGAACGGATCAAGAGAGTACCTTCTGTCAGTCCATCCAAATTTTCTACGATTTCCAATCCTTTGGATGCCAAGTCGTCTGTTACGGTTTTATTATGAATCAGCTGTCCATAGGAATATAGCTTTGGTTCCACGCCAATGGCTTCATATGCCATTTCAATGGCACGTTTTACGCCAAAACAAAAACCTGCGGATTCTGCCACGCGAATATTGCTCATACTTCCACCCTCATTTCTCTTACTTTTTCCATGACTTTTTCCGTGATTTCTTCCATCATTTCCGTTGTCACTTTCTGCCCCTTGTATTCATCCAGATAAATGGGCTCGCCATAACGGATATGAACGATGGAACGGAATTTATACTTACTGCTGATACAGATGGGCACAATAGGTGCTTCCCCTTTCAGTGCAAACAAAGCAACACCAGCTTTTGCCGCCTTGGCTTCCCCTTCTTTCACGCGGGTGCCTTCTGCAAAAATCCCCAGTGCTTCCCCGTTTTTCAGCAATTTGATCGCTGTTTTCAGAGCTTTCATATCTGTGGTCTGGCGGTCTACGGGAAAAGCGCCCAGAGAGGACAGCAGTTTTGCAGACCATCTTTTTTCAAACAGTTCTTTTTTGGCAATATACCGCACGGGACGTTTCACAAATGCCGCCATGGTAGTGGGGTCCAGATTGCTCATGTGGTTACAGCAAAGAACCACGCCGCCTTCTGTTGGGATATGTTCTTCCCCCTGAATATCCATACGGAACATAAATTTATAATAGATTTTTACCAAACCTCTTGCAAATGTATAAAATGACATATCTTTTCACCTCATTTTGTTTTTTCGGCAATGAGCGCCAGCAGTTTCTCTGTCACCGCAGGAATATCCAGCCCTGTGGTATCCACATTCACCGCGTCTTCTGCACGGCAAAGAGGGCTGTTTTCCCGGTGCATGTCCTGATAATCCCGCTGGGCAATTTCTTCCCGGATGGTTTCCAAGTCAGCAGTTTTGCCCTGCGCTTCCAGTTCCCCCACACGGCGTTTCGCTCTCTCTTCCACACTGGCATCCAGATAAATCTTCACTTCTGCATCTGGCAGAACTTTGGTACCAATGTCACGGCCATCCATGATCACAGACTGTTCTTTTGCCAGTCCCTGCTGGATTTCCACCAGTTTTTCACGGACTTTCTGATAAGCCGCTACACTGGATGCCGCCTTGCCGATTTCTTCTGTACGGATACGGGAAGTAATATCCTCCCCATCCAGCAGAATGCGCTGTCCGCCCGCCTCCGGGAAAATCTTCATATCCAGACTGTCCAGAGAAGCCACAACAGCATCTTCATCGGCAGGATTGATGCCTTTTTTCAGACAAGCCATGCCGACAGTGCGATACATAGCGCCTGTGTCGATATATAAAATGCCTAATGCCTTCGCAATTTCCTTTGCTACAGTGCTTTTGCCGGAGCCTGCGGGTCCATCCACTGCCACTGCAAATTTTTTCATGTTGTTCTGCCTCCTTATACTTCCTCGCAAACGCTGTCCCCAGCCGTATAGCCTGTAGAGAAAGCAATCTGCAAATTGAATCCCCCTGTATATGCGTCCACGTCCAACACTTCCCCTGCAAAATACAGGTTTTTCACCAGTTTGCTTTCCATGGTGGAAGGATCAATCTCATCCACACAAATACCGCCGCTGGTGACAACAGCTTCGTTATACCCTGTCACACCGATAATGGTCAAAGGCAGTGCTTTCAGCAAATGCAGCAGCTGTTTTCGTTCTTCCTTGGTGATGCCGTTCACCTTTTTCTCTGGGTCAATGCCGGAAAGAGAAATAATCACAGGAATCAGTTTCTGAGGCAGCAAATCCCCTAAAGCGTTGCGAAAATCTTTGTTGCTGTATTTTTCAAAATCCCGCAGCAGACGATGATCCAGCTGTTTTTCATCCAGCGCGGGTTTCAAATCAATATAGAGATGGAATCCCTTTTCTGTATCTGTCAAAATATGGCGGCTGGCACTCAAAATCACCGGACCTGACACGCCAAAATGGGTAAAGAGCATTTCCCCGAAATCTTCGTAAACGGTTTTGCCTTTTTCATTACAGATACGAATGGCAATATTTCTGAGGCTCAGACCCATCAGTTCCTGACACCAGCTTTCCGCTGTTTTCAAAGGAACCAGAGAAGGATATAGCTTGGTGACTGTATGCCCTGCGGCTTTTGCCATGCGGTAGCCGTCCCCTGTAGAGCCTGTATTAGGATAAGAAAGTCCCCCCGTTGTCACAATAACAGCGTCAAAAGGCAATTCTTTCTGGTTTTTCAGACGAATCCCTGTGACTTTGCCCTCTTTCATGACCACATGTTCCACCTGACTTTCCAGATGAAGGGCAACTTTATTCTGCCGCATATATTTTTCCAAAGCCTGTACCACATCCAAAGAACGGTCTGTCACAGGAAATACCCGGTTGCCTCGTTCCACTTTTGTTTCCAGCCCCATGTCCAGCAAAAGCTGACGCAGTGCCTGATTATCAAAACGGTAAAAAGCGCTGTACATGAAATAAGGATTGCCGGGGATGTTATCCAGAAAGGCATCCAGATCCCCGTCGTTTGTCACATTACAGCGACCTTTGCCGGTAATGAGTATTTTCTTGCCTAAACGATTATTCTTTTCAAACAAATGGACTTCATGCCCCCGCTGTGCCGCACGACCTGCCGCCAGCATCCCTGCGGCGCCGCCGCCGATGACTGCGATCTTTGCCATAATCATTCCCCTTTTTTGAATAAATCTGCCATTTCCAGATGGGCTTTGTCATTGAGTGTCATGAGGATACGTCTGCCGTCTTCCATGACATCCACTGTGGTGATGGATGTATTTGTCATCCAAGTTTTGCGGTAGAAATTCACATCCATGCCCATGATTGCCACCAGCATAACACGAAGCAGGCCGCCGTGGGACACAATGGCAACATGTTTGCCTCTGTTTTCTTCCAGAACCACTTCAAAGCCTTCCACAGCACGTTTTGTTACATTGGCAAAAGAGCCTTCACCGGGGAACGGATGTGCAAAGGGATTTTCATAGAAATCCATATATGCCTGTCCATAGGCTTCTTTCAGTTCGGGAATGCTCATGCCTTCCCACGCACCAAAGTTGATTTCTTTAAAATGTTCATCCACAATGGGTGTAATGCCTGTTTCTCTGCCGATGGTCTGGGCTGTGACCAATGCGCGCTTCAGGGGAGAAGCGTAAATCTTGTCCAAAGGCAAATAACGGAAACGCTTTGCCACCAGTTCTGCCTGTGCCAGTCCTTCTTCGGACAGTTCAATATCTGTAGAACCCTGATACCGTCCCTGACGGTTCCACAATGTTTCCCCGTGACGGATCAGATAAAATCTTGTTTTCTGTTCGCTCATAATTCAGCCTTCCTTTATGATGTACTCTAAACTTAAATTATATGGGAAAATCGCTGGACTTTCAAGCATAAAGCCAAGAATCCCTATGATTTCAAAATAAAAAACAAATCCTGATAAAAATAGCCCCGGATTTTCCAAAACCGAGGCTGTTTACTTACAGTTTTTTCAAATATTTGATTTCTCTTTCTGTCAGATAGCGATATTTGCCTTTAGGCAGATCACCCAGTGTCAATTCTCCTGTTGCCACACGTTTCAGCTGTGCAACGGGATGTTTGATGGCTTCGCACATTTTTCTGACCTGACGGTTTTTGCCTTCGTGGATGATGATTTCCGCTGTGCAGAACCGCATATCTTTTTCCTTTTCCAGAATCTGAATTTTTGCGGGTCTGGTTTTTCTACCGTCGATGACAACACCTCTGCGGAATTTCTGCAAAGCGCCTTCGTCAGGCACACCATAAAGCTTTGCAATATAGGTTTTATCTACATCGTGTTTGGGATGTGTCAGCTTATAAGTCAGATCGCCGTCGCTTGTCAAAAGCAGCAGACCGGATGTATCATAGTCCAATCGTCCTACAGGGAAAATACGTTCCTTTACGCCCTGCACCAAATCCAGCACCGCCGGACGTCCAAACTGCTCTTTCGCTGTTGTCACATAGCCTTCGGGCTTATGGAGCATGATATATACTTTCTTTGTTTCCTGCGCTTTTACAGGCTTATTATCGAATAATACTTTATCTTTTGCCGGGTCGATTTTGACGCCCAGTTCCCGTACCACCTGTCCGTTTACCTGCACACGACCTGCGGCAATGAGTTCTTCTGATTTTCTGCGGGAAGCAATGCCTGCCTCCGCCAAAAATTTCTGCAATCTTTCTTCCATGGCTTCTCCTCCGTCCTTTTCGTCCCATCAGTATACAGGAGAAAGAGCGGAAAGTCAAAGAAAAATCACATTTCCGGCAAAAATTCTATCCAGTCAAACCAAACAGAAAGCAATCTGCGGTACTGCTGTGAAAGTGTATAGGCTGGTGCCTCTGATTGTGCTGTCAATGGAATTTCCACAATGGTTTCTCCATCCAATTTCAAAGTAGCTGTCCCAATCTGTTCTCCCTGTTCTATGGGTGCTTCCAATGTTTCTGGCAATTCCGCCTGCCACTGCAAACGGGAAACCTCATCTTCTGAAAACACCCCACTGTATCCTTCCGCAAGACCTGCCGTGATTTCCTTCACCGGAGAGCGGGTCACCGCAATCTCTCCCATATTTTCTCCAGCTTGTGCGATTTCCTGTTTCTCATAGGTAGCAAAGCCATAATCCATGAGTTTTTTTGTATCTGTCCACTTGGCTTCCTTGCCTGTATTACCCCATCCACTTGCCAATACCACACTGACAAGAATCATATCCTCCTGCTCTGCCGCCCCCACGAAACAATGTCCAGCTTTATTGGTATATCCCGTTTTCACCCCAAGAACACCGGAATACATCTGCAAAAAGCGGTCTGTATTCACTGCCGTATGTACGTTCTTGCCGGAAACATCCGCAAAGGTATGACTGGGCAACACAGCAATTTCTCGAAAAACAGGATTTTGCAGGGCATAAGCGGTAATGATGCCCATATCCAGCGGTGTGGAATGGTGCTGTTCTCTGGTTAAATGGCTATCCAGACCATTAGGGGAACCAAAGACCGTATCCGTTGCCCCAATAGAAGCCGCTTTTGCCGTCATTTCCATACAAAAGGCTTCCACAGAACCGCTGACATGCTCCGCCAATGCCACTGCCGCATCATTATAAGATTTCAGCATCATAGCGCGCAGCAAGTCCCCCACATACCACTGTTCTCCTTCTTTCAGCCCCATTTGCACATCCGGCTGTTTAGCGGCATTTGCGCTGATGGTCACCACTTCTTTTGGGTCTGCTTTTTCCAATACCAGTATGGCAGTCATAATTTTCGTGGTGCTTGCCATTTCCATAGGACTTTCTGCATTTTTTCCCCATAACAGCCGCCCTGTTTCTCCGTCAATGAGCGCCGCTCCCTGCGCCGCCACATTTGGTTCTGCTGCCAATACTGTTTGCCCACACAACAGCAGCGCCACACAAAAACTCAAAAATTTTTTCATGTGTACCCCTCCCCCATCATTGTATGCTTTTTGGGAAAAGGGTATCCATAGAAAAAGGAACCTTGCAAAAGCAACTTCCCCTTAAGAAAACATTGTTTTTTCTTTTCCCTGATTTCTTAAGGGGAATTGCGACGGCTGTCTTCATAAGAAAACATAACAAAAAATCTTAATAAAAAATAAGAAAACTAAAATCCTTTGTTATGATAAAGATTTTAGTTTTCTTTGTTTTCTTATGAAGATGCCCCTAAAATCAGGCTCCTTTTGTTTTTCGTTACTGTTTTTCATTTTTACACATGCCATAAATCACAATGATTGCCCCAAAAATGCCAATAAAATCTGTATACAGCGCATCCTCCAGCATACAACGAATCAAAAAAGTAACCAACAATAACGTAATTCCAAATAACATCCATTTGATACTTTTCATCTTTTCTTCCCCCTTTTTTGTATAGAAAACTATGCCTCCTACCTTCAGATTAGCAAATACTTCCTGCTTTTACAATCAAAAAACCGACAGATTCCTCTCTGTCGGTTCTCTTTTTAAATTTCCGTTTGTTCTTCTGTTTCTTCCTGCTCTGCCAGCCCGGTGTCATCTTCCAGCGGCGGCAGTTCTGATACAGACTTAAAGCCAAAATACCGCAGGAAGTCCTCTGTGGTGCCAAAGAGGATGGGTTTGCCCGGCGCATCCAATCTCCCCACCTCGCAGACCAGCTTCTTTTCCACCAGTTTGCTGACCGCATGTTCCGCACTAACGCCGCGAATTTCCTCAATCTGCCCTTTGGTAATGGGCTGTTTATAGGCAATGATCGCCAGCGTTTCCAACAAAGACTGTGTCAATCCCTGCCGCTGGGGGCTTTTATACATGCTGCGAATATAAGTGAAACATTCTGCTGCTGTACACATCTGGTAAGAGCCGTTGATCTCTACAATGCGGATACCTCGCTGCTCCGCTTCGTATTTATCCGCCAAAGACTGCACAATGGCTCTGGCAGTGGCTTTATCCATTTCAATTGTCTGGGCAATGGCTGTCAGGGGCACCGCTTCTCCCGAAATAAACAGGAGGGATTCCACCACAGCTTCCAACTGTGCCAATCTCATACTGCATCCCTTTCCTCATAACTGCGGATGTAAATTTCCGAAAATGTTCCCTGCTGGGTAATCTGCACTTCTTTCCGTTTGATCAGCTCCAGCAATGCCAAAAATGTTACGACTTTTTCCATTTTTCTGGATTTTCTGCGGAATATGCCGAAAAACGTAATCTGTGGCTGCAAAATCAGCAAGTCCCGAATATAGTCCATTTTATCCTGAATGGTGAACAAATCCCGTTTCACCGCACGGAAAGAGCTACGGACATGGTCAACCTTAGATTCCTTTCGCTGCATGACTTCCTGAAAAGCCAGATACAAATCCTCCATGGTCACGCCCATGAGAAAGTCTTCCAAGGGCTGATCTTCTTCCCGGCGCAGTTTGGCAATTGCCTTATCCGCAGGCTTATACAGCAGTCTGGCAGCTTCTTCCGCCCTTGCCTTCCATTCTGCCGTTACGCCCTTGATCTTCTTATATTCCAGCAGACGTTCCACCAGTTCCGCACGGGGGTCTGGTCCTTCTTCCTCTGCTTCTTTCTTAGGTTTCGGCAACAACAGCTTGCTTTTGATTTCCAAAAGAGTTGCCGCCATCACCAAAAATTCACTCATGCCATCCATGTTGCGGTCCTCTGCCGCATCCAGATAGGCAAGGTACTGGTCTGTCAAAGAAGCAATGGGAATATCGTAAATATCAATTTCATTTTTCTCAATCAGATGATACAAAAGGTCCATAGGACCTTCAAAGGCATCCAGCCGTATGGTCACTTGCTCCATAGCTTCACTTCCTTACAGAATAAAGAACAGATGCCCCAAAAACTGAATGACACCATAAGTGATGTTTCCGAAAATGTTTCCGAAGAAGCCCAAAAACAGCAGGAACAGAAAAATCATCTGAATCATTTTTTCATACTGCAAATAGCTGAAATATTTATTTGCGGGCAATACCACAGAAAGCACCTTCACGCAGTCCATGGGAGATACGGGCAGAATGTTGTATACCGCAATACCTACATTGTAAAAGCAAAGATAATTCAGGATATTTGCCACGTGATGATTGACATTGCCGCCAAAATTCACATATACGCCCAAAAATACCATACCCAGCAGCAGATTCACCACAGAGGGCAAAATAGCTACCAGCAAAGTATCCCGTTTTCTGTTTTTGTAGTACAGCCCACTGGTTTCCACAGGTTTCCCCCAGCCGAAGCCGCCTGTGTAAAACAGCAGCAAAAACCCGATGGGTTCAAAATGTTTCAAAGGATTCAGTGTCAGTCTTCCCTGACTTTTGGGTAAGTTGTCCCCCATGGCGGAAGATGCCAACGCTCTGACAAATTCATGCATGGTAGTGGCTACCAACAGCCCTGGAATGCTCCAAAGAAATGCCAATAAATAGTTATTCATGTATTCAATTCCTTTCTGTATCGGATTCCTTCCCTATGGTATGATACCAGACTTTCCGCGGCAAGTCAAATCAAGGCTTGCCCGTTCTTTCCAAAAAATATATTCTCTCTTTTGCAAAGTTTGCTTGACATTTTTTGCAAAGTAAACTATACTAAAATTGCAAAGCAAACTTTGCAAAGGAGGTACCTATGAAAACACGCATCCAAGAGCTTAGAAAACAGCGCAAATTATCACAGGAGGAACTGGCAATCCATGTAGGGGTTACCCGCCAGACCATCACTTCTCTGGAAGTGGGCAAATACACCGCCTCTCTCCTCCTTGCCCATAAAATCGCCAAGTTTTTTGGCATGACCATTGAAGAAGTCTTTTTGTTCGAGGAGGAGGATGAATCATGAAATTTGAAAAGAAACTCAAAATACAGCTTACCTGCGGCTTTCTCTGGATTTGTTTAGGCATATTGGCTTGCGTAGCTGCTTTTAGCGGTAAAGTTTCTTCCGGTTATCCCCTCACCTACTGTGCAGGCACCGGCGGCGGACTCATTGCCATTGGCTTTATCCATATTATCAAGTCCATCCGGCTTCTAAAAAATGAATCCCTGCGGAAAAAAGAAGAAATCCGCATCTATGACGAACGAAATATTTTCATTCAAAAGCAGATTTACAGCCTGCATAGTCTGTTTTCATTGGTTCTGCTTTATGTGGCAACCCTTTGGGCTGCTTTGTGGAAACCAGAACTTTTGATTCCTTTCCTGCTGCTGATGCTGGCAGATGTGGCACTGCTGTTTTTGGCTGCCATTTACTGCAACATTCGCAATTCCTGTGAATAAAGGAGGTTATTTCCATGAAAAATAAAAAATTTGAACAAACCGTGAAACAGAATCTTATTGCTTCTGGCGTAATGTTTGTAATCTTTTCTGCTGTTTATATCCTTGCAAAAATGGGTGTCCTCAATGATTCCCCTTTTTCTTCTCTGGGCATTTCCGGCGCCATCTGTTGTATTGTCACATTTATCCGCAATAAAACACTCTTTCACAACAAGGAAAAATGGGCAAAAGCCGAAGTTGCCGTTATGGATGAACGAAATATCTTCATTGAAAAACAAGCATACAGTGCCTATGCTATGCTTTCTCTTGTTTTCCTATTCGCTCTCATTCTGGTCTGTGGCTTTGTGGCACCCCAGTATGCAGAAATCCTCTGCTGGGTATTGGCAGGAAACGCTGTGATTATCGTAGGATGTATCTTTTACTTTTCTAAAAACTCACTAAATTTCTGATTATCTTTTCATAAGCTGGTAAATGTCGGTATAGCCTGTATTTTAGGGCTTTATTGGCATTTCCCGTTTGGAAGATACATTGCAAAAGCTGGCATTTACCAGCATGAAAATGCAACCAAAAGTAGTAAATGAGTAGTACAATCACCGATTTAAGAAGCAAGAGCCAGTCTTTCAAGTTCCGCTTTCGCTGAATTGAAAGTACCGTGTGCGTAGTACCCTAATGTCATGGTGATGTTTGAATGTCCCATGATGTATTGCAGGGTGTTCGGGTTCATTCCTTTGTTTGCCATGTTCGTGCAGTAGGTATGTCTGAATGAGTGCGGTGTGATGTTTGGTAGCTGGTCTTTATGTGTCTTGTTGTATTTCTTCACAAGCCCACGCAACATACTTACATAGTTACCAGCCACTTTAGGGAAGCCCTTTTGGTTTAGGAACAGGAAATTGCTGTAACCATTGATAACGATAGGCTCTGCCTTTCCTCTGTTCTGTAACACTCGCTTAAAGGCTTGATAGGCTCTTTCTGTCATTGGAAGCTGGCGTTCCCCTTTTTTGGTCTTAGGTGTTTCAATGTAGTAGCCGATTTCAGTATCTTTCAATAGCTGGTGGTCTACATTGATGATACGGTTTGCCATATCAATATGGACTGTCAGACCGCAAAATTCAGAGATACGAAGCCCCGTTTCCAGAAGAATAACCACTTCATCATAATACTTGCTGTACGTCTTGTCCTGTTCCATAAAGGCAAGCAATTTTTCTTCCTGCTCTGGCGTGAGAATGACTTTGGGTTCTGAATTATCTTCCAGAACGTCGCTCAATTTGAAGTTAAAAGGATTTTTTCTGATACAGTCGTCCTCAATCGCCATATAGAATGACGCTTTCAGAGAACGCTTGTAGTTGCTAATCGTCTTGTAGGAAAAGCCATTCTCATACATTCGCATAGCCCATTCCTTACCGTCCGATAGCTTCACCGTATCAATGCTCCTTGCACCCAGAGGGTCGTTTTCCAGAATTTTCATAAGGTACTGGCGACCTTTTTCTGTGTTGCGTTTCACATTTTTTCTCTGGCTGTTCTTCTTTGCGTAGAGCTGGCAGACTGTCATTTTCCCACCTATGGTATTGATACCGTCGTCGAGGTCTTTCTTAATCTTTTTCTGCTTTTCCCTCAATGACAAATCTTCACGTTTCCCAGCGGGTGTCTTGTCTGTCGGAACAAGTTTCCAAGCATAGACAAACTGTGGTTGCCCGTACATATCGGTATATTTGTAAACGTATCTTCCGTCTTTTCTCTGGCTCTCTCCAAGTCGTAAATTGCGTCCCTTGCTGTCTTTTCTCTTTACATTAGACATAGTGCGAAGCTCCTTTCCGTCAAGGAATGAGCCGTTGATACGCTATACTTTATTATACCATACCTACGGCTCGCTGACATTAGATTTCGTCTAATGTATCAATGATTTTTTCAAACTGTTTTCGCTTAATCTGCACACGGTTTCCATTCACAATCACCCAGCCAGCGTCGAGGTTTTCCTCTGCCAGCTTACGCAATTTCTTTTCCCCGATACGGAAGTATTTTGACGCTTCCTCAATCGTCAGCGTGTACTTCTCCCAGATAGGCACATCAGTATTGTTCATAAGTATGCACCCCCTTTACTGTGTGTCTTATGGAAGCAGACAGACGGCTTTGGCAAGCTCCACTGGCATTTCAGCCATTCCCATTCCTGTGGGCAGAACCGCACCATGCGGATGTATCATTATTCTGTGAATACAGGTCGTGGCAAAGCGACTTTTCCAACGGTCACTCTCGGATCACTGCATGGGTCGCTCGCTTCCCCTTATGGAAAAGGTCGTGGCGTACAGTCCCCGTGGCTCGCTGTATCACAAACGTATCTGTCTGCTTTATTCACTTGTCAAAGAACAGTGGCGAAAGCCATAGGCTCTCATGTGTAAAAGCAGAGGGCAGGACAGGAAAGAGGGGATTTCAACAAATCATGCCCTGCCATGATTGCTTTATTCTTCTGTTGGAACTGTACCAATATCGAAGTCTAAAATCATTTTGATAATAGCTTCTCTGATACGTCCTTTAAGCTCCATATCTACTACGATATAAACATTACCGTATTCATCATACAGAGGACGCAAACAGCATTTTGATATGTACGGGTCATAAAATGCCAGTATTCTTTCAATAGACTGTTCATTTCCGTCCACAGCAGATGAAATAAGTCGATAGGGTGGAAGTTTGTACCCTTTTTTCATGTTTCATTCACGCTCCTTTGTCAGTGTTTTCTTTAAATTTTGTAAAGCTCTATAACGGTTTTTAAAAACTCCTGCTCTGGAAATTTTCTGTGCTTTTGCAATTTCTGTATCGCTCATTTCCAGAAAGTAGTACATCAGAAGATTTTCACGGTTACGTTCCGATAATTGCTTTAATGCTTCTGAAAGTTCTTCATCAAGCACTCGGATTTCAACACCGCATACCTCAAACACGGTATAGTCACTCATGTACTCGTCCCATACAGCCAGCTTTTCAACAACGATTTCTGGAAGCTCACAGAAAGGAATTTCTTTATCTTTACGACGTTTTAATTCCTTTTTATAATTCCAGATAACGCCCTTAACAGTACGTTTGAGCTTACAGTCAAACTGACACTGGATTGTTTTTTGGAAGTCAGACGGTTTCATCATCTCACCCCCTCTCTGTCCAGACGTAAAAGGTATCTATCCCTCTTTCCGCCCCACATCGGTACAGGAGTGGGTGATTTGCTAACCTGTATAAGAAAGAAATTCAAAAAAATATTGAACTTCTCATAAATAACAAAAACAGTCAATCAGCACATGAATGTACCAACAGACTGTTTTTGTTATGTTTACGATATGAATTTTTAACTCATGTTTAAGGCGTGCTGACTGGATAACCATTGTAAGGCGGTTATTCAGTTGTGAATACTGGCGTATTCGCTGATACGCAATCATGGCACAACCCCCTTATCCAGAGCTGTACCGTGAGTGCAAAAGAAAAGGACAGCTCTGGTTATCCAAAACCGTCCTAATTAGATTGAAAGACATGGAAAAAGATATTACCCTAGAACGGTTTTTTTTATTTACCGTCAAGGTAATATTGATATGAATTATTAACGCATGATATATGTGTTTTTAACACATTCTAATCATGTGTCATGAAGTATAAACTCATGACAGGTGATTTAAAATGAGGAAAAAGAAAGATACGCACAGCTTTGATTTCCGTCCGCTGGGACTGGCAATCAGAGAAGCGAGAGAAAAAGCTGGGCTTTCCCGTAATGATTTAGGCGATAAGGTCTTTTACGGAGAACGTCATATCGCAGATATTGAGAATATAGGGAAACACCCCAGCTTCCAGTTATTTCATGATTTAGTGACCATGTTCCATATCTCTGTTGACGAATACTTCTATCCACAGGAGAAAGCAGAAAAATCTACAATCCGCAGACAGATAGACGTATCGCTTGATGAACTGACAGATGAAGAACTCAAAATCATTCAAGGAACGATTGACGGTATCATGAAATACAAGGGGACGGGAAGCAAATAGGCTTCTCGTTTTCTTTTTCCTCTCATAAACTATCCTGCTGATCTGCTCCGCAGGAAGCAGGATAAGCATTTAAAACTTTGTTTTCTTTGTAATTGTGTAAATGTATTCTTCCGGTGTCGGTATTCTATTACCAAAATACTTTTTAAAACGTTCCTGTACTGCTGGGTCTTGACTATTCACAGCGTTGTCAATATTCTCCTGTATTTCGGCTCTGAACTCCGATAGCGATAATCCTCTGGCTTTTGCTCCAGCTTTTAAAATAGTTTTCATATCTCGCTTTTTAAGTCCTATCATATCGTTGTTTACTCCTTTAATCGGAAATATTCAGAAAAGTGAGAGCCTGTATTGATAAGTTCTTCAAAACTTCCGTTTTCTTTAATACTTCCATTTTCCATATAAATGATTTCATCATATTTATTTAATAATTCTGCTTTTAAATTATGAGTAACTGTTATGAGCGTTAAATTATCCACCTCTAGTAATCTACTTTCAATATCGTAAGCAGTTTGCATATCAACAGCAGATGTACCCTCATCTAATATCAAAATCGGCTTGTTTCTAATTAAAGCTCTTGCAACTGCAATTCTTTGCTTTTGCCCGCCAGATAAATTAGACCCATTTTCGCCCACTTGATACAATAATCCCTCTGGAAGCTCTGATATAAATTCAGCTAGTCCACTTTCAATTACAACGTTATCAATCATTTCCTTTGGATAATCTTCATGTAGGCATATATTGTCATGTATAGTTTCATCAAACATATAAATATTCTGATGAATTATAGAAGATAGTTGAGCCACATCATTTCTATCAAGTAAATCTAACTCCCTATTATCGTATTTGATTGTACCTGCATAATCAGAATAATAGCCCGCTAATAATTTAATAAGGGTGCTTTTCCCACAACCACTTTTTCCCACAACAACATATTTTTTCCCTTTTTCAATAGTACAATTTATTTTATTTAAAACCTCTTTTTGCTTATCATAGGAAAAACCTAAGTCTTTTGTGCAAACACAAAAATCAAATGAACTGATGTGTTCTTTTTGCGAATGTGACAATGAATATTTAGAGATACTCTGCAATTTTTCAACGATAGGCTGTATACTTTTTATCTTTGGAACATTGGTAAATATCATCATAAGAGGATTAGCTAAATTACTACTTACTTGTACCATTCCTAACAATGTACCTACTGTTATACGTCCCGTGATAATGAAATAGGCAGATAAAAATAAAACAACTATCTGAACCATAAGAGCAAGAAAAGAAGATACACCCTCATTTAATGCAAGCAATCTATCGACACTGTATTTAGAGCTGATTGTTTCCTCATTCTCTTTGTTAAATCGCTGAACTACATATCGTTTCATGGAATAGGATTTAATAATTTCAAATCCAGACAAAATATCTTTTAGACTAACTGTAAAATCCGCTAGTTTTGAGGAATATTTCTGTTGCCTTTTTTCCAATGAATTTCCCAGAAAACTAGGAATAAGAAACATTATAGCAATCGCTACTATAACGCAAATAGTAACGATAATGTCAAAATAAATCATTAACAAGAATGACGCAGTAAAAATAACCGCATATTGAACTACTTCAAAAAGAGGAAGCAAAAAGTTATCTTCTATCATTTTTACATCATTTGTAATAATAGAAATATAATCAGCAGTATTCTTCTTGTTGAAATCTTCTATACTGTGATTAACTGTTCCTCGGAATACATCAGAACGAATTTGACGAATGATTTTACATATCACTTTTTTGCTGAGTAAAGATTGAAGATATAGAAATATCCCCAGTACAGCAAAATAAAAAATAGAAAACAATACCATTCTTATAAATTGTTGCATATCTTTTCCCACGGCTATGTCTAATAGTTGTTGTAAGAGTATAGCCATAAACACATAACCTAAAGAAGCAATTACACTTACTAAAATAGTTGCGACAAATAAAACTTTATTTTGCTTAATATAGAATTTCATATCTGGTCTCCTTTATAAATTATACATGTTGTATGTATGTATATTGTTAAAAAATAAAATTGTCTTTCGACAATCTTATTTTCCCTATGCATTTTCTTTGCATAGTTCAACGATTTCATCGTCGATTACTGGAAGTCCTAATTTGTCCATGACTTCTTTAATCATTAAAAATTTTTCCCATGTTTCCTCTGTTGTCATTGGATATATAGTAGGTATCGACCAGAAGTTAGTTAAAAGAACAAATAGCTCTGCCAGTAATTTTGCATGTTCTGTTTTTATAGAGCCGTCCTTTATTCCTTCTTCTATCAATTCTTGATACATAGGAGCCAACTCTTGATTACTTTCAACCAATTTTTTCAAAAAAGCTGGACTTCCCATGAGTTGCATTGAAGCCATACTTAATTGATGATGTTCCGTTTCATCAAATGAGGTTTTTAAGACAAATTTTAATTTTTCCAATCCATTTAATTCTTTATGACTTTTGGCTTTTTCAAAAGGATTAGTTTCATAGAAAAGTTTTTCGCACAAAGCGTCAAAGACTTCTTCCTTTGATTTAAAATGGTGGTAAAAAGCTCCTCTAGTCAGTCCACCCATTTCACTTATAATATCTAATACCGTTGTTTCTTCGTATCCCTTTTCTAAAAAAAGTTTTAAAGAAGCATCTAGTATTTTTTGAATAGTTTCTTCTGGATATTTATTTCGTGGCAAATTTTCACCTCCATACATGCACCTTACATGTATAGAGTATCATGCAGGGTGCATGTATGTCAATATATTTCAGTTTATAATCTTCCAGTTGCTATCTTTATGAAGCGTCAGCTCATACTGTGAAATCTGTGTCGCCTTTGTCTGATTGTCAATGAATTTCACCGCTACGCTCACTTTCACGTTGTCGCCGTCAGCCGTAAATACAGGATTGACAAGCTCGGAAAAGAGATAGTCTCCGTTTATCGGTTCAAGGGCATTTCCCTCTACATAGTAGGCAAGCTCCTTGTCCGTTGCAGTAGGGTACAGCTTAAAGAATGTTTCCAGAAACGCCGTAGCGTCATTTATTGTGTCAGCGTCCACACTGTTGTCTGCTTCCTGTGTCTTTGGTTCATAATCGGATTTTTCCATAGCGGGAGCAAGGGTCGGGTTCTGGATAATCACCATATCCCCGTCAGCGTCCACATGGACGGTCACGGTATAGGTTTCTGATACGTCCCTTGTCTGGTCGCCCTCTTTTATCTGTTGATCTATTTCATAGACGACAGAAAAAGCGTTCTCCCCAGACTGTTCCACGTCCCAGATTAGTACGTCCGTGACTGTGGAGCTGGTCGGTATATCCGTTCTCACCGTATCAACATTCAAATCCTGCAATTCCTGTGTCAGATATGCACTGATAGCCTGTGTCCTTGCTTCGATTGCTTCCTTGCTGTTGCTCCATGTGTAATAGGACTTCGCAAAGTTCTTTACAAAATTTTCTATGCCGTTGGTGTCATTCAAGCGGAGCTGTATGGTTTCTATCTCATGCGTGGTGTGCTGGTCGATAGCAGTAAAATTCTTATACACACCAAAGCTCACGCTTGCGATAAGCACCACCCAAAGGGCAATGACGGACTTCTTATGCGTCCCCACTTTCATAGTACGGACTTTCTTTTCCTTTATCGGTTTTTCTTTCTTCTTGAACATGATTTCCATTCCTTTCTATTGCTTAATTCTGCCAGCCCCTATCAAATGCTGTTGCCAGTAGGAGCTTGTAAGGTCGGCATAGCCTATCGGGTCGCCAGCGTGGTACATCTGGTTATTTCCCACATAGATACCGACGTGAGTTACATATGTTCCCGCATTATAGGTACTGTGGAAGAACACCAAATCCCCAGCCTGTGCCTGTGAAAGCGGGATATGCTGGGTAGCGTCATACTGTGCCTGTGCCGTTCTCGGCAGACTGATACCCGCCTTGCCATAGCACCATTGAACCAGCCCCGAACAATCAAAAGAAGTATTAGGATTGCTCCCGCCGTACACATAGTCCCAGCCTTGATATTTCAGAGCTTCGTTCATTATCTTCTGTGCCAGCTCGCCCGATACTTGATTGACGGTGAGATACTGGCTGACAAGCTCCACATAGAACATATTCCCATACCCGTAACGCCAGCCACCATTGCGGGCGACAGCGATAGGGTTCGTGTAGGTGACTTTTGTTCCACCCGACTTGTTACGGGCGAAGTTCTCTGCCAGTGTGAAGCTATGCTTTTTCCCGTTGGAAGCTACATAGTCAATATATCCACCGCCATAGTTATAGGACTGTACCACGACGTTTATATCCTCTATGCCTTGACTTTCTGCTGAAGAAAGCAGGGACGCAAAATACTTGCACCCCTGCTTGATTGAGCTTTCTGTATCTAAGGAGTTAGGCGGTAAGCCCATGCTCTCGGAACTCTGCATAACGTCCTCAGCTGTCCCGCCACTTTCCACCTGTATGATTGCCAGCAGATAGGGGACGTACTCGGAAATACCGTACTCTTTAGCATATTTCTCTACCATAGGCTGATGTTTCAAGACCTCTGCGGAAAGGTTCATGCCCGTAACCCATGAGGAAGAGCCACCGCCCCCGTCGTCGTCCTCGGCACTGATAAGCACACCAAAGAAAAGCACTATCGCAATGAGAAAGGGAAACAGACTGCCGATAATGGCGATATGTCTCAGCTTCATTTCTTACGTCCTTTCTTTTCCGTGGTGTTTATGGTCGCTTTCTTGATATTTCGTTCTTTTCTGGTGGTCTGTCGGTTCAGTTCCACACCGTTAAGCCTTGTCCCGTGTTTCTGTGGTACAGGTTCATCAGATTTTGAAGCCAGCGGACGTTCCTTGACAGATTGTGGCGTGGTCGGCTCGGTATGTACCTTGTCGGTAGTGGCAGGACGCTTGATTTCCTGCATTTTTCCTGTGTCTGTCTTAGAAGAGGTGACAGGTCTTTCATGGGGACGGGTAGCTCCTGTTGTCGCTGATCCGTCCGTCGTTCTTCCAACCTGTTTTGCTTCCTGTGCCTTTTGAAGCTCCATACGCTTGTCAGCGATATTCTGTCTATGCTGTTGGAGCTTGTCGGCACGTTCGCTCTGTCTGGTTTCCTGCCCCTGCACAATGCCACGCTTGAAGTCGGACACATTTGCTTTTGCCTTTTCCTTTGCGGAGTGTACGGCATAGGCGGTCTGGGTCGGCATATCCTTGATATTCTCCTTGACAGCCGTTGCCTTGTCCTTGACCTTATTTTTTGTATCAAGCACCGCACCCACGGCTGAACCAGCTCGGCTTCCCAAAGAAGCATTTTCTCGGCGTTCTTTTCTGCCCGTACCAGCTCTGACAGATTTTCCAGAACCGTCATTCATGGCTGTTCCGGCTACTGTACCAGCCACCGCACCAGCGACACTTCCAGCACCGACAGCCCTTGCGATACGGTGTTCCATACGCCTAGCCCTGTGTCGCATGAACAGATAAGGACGACGGAATATCCTGCGTCCCATGCTCTGGCTGTCCCCAGCGTTGAGGGAGAACATACTCATAAGGTCGCCCAGCTTCATGTAGATACCCGCAAAGCACACTATCTGTAAGAACGCAATCATAAAGAACGGGTAATCGGTGGATATGTTGTAGAACATACTGGAAATACTGAAAGCCACCGTAACAATGAGCGTTATTCCCGCCCTTGTCATAATCGTATTGAACACTCGCACGATTGCCTGTTTCGCCATGTTCTCATAGCTGGGTATCATGCTCAAAAGAAAGCTGATAGGCAGGAACATGGCAAAGATGATAAATAGTATCTGGGAGAATATCATCATGCCCGTAAGCAGGAAAACGAATATCGTTATCCCCAGATTGAAGATAAGCAGGAAGAACACCATTCCCAGACGGTTAATGACCTGCGGTATCGTCAGATTGTCGTTGTCGTTGTCCTCGATTTCCGTTTTCACCACGTCCTCACGGGTCGCCCCGTCGGCTGCTGACGGACTGACCGATACCAGAGCTTCCACACGGTCAGCCCCGATTTCCTCTATATCGCTGTTGCCAAATTGCAGAAGTAGCCACGGCTGTTGTACCTGTATGGAGAACAGGCTGTCCCTTATCAAGTCCACGCTGTCTTTTCCCGCACTGTCGCTGTCGGGAAGCATTATCTTTGTCCCCAAATTCAGCGAAGCCGTGGAAATGTCCGAAGAAAAGTCATTGATTTTCTTGATATAGTCGGGAGCGTAAGCGATAAAGGAAGCGGACACGATAAACACCACAATAAAGTTGATAACGGCGTGAAGTGCCTTGCTGGTTTCTCGCTTTATCAGTCCCGTGTAGGCAACATAGATACCCACGATAAGGATAATGAGAAGCAGGAAGCCCACATAGAAGCCAGTGCTTCCAAAGCCGTTTTCCGTTACGCCAGCTAGGGTCTGTATGCTCTTGCCGATACTGTCTGCCATGTCGTTGATAAAGTCCAGCTTATACGCCTGCTGGACGACGTACCCTGTGGCGTTGCTTAGATACAGGCTGATAGTCCAGATAAAATTGGTGATACAGTACAATCCGTACTGTACGGACTTCCCGATACCGTCCAGCCAGTTCCACGGAAGCCAGCCCCAGCTATTGTCCACATAGAAGTCAAGCTGGTAGTTTTCCAGCGGGTACTGTGAGTAAAGGTTATCCGCATTGACGGTATCATCTACCAGCCCCGTGGCATGAGCCACCGTCCCGAACAGGGAGAGGAACACAACAGAGGTAAAAATGACTATCAGAGCAATCTTGAAAAAACGAAAGAGCTTCTTTTTTGTCAGAAGCCCCTTTATCCTATCTTTCATCACTCCACCTCGCTTTTCACGGGCGGTCTGGTATCAAAGGCGTGCAGTAATTCTTCAAAGACTGGGTGTATCTGCACCACGCCCACACGCCCGTACAAATCTTGAAGCAGGCATTGTCCGTTCTCCAAGTCACGAAGTCGTTTCTGGTTGTTCTCGTCGTCCTTGTCGATACCGAAAAATTCAAGGGTCTGCTTTATCTCGTTGATGTCCGTAGAACGGAAAGCGAATTTCAGCCCGATATTGTTCTTTAGGCTCTCTTTGGACACGTCGCCAGAGGATTGCGTGACGAAGTACACGCCCGCCTGCATAGCACGTCCAGCTCTTACCAGCTTGTTTGAGAGGGTTTCGCCCTGTGCCACGTTGAGGAACGCCCACGCTTCATCTAAATCCACGATTTTAAAGATACTGCGGTCTGAATGAATGAAGTCTAAGGCAAAGGTACTAATGACAATCAGCATAGCCACGGACAGCAGTTCAATGGTCGTGTATTCCTCAAAAGTCGTGTCCTTGTCGGGGAGTACCAAGTCTGCCACCTGTATGATGTTGAGCTGGTTGTCCAAGCTGATAGCGTTAGACACCGAACCGTCGGAAAACAGCAGATGTGCAAAGTCATAGTCCGTAAAGCTGTCGATATGGTCGGCAATGTTGCGGGCAATCGCCGTATCCTCTCTGCGTAGCTCGTCTATCACATGGAGAAGTCCTCGCTGATCGCTCTGGGTCACGGCTCGCACCGCTTTTCTAAGGACAGGGAACTTCTCGCCGTCCCTAGAGGAAATCCCCGTAAGGAATGTGAGAATGTCTATCGCCAGACTTTCAGCGTCTTTTACATTCTTCATAATCACGAACGGGTCAAGAAGCCCTGCGTTTTCCTTATCGCTGGTAAGGTTGACGATATTGATTTCATGGGCTATCTCTGGGAGCGTTTCTTTCCAGTTGCCACGCTCGCTCTTAGGGTCGAGAATGACCGCCTGCCCGCCAAAGAGGACGGAATAATAGACAATCAGATTGTTGCAGAATGACTTTCCACCGCCAAGACTTCCCACAAAGGCAGAAGCCAGAGCGTTGGTGACTGTCCCCTTGATACCCTGTGAAGCAAGGGACGGCTGTAAATATACATTTCTTCCTGTGTCCACGGAATAGCCGATATAGATACCTGTATTCTCGCCAAGCTGTTGCGTCGCACCGAAGCCAAGCCCCGCCAGAAAATCACTCTTGACGTATTGCACATAATCATTGATATAACGCTTGCTGGCGGGGAGAAATTCAGAGTGAAGCCCCAGCATATCCCCAGCAGGTCGGACTAATTTTACATTGAGGTCGTCGTAGAAGTCCTTGACCTCATCACAGCGTCGT
Source organism: Anaerotignum lactatifermentans DSM 14214 (assembly GCF_900142265.1). Lineage (GTDB taxonomy): Bacteria > Bacillota > Clostridia > Lachnospirales > Anaerotignaceae > Anaerotignum > Anaerotignum lactatifermentans. The sequence goes on along the minus strand of NZ_FRAH01000023.1, from coordinate 19,758 downwards.
TTCAGCTCGTCAAGGTCGGGAGCTGACACACGGATAACGTAAGAAAGTTTATACATACTTTCCTTGCTCTGGTCTAAATCGGTTTCCAGCTCGTCCACGCTGTCTAATGCGTCCACCACATTTGAGCTGGTTTCGCTCCCAGACTGATAGGCGTGGTTATCTAAATCTTTCAGCTCCTTTTTCTTGTTGCGGACAGTCGATAACGCTTTTCTGTTTCCCACGATTTCTACATTCATGCTCGTATCAACAGGGAAAGTGAACTGCTGTTGCTGGAAGTAAAATATCTCACTGGACGGGAAGTCCAGCTCACCCACAATCGCATTGACGGTAAAGTAGGACACGAAGCTCTCGCTGTCCTCATGTTCCAGCCTTATGTATCGCTGGCTTTCCTCTATCAGACAGCGGGTCGGACGGATAAGGTCGTACTGCTTGATGAGCGTTGCCTTTTTCAGCTTCTTCTTTGGAAGCGAATATTCGTAGTCCTCATACGCCACGCCGTCCCTGCCGTAGATATGCTCGATAAGATAGCCGAAGTCGTTCTTATCCAAGCGTCGGAACTTGAAACGGCGGGAGATTTTATTTTCCAGCAGTTTTTCCATTTTCATGTAGCGGTTGATTTCATCATCTGGCATAGAGATAAAGTCATTCATCAGCGTATGGTTGACCTCGTTCAAGAACTCTTTGAATGTCATAAACGCCGATTTCTTCACACTTTCCAGAGTGACTTTTTCCTCGGTCACAATGAGCTTGAAGCCGATAAAAAAGCGGTAGTCCACTTGATTGTCGCCAATCATGGACACAAGGGCTTCTGTTTGTTCGTCTATCTTCTGTATCGCCACATCACGAAGTCGCCCCGTTACCAGCTTTTTTGACTGTTCCTGTATGCTTCTGACGGAGCTTTCCGTTGCTATCTGCAAGGCGTGTATCTTCCCCTCACGGCTCTGTGCGATAAGCTGACGAAAGCTGTCATGGACGATAAATTTCTGTTCCGCTGACAGAAAAGAATAGTTATACGGTATCAGCTCATAATAGGCGAATACCTCATTGTCCTTGTTCCAGACAAGGTTGTTGTCGATATACTTAATCGGGAACATACATCACACTCCTAACCGCCGTGACGGGTTCGCTGAACACTTCCTTTTCCAGCTTCACGGCTTTTCCTGCATATGTCACTTTTGGTCGCAGGGCAAATGTAATCTGCGATTTCAAGAAGCTGTAAGGCTTCTTGCCGTCAAAGGTCTTTTGGCTCATGAACCATGTGAGGGCAACGGGAATACCGAAGTATTTTAAAAATGCCCCCTCGATAAACGATAACGGCGGTAAGTCCCCCAAGAGAATGACGGCAAACTCCGTAATGACAAACCACGTTATCTGGGTAAAGGTAACGGGAAACGGGAGAGTAAAGTCATTGATTGCGTACAGCACTTTTTCCACGTTCCAGATACCCGTGTAGCTCTTAATCTTCTTCAATTCGTTTCAGCTCCTTTCGTTATAATGGAAAAGGACAGCCGTTTTTCAGACTGTCCTTGATAGAAAAAGCTGACAGTAGCGACCTTGCCTGTCGCTGATCTGCCAGCTCTAATATGGTATCTCGCATATCCCACGGCTTGTTTCAATGAACGTCCCCTCTATGGACAAGTCCCTGCCGTATGCTTCATAGTCGATATAGTTCTGCAACGGTAGCGGTATCTGTCCCAATACCTGCAATTCGTCAATGAAGTAATAGGCAACGTCGGTCATGTCCCCGCAGTCTGGATAATAATAAATCTCGTCCTTATGCTCGTAAACTTCTTCCAGACTTCCATAGTAGGAAACAAACTCGTCCAGAGCGTCCGTGATATAGTCGGGAAGCTCACAAATCATGTCGTACATTTCATTGAGTTCTTCAATGGAGATATACTCCCCGATTTCAATAGGGAAGTTGTCGGTATCATGGACAGCGTATTCCTCATAATAGCTGTTCAGCCCGATACGCTCCGCAACATCTTCCTCGTCGATAGGGAAAGAAAACCAGTCCCCGACAAGTTCGCCCTCGTTGTACTTGCCAAGATTAGCGATATACACCCTCATGTCGTCAACCACAGGCACACACCTCTTTTCTACGGAAGTTCATAGATACCGTGGTCGGTTTCCACAAAGCGTCCGTTGTCGTCAAGATACTGCCCGTAGGCTTCAAAATCGAAATAGCGAGTGACACTCTCACTAAGGGAAGTAAAGTCTGGGTCGTTGTATAGTATATGGCGGGCAACGTCCGTCATGTTCTTACACCATGAATAGTGGATAATGTCGTTTCTGTATCGGTGCAGTTCATCAAGGTTAGTGAAATAGCACATCAGCTCCCCGTAGTCCTCTTTCAAGTCAGAGGGCAGGCTTTCATAGGTATGGTACAGGTCGTCGAGCCTTTCAATGGTGGTATCTTCCTGCACTTCATCAGCAAAGGGAAGCTCCTTGCCCGTGATAGAGTAATAGTCTGTATCTACATCAATCCCCAGCAGTTCTTCCACCTGTTCCGTGTCGATAGGCAGGGTGAACCAAAAGGCTCGTATCTCGCCGTCTGTCGGTTCTCGTGCTTCAATCTGCACACGCATTTCTTCCATGTTTCATCACGTCCTCTCTTGTCAACGCTTCCTGTATGACGGCGTAAGGCACACCGAATACATAGCGTGAAAAATCTACTAACTGTTTCTTAGGGTAGTCAGACAGGCAAAGGCGTTTCATCTCAAACCAGACCGCACGCTTGTAGTAGGGCAGGTCGGAGAGATACGGACAGCCGATTTTTGCCTGCATATCGGTAAAAATATCTTTCAATCAATCACTCCAATCTTAAATTTGAGTATAGAAAAAGCGGTTGATCTCCAATGGAGTAACCGCTTTGTGTCGGGATATGAAATTGCTATAGGTAGGATTTAATTAGTTTCTTGTAACCGTTTGAACAGTTGACTATCAGTTTTATAAATTCCCTGATATGGCTGTTCAATATAGTATTTACTACTGTCCTCATATACATAAAGGATACTTGTCCCTGTTTTGAACTGAAAATCAATTTTGATATAATTTTCAACTTGTGGAGTATCTTGAATGCTTTCCTTACTAGTAGGTTCAGAACTAGAAATATCTGAAATTATTTCACTTATCCAAGCTTTATCTGTATGATTTACTTTGTTTTCCCCGACGGTTATATCAACAGATGTAATATCGTCTATCTGAGGTAGCGTAATAGGGTCTGCTTTTTTTTCACATGCAACTAAAGCTAATATACAAATAAAACACAAAAATAAAGAAATATATTTTTTCATAGGCATATTACCTCCTCAAGCTCTGATTTATCTTTCCTATATTCACAGTATATCATCTAAAAAACAGCCATTCAATGAAATTCATAGCGTGACTATCTTTTATCTGTGTACCATTCCGTCACCCCCTTTCATTCCCCCTATGCCCGAACTCCCATAGGGGGGACAGGTAAGTTTGCGTGACCGCAAACTGCTGATTGTTACGCTCCAATGATACGGTTGAACAGCTCTAACAGCACGTCCTTGACACCGCCTGCATTGAATACCAGCCCGACAGCGATTAAGGCAATCACAAGGAAGCCGATTAACTTAGAAAACTCTCTTTTAAATCCTAAGTAGATACCGATTACCACGATTGCCATAAGCACCAAGCTCTGGGCGTTGCTTAAAAACCAGTTGTATAAATTCTGTCCGAAATTCATTCTTTATCAATCCTTTCTTTTTTGATTTCTTCCATTTCTTCATCAGCCATTTTGCTGACCTGTGCGATACACATAAGGACGACACCGATACCCATTCCCAGCGATACCAGCACCAAGTCCTTGACAAGTTCTGCCATAATCTCAATTCTCCTTTACTCTGTGATAAGCTCCTCTGTGTCCACTGTCTGCTGTCTGATTATCTGCAAGTGCTTTTTTGTCAGCTTTGCGTTGTCCTCAATCTCTTTCAGATAGCTCGTGCTGTTGCCAGCGTCTATCTTTTTCAGCATTTTTAAGGTAGGTGCGACCTGTCGGCTTATCCAGCCCAGCGTCCTTTCCAATGTGTAAGGCTCTGGGGCTGTTGTCAGCTTGACAGGCGGGCGGTCTTTCCCGATAAACCACGCCCAGCGGTCATTGAGCTTCCAGTCTGTCTTTCGCTTCTCTGGTTCTCTGTCCACGAAGCGGATATAGTGATTGATGATAGAAAATGCCGTCTGTTCTGCGTCATAATGGGTCAGCAGTTCACGGACGGCATAATAAGCTCTTTCATCTTTCAATCGTATCTCGAAGCGGTTCTTTATGGGTGCTTCCTCAATCGGTATTCCCAGCTTTGCGTACTGTTCGTAGTTCTTCTCATAACAGCAGAAGTAGACTTCCGATTTCAGAGAGCCGATATACAGCGTGTGTCCCATGCCCGCCTTGTCCTGCTCGTTGTGCTTCACCAGCTCGCCCGAAGCATAGGACTTGAAAGAGCGGAACAGGGAAACACATTCCTCACGGTTGCATTTGGCGGTCAGATCTGGAATATCCAGTATGCCCGCCCTGTCGTTAATCGCAAGGTCAAGGCGTTTCATCACACCGCCCTCAATCAGAGCGTCCATGAGGAAGTCATACCAGCTACGCCCCTGTGCCAGCAGATAGCTTTCAAACTGGCGACAGCCTTTTCCTTTCAGCTCCAGAAGTGTGCCTTTTTCCTCGTCCTGCGAGGTGTAGACGAACACATCACCCAGATAGTAATGCTCTGTGTACTTGTAGTGTCCATAGTCCTCATGGAGCATATAGTCAACATTGAGCTTCAATATATCTCTGATAACGTGCTGTATATCCAGCGTGGGGAAACGGATACGCACATAGTCGAACAGCAGGAACATGGGAGCGTCGGGATTGAATTTCTCGACCGCTTCCATGAGCTTGTCCTGCATATCGTCCGTGAGGTTGACCTTTCCCGCTTCGATACGGTTCAAGTGTTCACGGCTGATACCAGCCATGATTGCAAGCCTCGTCTGAGACACGCCGTAAGATAGGCGTTTCTCTTTCAAGGCAGTTATAAAGGTGCTTTCATTCAGCCTGCATACCCCCAATCGTGAAAGTGTGATATTTTCCGCAGATTGTCACAGTCAGCCATGAGTGAGGGAAAACCCTTATGCCTAGCGGGATTTCCAGACTTTTTGACCGTAGTTTCCAGCGGAATTGTGCCCCTCTGTTAGATACCGAGGGGCTTCTTTCGTGGAGCAGGGCAAGCCCTGCTCCACAGGACGGCTTACACGGTCTGGGTCGCTTCGCTGACCGTTCCCGCCGTCAGTGGTTCAGCCTATTCTTGTCATGCCCGTATAAACTACGATAACGTCGGTATCAGCAGAAAGGCATTTTCTGACAATATCCTTGTCAATCTCATATTCATGGTATATCTGTCTGAAAAAATCCTTATCCACCACAAGAAACGTAAAACGGTAGTTGAAGCCATGAATGGAAAGCCATTCGTCCAGCACCACGGAAAAGAGCAACGGAAGTTTCAATCTCCCAAGTCCCGCTTCTGTCAGAATATCTTCCATGTGTGCATGATAGGCTTTTGTCGGAAATTCCTCACATTTATCGTCAGTCGTGCCAGCGACACTTTCCAAATCCGCAAGGAAGCGGTCAAAGTCTACGCAGACACCCACGACGTGCAAATCTGCGGTAGGGTCGCTGTAACCCATTTCTAAAAGTCCCATATATTTTTCAATTCTCCTTTCGTTCATCTGATACGGATTGCCTTGCCAGTGCAAGAGAGCCGATAGTCTGTAAAAAATCATGCCCCTTTGGTACAAGGGGAGTGTAAAACTCCGATATGACGCTCGTTCCCACATCACAATAGCCACGTCCTTTGATACGCTTCTGGAAGAACTGCTTCTTTACGTCGCTTCCAAAGAGCATACCGTAGCCAAGTTCGCTAATACGTCCCAAGCCCACACGGAAGTTGAAGTTATCTCTGATACCGTCGCTGAAATACTTTGCGTCGGGACGCTGGCAGGCGACAATAAGGAAATAGCCCGCCTGTCTGCCAAGCATGACGATTTTCTTTAGCTGGCTAAGTAGGCTCATGCTTTCCTTTGTCCCCAGCATTTCCAAGAACGCCACATACTCGTCAAAGATAAGGAAGCAGGGCGGTAAGCCCAGATAGGCGTAGTTCTCGCCCGTCTTGTAGGCTGGGTGGCGCTTCATTTCCTCGCTTCGCTGTACCATGCCCTCATAGAACGCATTGACGCACTCAATCATATCTTCTTTGGTGTGGTACACGTTATCCATGACCGTACCCAAGTCCGCAAGGTCGGCGTTCTTAGGGTCTAAGATGTAAAGCTGGGCGTTGGTCTGCAAGAGGGCTTCAATGATTGTCAGCAGGAAATAGGTCTTTCCACCGCCAGTCCCGCCACAGATAAGGGCGTGAGGGAGTGCGTCGTATTCCCATGTAAGGTTCTTCATCAGACGCAAGCCCCCGTTTTCAGCCTTTACTTCGTCAATCGTGATACGGTTCGCTATCATGTCATAGAGCAGGGTGTACTCGATATAGCCGTCATGGAGCGTCTTGTCGGTCAGTTCACAGTAAAGCCCGCTTTCCAGCTTATCTTCCAGACGTAAAAGCTGGTCTTGATACTTTCCCAAAGAGATTTCACAGAGGATATGGAGCAAGCCCGTTTCCATTTGATAATAGATTTTAGGAAACCAGACGATTTTTTCCCTTGATCTGCTCTGCAGGTCAGTGAAAAAACCGCTGTCCTGTATGGTCTGTGCTTCATACCACTTGTTGTCCAGTATCATGCGTGCCAGCTTTTGACGGTGCGATAGCTTCTTGAAGCTGTCATAGCAAAAGCGGTAATAAAGAAAAGCGACCAATGCACAAACACCAGTCGCTATCAAAATCGTTATGAAGTTGTAGGTGGAAAGCGTTATGCCATTATCTAGTAAACTGAAATGCTCCCAATCGGTACGCATGAGCTGTCCCATGTTCAGTAGCAGGAGAACCGCCACGAGCAGGAGCAGGAGCGTACCTGCACAGAAGCGGTACACAAGGTTCTTGTCGCTGGCTCTGATACGCTTTCCCTTATATTTCAAAATGTTCATAAACACCCCTTTCTGGATATGGAAAAAGCGGTCAATCATAAAGACCAACCGCTTTGTGTAATACTGAATATGAGATTGTTAAATTAGGAGTTGTTTATTTCTTCTTTTTTGGTTTTGGGGCTGGCAGTTCATCATACATTGCATGAAACAAGCCTGTCAAAAATTCCTTATTATCAACTTCATCTACCAACAACATCTCTTTTGCTCCCTCATAGGGTAATTCATACGGAGCTGTCGGCATATAACTAATTGCTGATTTTACTGGTTTAACAAGTAATCTATCATCATAGATACCGCCTACAATCTTGCCACGATAATAAATAATAAATTCTCCCATCATAGCTCGGTAAGTAATTTCTTCTAACTCAGATAGCTGCCCTAAAATAAACTCTAAGTATTCCTTGCTTGATGCCATATTTCCACCTCAAATTCTAATTTATAGAATTATTATACCTCTATCCAGTATCACCTACAATGAAAATATGCTTTGCTGATTATTTTTTCTGTTGTCCCTGTGGAGCATGGTTCTGTGGATTGCCTGTGGGCTGACTGCCTTTATTTTTCAACACAATGTCGTCTGCCTTGATGTACCACTCCACATCTGCCCCTCGGTAGTTGGCATTAGCCACCGTATCGGCAACGGGATTGATAAGCTCCACCTCGGCATTGTACGGATAGTCCTTGACAGGGATTTCCGCTGGGATAGATACCTGTATCGTGCGTTCCTGCTGACTGCACTTCAAATCATAGGTTCTACGCTTGATTTCCTCGGTGGTCGTCCCGTCCTCATTCTCTACACGCACCTCATGTCTAAGGGCAGAGAATTTCAAAACACCGAAAGTCTTTTCCTTATCTAATACAATTCCATTCGCTAATCTCATAATCTGTTATCCCCCTTTACTTGCTTTCCTCGACTGGAAGCATATCGTCAGCGTTTAAAATATAGTTGGTGTAGCCACGACCTCGCACGTTCTTTCCCTCGGCGGTAATCTTAGGATTGACGAGCTTTACTTTTTGCTCATACTTGAAACGCTTCTCCCCAGCTTTTGCGGGAAGCACCACGATAATGTCGTCGGCTCTCTGAATGTCGGAATACAGGTTATAGCTTCTTGTCACGGGAACAAAGCGACCATTGACACGCTGTTGCTCCACGTCATTTTCTCCTGCAAACTCCAAATTTCCAAAAGTCTGTGCCATGTCAGGCACGATATATTTTAATTTCATGTGTTCATACCTCATTTCTATAAAATCTGTTGGTTGTTCATGCTTTTATTCTGGCTGGCGGTGTGATACCAGCAAGCCCCCAGACCGTCAAGGGCAGGTAAATGCTTAAAAGCACCCTTGACCGTCCGTGTGCTTACAGGTGGGTGGCGGACAAGCCAGAATAAAGGGAAGCTCCGCCGTTTCCATGTGTCGGCGGGGAGCGTGATTTCTTCATCATCATAAGCAGACCACCCGATTAAGAGCGTCTACGCTTGATGAAGTATGTTCCTGCCACGCCTGCACCAGAAAGAACAAGAAGCCCTAAGAATAAGGCAATGTTTGTGTTGTCGCCTGTCTTTGGAGCGTCCGTTGTCTTGCTCGGTGTATCTGGTGTGGTCGGCTGTTCTGGCTCTGTTGGTTCTTCTGGCGTTTCTGGTACTTCTGTGATTGTCACCGTCTGCCCGTCGTCCTCAATGTCCTTATGCTCTGTAACCTTTGTCGGTTCGTCTGGATTGCTCAAATCGTATAATTCCTCAAAGGTCACAAGCTCTTTCCCGTCCAGCTCGGAAGCGTCGAAAGTAAAGGCAATCTGGACTTCCATGCTTTCACTGTCGGCAGTAAAGGTATAGTCATTCTCGACACGCTCTCCGTTGATGATAAGCTCGGCGTTTTCGTCCTTAATCATCTGCCAGCCTTTGAGCTGATACTTTGTGCCGACTTCCAATCCGTCAAGGGTAACGGTATCAATGATTGTCACGTCTTTTCCTGCTTCAATCTCTTTCTTTCCGTCCTCGCTGGTCGCTGTGGTATGGATAGAGATGATACGCTCCGTGATAAGCACCGTCTGTCCCTCGTCGTCAATGTCCTTGTGTTCAGCCACCTTTACAGGCTCGTCCTCATTGGAAAGGTCGTAAAGTTCCTCAAAGGTCACAAGGTTCTGACCGCCCAGAGAAGAAGCGTTGAACGTGTATTCCATTTCAATCTTCATTTCCTCGCTGTCGGCTGTGAATGTGTAATCACTTTCCACACGCTGTCCGTCGATAAGAAGCTCGGCGTTTTCCTCTTTCAACATCTGCCAGCCTTTCAACTGATATTTTGTGCCTTTTTCCAGCCCGTCAAGCGTAACCGTGTCAATGATTGTTACCTCTTTGCCAGCTACGATAGACTTCTCGCCGTCCTTGCCTGTGGCTGTGGTATGGATAGAGATTTCTTTCTCGTATTCATCAGTCAGTGTCCCTAAGTCAACGGTCACATTGTTTCTGGACACCACGATTTCAAACGGTGGGATAAGCTCAAAGCCTTTGTTGCCCTCACAGCGTAATTCCTCAATGATATAGGTATCATAAATCAAAGCACCCTTGCTGTCGTCTGGCTCGCTTGTTCCAAACCAGATACCGTCCTCGCTGGTCTTTCCTGCATTGGTGTTATGCTTATGGGAAGCCCAATCCGCAGAAGTGGAGAATTGCCCGTTATCGTCGGTTACAATGATGTGGCTTTCTCCTGTCGTCTTGCTGGTGATCCTAAACGGAACTCCCGCAAGACGCTTGTGTGTGCCAGCACCAATCTTCACACCCTCTAAATCGCCACGCTTCACTTGATTGTAGATTGATGTGTCTGTCCCCGTAAGGTCAACGATTTTTCCGTCCTCTGTGATTTCAAATTCAATCGGTTCTGCACCGTCCGTCAAATAGCCCTCTGGTGCTTTGCTTTCCTCGATACGGTATTTTCCATAAGGTAAGAGGTCAGCGGAAGTAGAAGCCACGCCCTCAATGTCGGTAAGGATTGTCTTTACCACGTCGCCTTTATTGTAGAGCTTTCCCTCAACAAGTACGGCATTGTCATTTAAGGAAATGATTTCAAATTCAGCGTCTTTCAAGGTCGCACTTCCTTGACCTTTGGTATCGCTGGTTTCCAAATCTCGTTTCTGGATTTTCACACCGCCACGGATAACCTTGTCTGATACATGGCACTGATTACTTCCAGACAATACGGCAATATCGCCGTCCTCGGTAATCTGTGTAAGGTACATTCCCTTAATCTGTTCCTCGCTTCCGTCAGCCTGCATATATGCACCGTCAAGAAGATAGCCGTCAGGAGCTTTCGTTTCCTCAACGGTCAGCGTTCCTAAAGGAAGCACGTTCTTACCGTCCTGTGTATAGAAGCTATCCCCAGATACTTTGTATTCATCAGAAAGGCGGGAAACGTAATGGATAGTGCCGTCGCTGTCCTTTTCAGCGATTGTCTTTGTCACCCATGTTTTTGTCGGCTCGCTAGGGAGATTGTCAGCGGTATAGTGTCCCACATAGAATTTCCATGTGAACTCCGCACCCTCTAGGGAAGCGTCGCCCTGTGGAGCGTCTTTCTGTGTTTCCATGTCAATCTTGAAAAGCTCGATAAGTGTGTCTGTGACTTTTGGCGTATCGGATACGTTCAAGGTCGCTGTCTTGCCAGCTTCCACATTTAAGGAATACACTGTATTGTCCACCTTGTAGCCAGCAGGAGCGGAAAGCTCTTTGATGTAGACTGTGCCAGCCTTTACTTCCACAGTATCAGTATTTCCGCTGTTATCTGTCGTAAGGGTGGCAAGCTGTTTTGTGCAGTCCTTATCAGAATAGACACCATAAGTCGCACCAGCGATAGAGTAAAGCCCGTTCCCGTCGGTAATGCTGGTGTTACTGGAAGTCTTTTTAAGAGTAGCGTTCCCTACGGCAAGTTTCGCCCAGAACTGTCCAATGTCCTGTCCCTCGCCAGAGTAGATATAACCGCCACATTCATAGCGTCCCTTGTTCTCGCTGGCAAAGGCTTTCGCCCCAGCGTACACCTCGTCCTGTATCGCTTTTGGGATTTCATCATAGGAAGCTCTGACATTATCGCATTGCCAGCCCAGATGAACGCTCAATCTCTGCCATACGACACACTGTTCAAGAAGATAGACCTGTTTATAGTTCAATCCGCTGTGACTTTGTGTGTACTGCTTGACATATTCCAGAGAGAGGGCAACGTCGGAAATCTGGTCGTAGCTCATGCGTGTGCTTGCGTCAGCTCTGGTCTTATAGCCGTTCTTGAAGTTGGTGTTGATGTCTACACAGTAGGCAGTTTCACCCTCAACTTTCATATAGCCCTCATTAAATGTCGAACCGATAGAGCCGTCATTCATCACTTTTTCAATGATACCGACACGCTCGGCACTTTCTGTCCAGTATTGCTTCTCGGAAGCGTGGACTGCCGTTGTCGGCAAAGCGGTAACGATAGTCGCAAAGGCAAGAAAGCCTGTGGCTAATCGCTTCAATATCTTTTTCATAGCTTTTAAAATTCTCCTTTCGTTTGGATATAGAAAAAGCCGTCCATTTCTGAACGGCTGGAAATAGAAAAGGAACGTCAATATCGGCGTTCCATAATCTACTTGCGATATTCAATTTTTAGTTTTTCAATACTGATGTGCTGTACCATATCTTTGCAAATCTGGGATTTCTAACGTATCAAGGCTCATTCAATGGTAGTAAAATCGTAGTAATTTGAAGTATTTTAACCCTTGAAAATGCTGATAGATACAGTGTTTTAGCGGACAATCAGATTTTTAGTTGGTTTTTTTTCTAAAAAATATTGATTTCATCAATCAGAAAAAGGCTTTGAAGTCTAAGTACTTCAAAGCCTTTCGTTTGCCTTAACACCATCCTGCCAACATCCGCCGCAGCATGGTATCCACATTTGCCTTTTCCACATTTTCTCCTGCGGTCAGTTCCACTCGCCCTATTTCTTCTCCATCACGAAGATATACCAGTTCACCAACCTTTGTACCTGCTTCCACAGGTGCGGAAACCGCCGGTAAAAGTTCTGTTTTGGTTTCCCATTGGGCTTCTTTTCCTTTTGGCACCAATACGGAAATTTCTTCCGCTACTACCGCTTCCACCGTATCCGTCATGCCTTTTTCCACAGGTACTTCTCCCATGGCATAGCCTTTTTCTCGCCCTTTTTCAATAGCGTAATTGGCAAAACCATAGTCCAAAAGCTGCATCACTTCCCGGAAACGGACTTTATAATCCGGTGCAGCCATAACAACAGCAATGAGCCCCATACCATCTCGTTCCGCTGTTCCCGATAGACAGTACAGCGCATTGCCTGTGGAGCCAGTTTTCAGTCCCGTTGCACCATCATACCACTGAATCAGTTTGTTGGTATTGGTCAAACCAAAGGTTTCTTCCCCGCGCCTTGTTTTATGTACGATGCTATCCTGCCATGTGGTGGTATATTCCTTGATTTCCGGGAAATTCTCCATCAATTCCCGGCTCATGAGTGCGATGTCGTAGGCGCTGGACACATGCCCTTCTGTATCCAACCCGCAGGCATTGACAAAGTTCGTATCCTCCATGCCCAATTCTTTTGCCCGCTCATTCATTTTCTGGACAAAGGCTTCCTCGCTTCCTGCCAGAAATTCCGCCATGGCAACAGCCGCATCGTTGGCAGAAGCAATGGCAATGGATTTTGTCATGTCTGCCGCTGTCTGGGTTTCCCCTTCTTCCAAAAACACCTGAGAACCACCCATGGACGCCGCGTGTTCACTGACCTGTACCGTATCTGTCCAATCAAATTTTCCATCCCGTTCTCCTTCGTAAATGAGCAGCAGTGTCATAACTTTCGTAACACTGGCAGGGGGCAGAGCTTCATGGCTATTCTGTTCATACAAAATGGTGCCCGTATCTTCTTCCATGAGCAGGGCGCTTTTGGAAGTCAGCCCAAGGTCTGTCAGGTTTTCATACTGCTTTTCTGCCGCCAATGCGGGCAAACAGCAGCCAACACTAAAAAGCAGCGTGAGGACTGCTGTCAAAACTCTATGCCTCATGTATTTTTCCCTCCGTATTCGTCATTACTAAACTTTATGTCCGAATCCTTCGGGATATGTCTGTTTTACAATTCCACAGGAACAGGCACATCCAAGCAAAATCCTGTTTCCCATACCTTACAATCATAAGCCAATACTTTTACCCCTGCCTGAGCCGCCTTTCGCAGTGCTTCCGCAAACTTCGGGTCACGAGCTTCATGGGGACGGAAAACGGAAACGCCTTTCATCTGCACCAGAAACAGCACCGCACTCTCGTAGCCTTTTTCCACCGCTCCTGCCAGTTCCAGCAAATGTTTTGCGCCTCTCTCTGTGGGAGCGTCTGGAAACATGGCAACACCATTTTCCTCCAGCGTTACCCCTTTCACTTCCAGAAAGCCTTTCCGCTCTCCCGCTTCATAATACACGTCGAAACGGGAACCACCGAATTTCACTTCCCGTTTCACAAATGTCACTTCGCCAATTTCCTGTATCTTCCCTTCCGATAAAGCCTCTGCCGCCACGGCATTGGGTGCCTGTGAATCCATATTCACCAGCATATCCCCTTTGTAGACAGCAATAAGGGAATGTTTTGTTTTCCGGTTTGCATTGCCGCTTTCCTCCAGAAATACCCTTGCCCCTTCCTGCAATAATTCCCGGCACCTCCCTGTATTTTTCACATGCACCAGTTCTCTTTTTCCATCCAGTTCCACTTCCGCCAGAAAACGATTGGGGCGTTTGTAAAATACAGCTTCTCTGATTTGATTCTGATATTCCATTTGGTTCCTCTTTTCTATGTAATGAGAGGTTTCCCTCTCAATAATTGGTCGCTTTCCGCTCAAAATATGCTTTGGGATGTTTGCAGACAGGGCAGGCTTCCGGCGGCACTTCCCCAACATGGACGTGTCCGCAGTTGCGGCATACCCATACTGTCTTGGCGTTATCTTTGAATACCTGATCATTTTTGATTCTTTCCAGCAGCATGGCGTATCTTGCCTCATGCTCTTTTTCTACAGACGCCAGATTCTGGAAAAACATAGCGATTTCTGGATAACCTTCATCTTTGGCGATGGTACTCATGTCCTGATAAATGGAAGTCCATTCCTCATGTTCCCCCGCAACGCCTGCGGTCAGATTGGCTTCTGTTGTGCCAATGCCATTGAGAAAGCGGAAAATCTGTTTGGCGTGCTGCCGTTCATTATCTGCTGTTTCCTTAAAAATGGCGCCGATCTGTTCATAGCCTTCTTTTTTCGCCTGACTGCTGTAAAAATCGTATTTATTGGCAGCCATGGATTCCCCCGCGAATGCGGCAAGCAGATTTTGTTCTGTTCTTGTACCACTCAAGTTCATACCGTAAAAACCCCTTTCTGTCAAGTCCTTCTTTCTCAGTTTATCCCCATTTTTCCAAAACATACATTTCCCCACATGGTTTTGAAAAAAAAGCTGTTTTCTTGCAAAACAGTGTGATATGATAAAAATCGAAATTTTAACAGAAACAATCAGGAGGTTTTTATGAAGCAATCCACAAAACAACTGACCGTCAGCGCTCTGCTGTTTGCTCTGGGACTGGTACTGCCCTTTTTGACAGGACAAGTCCCGCAGATCGGCAATATGCTGCTGCCCATGCACTTTCCCGTTTTTCTCTGTGCCTTTCTCTGCGGCTGGCAATATGCGCTGTTTTTAGGCTTTCTGCTGCCCATTTGCCGCAACATGATTTTCGGCATGCCGCATATGTTCCCCGTTGCCATTGCCATGGCATTTGAGCTGGCAGCCTATGGACTCATTGCAGGGCTGATTTATGGACGTTCCAAACAAAAATCCACAGCTTCTCTTTACATCGCCCTGATTTCCGCCATGATTCTTGGACGCGTGGTATGGGGCATTGTGGAAGTTCTGCTGCTGGGTATTGGTGAAAACGCCTTCACTTGGCAGATGTTCCTTTCTGGCGCCTTACTGGAAGCTATCCCCGGTATCATACTGCAATTGATCCTGATTCCAGGCATTTTGGTGGCATTGCGCCGCAGCGGACATTTTCCTCTTTGAACATACAAAAAGACCATAGGAACCTATGGTCTTTTTTATATTAAATCAATGTATACAGCTTCGGAAAAATTTCGATACTCCGTTTCAAAATGCCTGTCATATATGCAATGGCAATGCCATAATTGGTAAAGGGAATCCCTGCGTCAGCGGCACATTTCTGGCGGTACGCCACTTCCCGTTCATTGAGCATGCAGCCACCGCAATGAATCACCAGACGATAAGGTGATAAATCCTCAGGAAAATCCTTACCGGAAGTATGCACCAATTCCAATTCTTTTCCTGTATGCTGCCGCAGCCAACGAGGAATCTTCACAGTGCCGATATCCTCACATTGTCTGTGATGGGTGCAGCCCTCACAAATCAGGACTTTCTCCCTATCCTGCAAGGTTTCGATGGCTGCCACCCCCTGCACAGCGCCTTCCAAAAAGCCTTTATATCGTGCCATGAGAATGGAAAAGGATGTCAAAGGAATATCCAACGGCGTATCCTTGCTGACCTGTGCAAATGCCTGACTGTCCGTAATGACCATGGCCGGCTTTTTTGCCAGACTTTCCAATGTGGTTTTCAGTGTATTTTCTTTCGTTACCACAGGAATGGCATCCGCCTCCAGCAAATCCCGAATGGTCTGCTGTTGAGGCAGAATGAGCCGTCCTTTGGGGGCAGAGCTGTCGATAGGAGTCACCAGTACCACCAAATCTTCTGCCTTTACCAAGTCTTTTACCAGCATTCGTTCCTTCTGGTTTTCTTTGCCCAATGCGGCAATGCGTTCTTTCAGTTCTTCAATGCCTGTTTTCAGAAGGGCACTGACTGCCACATCATTTTTTCCCGATAAAATGGGCAGTTGCAGGTCGCTTTTGTTATAAGCAATGAGGAAAGGAATCTGTTTTTCCTGAAATAAGTTCAAAAGTTCTTCATCGGCTTTCGTTTTCCCTGCCACACTATCTACCACCAGAACAGCACAGTCAATGCGATTGAGAATCTGCTTTGTCCGTTTCACACGCTGCTCTCCCAGTCCACCTTCGTCATCAATACCAGGGGTATCAATGATGAGAACAGGACCAAGGGGCAGCAGTTCCATGGCTTTTGTCACAGGGTCTGTGGTGGTGCCTTTCACAGGTGAAACCACCGCCATTTCCTGATTGGTTACCGCGTTGACTAAGCTGGATTTGCCTGCGTTGCGGCAGCCAAAAAATCCGATTTGCACCCGTTCTGAAGATGGTGTATCCTGTAAACCCATAAAAACCTCCTGCCTTTAGAATCGGAAATCCCGATTGCCTTTTTCGATTTCCTGTAAATGATGCACAGTAATTTCTCTGACTTTTTCTTTGGGAATATTCCCCAGTTCTTTCTGAATCAGCGCTTCCCCGATTTTCTTTGTATCCGGCGAAGCATAGTCTTCCAGATATTCTTTCAGGGTCATGAGGGCGTTGGGATGACAGCAGTTCTGAATCTGCCCACTTTTGCACAAACTCATGAAGCGGTCGCCAGTACGTCCTTCCCGATAACAAGCGGTACAGAAACTGGGAATATAGCCCAAATCCATAAGCCAATGCACCACTTCGTCCAATGTTCGTTTGTCGCTCACATCAAACTGTTCCGAATTTTCATCTTCTGGTTCTTCTTCACAGTAACCGCCTACGCTGGTACGAGAGCCGCCGCTGATCTGAGAAACGCCCAGATGCAGTGCCCGTTCCCGGACTTCCTTGCTTTCTCTTGTGGAAATAATCATGCCTGTATAAGGCACCGCAATGCGGATACATGCAATGATTTTCGCAAAAATTTCATCATCAATGCCATTGTCAAAAGCATCGGGGTCGATGTCGTCAGCACGTTTCACACGAGGCACGCTGATGGTATGAGGACCCACACCATGTACGGCTTCCAAATGTTCCGCATGCATCAAAAGTCCCGCAAATTCATAAGCATACCGTTCCAGACCGAACAATACCCCCAGACCTACATCGTCAATGCCGCCCTCCATGGCTCTGTCCATGGCTTCAGTGTGATAAGCGTAGTTATGTTTCGGACCTGTGGGATGAAGCTGTTCATAACTTTCCTTATGATAAGTTTCCTGGAACAAGATGTATGTACCGATGCCTGCTTCTTTCAGCATCCGATATTCTTCCACAGTAGTTGCCGCAACGTTCACATTCACACGACGGATAGCACCATTTTTATGCTGAATGGAATAGATGGTCTTGATACATTCTAAGATATATTCAATGGGGTTGTTAACTGGGTCTTCCCCTGCTTCCAGGGCCAAACGCTTATGCCCCATATCCTGCAAAGCCATAACTTCTTTGACGATTTCTTCTTGTGTCAGTTTTTTCCGAGCAATGTGTTTATTTTTGGCATGATAAGGGCAGTACACACAGCCATTGATACAGTAATTGGACAAATACAAAGGCGCAAACATGACAATACGATTGCCATAAAAATCTTTTTTCAACTGTTCTGCCAAAGTGTAAATCTGCTGGATTTTATCGGGCATTTCACATGCCAGCAGTACAGAAGCTTCTCTGTGGGTAAGACCTTTGCGCAGTTTTGCCTTTTCCAAAATTGTGTCGATGAGTTTTTCATTGTTCTTGTTTTCCTGGGCATAAGCCAAAGTGTCCAGAATTTCTTCGTGGGAGATAAATTCCTCCGCTTTCATTGATTTGGGATCATACATATTCTTTTCTTCCTTTCTTCTAGGTCAGATTTCTCTTTCCTGTCAGTGATTTTGTTTTTTCATCATGGGGCTGTCACCTCTGGATATGGCAACGGTATAGCCCATATCCGCCAGTTCTTTTTTCAGCCATTCAATCTGCTCTGCCGCTTCCGTCCCCATGATACGCTTGTTGTCATAAAGGGTATACTTTTTCCGAGCTTCCATGGGTGAAAGGTTTGGCATAATGACATTTGCACCACAGACAATGCCCCATTCCTTTCCCGTCGGCAAAAGCGTCCGCAATGCCGTTGTAGAGGGCAGCAGCACCTTCGGCAAAAGCAGACGTATGACAGCAAGCAAAAACAACGTCAGCTCTCCCGAACCGTTTTCATATTGGGCAAAAGGCGTATCCTTCTGAGAAAGAAAAGGACCAATGCCTACCATATGGGGTTGAAATTCCTTCAAAAACCGAAGGTCTTTCACCAGATGCTCCAATGTCTGATGGGGTGAGCCTACCATAAAGCCACAGCCCACCTGATAGCCAATTTCCTTCAAATCCCGCAAACACCGCATACGGTTTGCAAAGTCCATATCAGATGGATGGAGCATGGCATAATGGGATACTGTTGCTGTTTCATGGCGCAGCAGATACCGATTGGCACCAGCGGCAAAGAGCTTTTCATAGCTTTCCCGACTGCGTTCCCCTACAGAAAGGGTGATGGCGCAGTCGGGATGATTTTTTCGGATGGCAGATACCAAATGGCACAGACGTTCATCGTCATACCACATATCCTCGCCGCCTTGGAGCACAAATGTACGAAATCCCAAGGCATAACCAGCACGGCACGCCTCCAGAATTTCTTCTTCCGTCAGACGGTATCTCTCCGCCTTTCGGTTGCTTTTGCGGATACCGCAATAATAGCAATCATTTTTGCAGATGTTGGAAATTTCCATCAATCCACGGATATAGATTTCTTTGCCAAAAACCTCCTGACAAAGTTTTTGGGCTTCTTCCTGCACATAAGGCGCCACTTCCTGCCGATGTTCCAAAAGATAGAGCAGTTCTTCTTCCGAAAGATCGTGTTCCGTGACCAGTTTTTCGGCTAAATTTGCCGCAAAACTCATGCCTTCACGCCAGAATATACAGTCTTGGACTGGATGCCAGGCAGGTTGCCGATTTTGCCGGACAAAGCGGAAATCACATCCTGAGGAGCATCAATGGCAATGCTGATAATGTTCACTTTTTTCTCACGATAAGGAATGCCCATTCTGCCGATGATGTATTCCCGGTATTCGTGGAGTGTTTCGTTGAGCACATCTACAGACGCTTCCTGTTCCACAACGATGCCAATGACCGCAATTCTGCTTTCTTCATTTTTTGTTTCCATATTTCCATACCTCCTATTGGTTTGATAAAAGAAAAACCGTACCACGAAAGGTACGGGAAAAAGGGCATAGCTGCCCTGTATTTCCATACTGTACCTTCCGCCGCAAATTTCTTTTTGGTGTCAGGAACCCATGGGTTCGATATGTTATGAAAAATCATATACTGCACATTGATTCTACCATAACCGCCCCTGTAATACAATGATTTTATCATGCCCACAAAACATACGGAAATCATAACCACGCCTAAAAGACGTGGTTTGCACTAGCCCTATAAGGGCTTAATCAAAACCACCCGTTGAACGGGTGGTTTGATCAGACCCTATAAGGGTCTATCTCTTGTGGTAGCCCCCTAAAGGGGGCATTGAATAGTCTGGCAACCACACTTTTAACTCTGGCTGCCCCCTACTCGGGGGCACTTTTTATGCCTTATTTCACCGGCTCACCCGTGAACGGGTCTGTAAATTCCTTTAAACTTATTTGATCATTCATAATATCATCTTCCAGCTGATTTTTGATGTATTCTTTTATTGCCGTTTCATATCTGCCTACTGTATCTACAAAATATCC
>NZ_FRAH01000010.1 GCF_900142265.1 Anaerotignum lactatifermentans DSM 14214 | reverse complement strand
TTTTCCATCTTTAGTCGTTTGTTCTCATACTTGTATTCTGCCAGTGTTTTTGCAGGTTTGCGCCCTCGTGTCTTTGGAAGGACAGATTCTTTTAGCCAGCAGTGAATTGCCCATCGACTAATCCCATACTCTTGACTTAAAGCACGCTGACTTTCTCCTGCTCTGATTCGTGATACAACTTCCTCTCGTATCCCCGCTGGATACTTTTTCATTCCTTTTTTTCCGGACATAGCGAGACCCCCTTATGTAGTTCTATTATCCTACATAAGGGGGCTTTTTGTCATTGTCCGTTTTTACTGGACCTGTTCACAAAATCTCACTGCCTTTTTTCGTTTCTAAAAATAGACAAATTTGTAGTAGACGAAAATAACATTGCCCATAAAACAACTGTAGAAACAGGGCTGGAAAATGATACATACATCGAAATTACCAGTGGTTTGAGCATTGGTGATACAGTTGTTACCAAAGGTCAGGACTTCTTGTCAGATGGCAACACTGTAAATATTACAAACGGGACAACAAAACAGGAATCTACCGCAGAAGAAACAGAGCAGGAATGATAAATTCTTCTGCGGATTTCTAAAACAAAGGAGTTGATATGTTTGGATATTACGAAGATTTCCATCAAACGTCCCGTTGCGATCATGATGGTTATGTTCATCATTATCATTCTGGGTGCAGTTTCCATTACAAAAATGGAAATGGAATTGACGCCTGAAACGGAAATGTCTATGGTCATGATTATGACGACCTACGAAGACGCTGGACCGGAAGAGGTAGAAAATCTGGTTACAGAAAAAATCGAAAGTGCCGTTGCCAATGTAGAAAATGTAGAATCCATTTCTTCCACATCATCAGAAGGCAGCTCTATGGTTTCCATTGAATTTAATTATGGAACCAATCTGGATACAGCCATTACAGACCTGCGTGATAAATTGAGCATGGTAGAAGCGACTTTGCCTGATGGCTGTGATTCTCCTAATATCATGAAAATGGATATGAATTCCATGCCTATTGCAACAATTGTTGTTTCCGGCGATGATATGACATCTGATGAATTGAAATCATTTGCAGAGGATGATATCGAACCACGTCTGGAACGTCAGGAAGGCGTTGCTTCTGTAGACATCATGGGTGGTACAGAACAGGAAATCCTGATCGAGATCGATCCAGAACGACTGGAAGGTCTGGGGCTGACCATGACTTCCATCGGGCAGACCCTTTCCGCAGAAAACAGCAACCAGTCTGGCGGCAGCATCTCTTATGGCGAAAAGAGCATGACCATCAGTACAAAACTGCAGATGGAAAGCATTGAAGATGTTAAAAATACACCAATTCAGATTGCAGATGGTACAGTCATGCGTTTGGGTGATATTGCTACCGTTACAGAAACACAAAAAGAAATTACATCTATCAGCCGTTATAATGGAGAATCATGCGTCACACTTTCTGTTACACAGTCCAGTGACGGTAATACCGTAACAGCTGTAAATAATATTTTGGATGAAGTGGAAAAACTCAATGCGGAATATCCTGATATGACCATTGAAGTGGTAAGTGAATCTGGCAGTACCATTGAAGATTCCGTTATGAACGTTGTTTCTAATATTTTTACAGGTGCCATTCTTTCCGTTCTGGTTATGTTTGTTTTCCTGAAAAATATTGGTTTGACAGGCGTTATTGCCGTTTCCATGCCAATTTCCATTATTGGTACATTCGTATTTTTGTATTTCTCCGGCACCACACTGAATATGATCTCTCTGGGTGGTTTGTCTGTTGGTGTTGGTATGCTGGTAGATAACTCGGTCGTTATGTTGGAAAACATTTACCGTTATCGTACCACTCTTGGCTACGGCAAGGTAAAAGGAACCTATCGTGCCGGCAGAGAAGTGCGTTCTTCCTTGATCGCATCTACATTGACAACCATTGTTGTATTCATTCCTTTCGTTTTCGTATCAGGTATGATGATGCAGATGATGACAGACTTGGCTCTTGCCATTGTATTCTCTCTGGCAATGTCTTTGATCTCTGCTATGACAGTGGTACCTATGCTGGCAGGGAACTATGTAAATAATGTACATCGAAATAAAGCACCGAAAAAACTGGACTTCATCAATAAGATGCTGAATATGTTCGATATCGGTATGAAAAAACTGAGCGAATTGTATGGCAGATTTTTGAGATGGGCAGTTTGGCACAAGAAGAGAACACTTTCCTGTGTGCTGCTGGTATTCCTCGCTTCTTTGTGTATGCTTCCATCCGTTGGTATGGAATTGATGCCATTCTCTGACGAAGGTACTTTTTCTGTAACCGTGAAAGCACCAAAGGGCAGCAATCTGGATACAGTGGATGCATTGTCCCTGCAGGTGGAAGAAATTCTGGAACAGATTCCTGAAATGGTATCCATGAGCGTTACGATGTCTGGTTCTTCCGGTTCCATCATGGGCAGTTCTGAAGAAAGCAGCATCAGCTGTGTATTGGTTGACAAAAACGAACGTGACCGCAGTACAGATGAAATTGTAGAAGAAGTACGTAATTCTGTGAAGAACATCGCTGGTGCAGAAATCAGCGTTTCCTCCAGTTCCAGTATGGGCTCTATGATGGGCGGTGGTGTATCTGTAGAAATCTATGGTGATGATATGGATAAACTGCAGGAAATCAGTGACCAAATTGCATCCCAGATGGAACAGGTGGAAGGTGTGCGTCAGGTAAGCAGCTCTCTGGAAGATCAGGATACAGAAGTTGCATTGAAAATTGATAAAGAACGTGCAAGACAGTATGGTTTGACAGGCTCTGATATTGCAAGTCAGGTAAGAAATACCGTTTCTGGCTTTACAGCAACCACATTGAAAGCAGACGGTACAGAAATGGATATTCGTATCGTATTCCCTGATGACAGTATGTCAACATTGAGTGATATCAATGATCTGTCTATTATGACAGGTGACGGTAAGGTGATTCCTTTGTCCTCTGTTGCTGAAATCACTATGGAAAATGTACCATCTTCCATTTCCAGAGATGACCAGAGCAGATATGTAACCATTTCCTGTGATGTATATGGTCGTGACAGCGGCAGTGTTGGCAACGATATTCAGGCAATCATCGACCAGATGACTGTACCTGATGGCTACAGTGTGAAGCTGGGCGGTACCAATGAGATGATGAATGATACATTCTCCTCTTTGGGTCTGGTCATTGTACTGGCAATCGCGCTGGTTTACATGGTCATGGCAGCACAGTTCGAATCTTTTGTAAATCCTTTTATCATCATGTTTACCATTCCTCTGGCATTTACAGGGGCAATCTTCCTGTTGTTCATTACAGGAGAACCTCTGAGCATGATGGCTTTGATCGGTTGTCTGGTGCTAGTAGGTATCGTTGTAAACAATGGTATTGTATTGATTGACTATATTGACATTTTGCGAAACAGAGATGGTTATTCTCTGGTAGATGCCATTTTGACTGCGTGTCCTACCAGATTACGACCTATCCTGATGACAGCATTGACGACAATTTTGGGGCAGTTCCCTATGATTTTCTCCAATGGTACCAACAGTGAAACACTGAAGGGCATGGGTCTTGTCATTGCCGGCGGTCTGGCGGCATCTACATTCCTGACATTGGTAGTCGTTCCTTTGCTGTACATGATTTTGGATCGTTTTGTGCAGGCATTCCGTAATAAGATGAAATTTACTAAGAAGGCAAATCCTTATGAAATTGAACAGGAATGCTGCTAAAGAAAGGAGGTTTTTTATGAAGTATAAATTGGCGTTGCTGCTGACGTTGACGATGATGATGCCAACTGCAACGACTGCTTTTGCAGCAGAAACCAGTACAGAAACTGCAGCAGAAAGCACTTCCGAAGAAGGTACTGTAAGTACAGAAGAAAGCGGCGTTTGGCAGCTGACATATGAAGAAGCGCTGGAACTGGCAGAGGATAACAGCTCTGATCTGGATAATGTGGCAGAAAAGGCAGAATATCTGCAGGATTTGAAGGAAGATATCTGGGATATCACCGATTCTTTCTCAGTGCCTACTGTCAGCTATCAGCAGTGGGTGGATGATGATGTTTACAGCATCTATTCTCAGATTCAATCTATCAGCAGCAGTATGACGCAGAATCGTTATACAGAAGAAATCACAAAGCTGACATTGGAATCTACTGTAAAAAGTTACTTTACTTCTATCTTAAGTGACGAAAGCTCTCTGGAAGTTGCGAAAAAAGAGGCAGAGGTGAAGAAAACACAGTATTTGCAGGGACAGACAAAAAATAAAATGGGGCTTATCAGTGATTATGATCTGCGTACACTGGAAACAGATTATAAGACAGCAGTGGACAATGTGGAAACACTGGAAAGAACCATCGAGGAAGAATATCGCTCCTTCAATCAGCTGCTGGGTATCAGCGATGATACAGAATATGAATTGGTATATGATATAGAATACACTCCCTATGAAATGGGGCAGAGTATGACACAGTATATCCAAAATAAGCTGAATACAGACTATACCATCAAACAGTTGGAACAGAATGTGGACGATGCTGAATTCAACAAAAACTATATGTCCATGTCCAGTACAAATTCTCAGTCTGCTTCCAACAAGTATTCCTATGAAGAAGCAAAAAGCACTTTGAAAACAGCCAAAGAAGATAAAGAACTGGCAATTCAGAATGCTTATAATGAGGTGCAGGAACTGGAAAACCAGTATGAAACAGCCCAGCGGAATCTGGAAACAGCAAAATCCAATCTGGAACTGGCAGAACTGAATTATTCATTGGGCAGAAATACAGCGTTGGATGTGACAAAAGCGGAATTGGATGTGGAAGAAGCAGAAAACACATTGGCGCAGATTGTATATTCCCATGACATGAAAGTTTATCAGTTGGAAAATACAGAATTGTTGTAAAATCAAACATAAAAGTGACTTTTCATAATTTGTGAGCTAGGATAAAAATATAGAAAGATATGTGATTTTCATTTAGAATTTCGCATATCTTTCTTTTTGTTTTTTTGGTAGAATAAAAAATAGAGTGGCAATCAAAAAAGAACAAATGGGGCAAAGGAGGGGAAGCCATGGCATACAGTGAACTGGTGAAAAATTTTAACCGCATCCGTGAGTATATGCGGGAGTTTTATGTCTATGGCTTTAAAAGCCGAGAAGAATATACGAGAAAAAGCGCGCGTTCCTATGATGATGAGCGCAGGAGATTGGAAAGTTGGCTGGGAGATTATATGCGATTCCGCCAGAACGCAGAGGGGAAGAATGTTTTTATTTCCATTGATAGTAGGGCTGTACAGCACAACCCTCTCTACACCGCATGGAAAACAAAAAGTTTCACCGATGGAGATATTACGCTGCATTTTATATTGATGGATATTTTTGCTTCTACTGATGATGCTCTTTCTCTGACGGAAATCATGGACCAGATTGATACATATCTTTCCGCTTTTCAGGAATCGAAAACTTTTGACGTTTCTACTGTACGAAAAAAGCTGAAAGAATATATTTCAGAAGGCATTGTATCAGGCGAGAAGCAAGGGAAAACCATGTATTATCGCTGGACCATGTCAAAGTATGATTTGGATGGAGATATTCTGGACTTTTTCTCCGAAGTTGCGCCTTGCGGCGTTATTGGCTCCTTTTTGCTGGACCAGACAAAGAAACAAAATGACCATTTTTCCTTTAAACATCATTATATTACTGGTGCTGTAGACAGTGAAATTCTGTGTACTGTTTTTATGGCAATACGGGAAAAACGAAGCATTCTTCTGGAAACATGTAATCGCCATAAGGAACGCTCCTCAGAATCCCATGTAGTACCTCTTCGCGTCATGGTCAGTGCGCAAAGCGGCAGACAATACCTCATTGCATATTCTCCAAGGTTCAGGCGAATTTTGTCCTTTCGGACAGATCATATTGTATCTGTAAAAATGGGAGAGGTCAGTGAACGTTTTGACCATATGCGACAGAAGCTGGAAGAAATGCAGAAAAATATGTGGGGTGTCAGCACACAAAGCAGATGGGGAAATCGTATGGAGCATGTGGAATTTACCATTCGTTATGGGAAAGGGGAACAGCACATTCCCAAGCGGCTGGAACGGGAAAAACGTTGCGGAACCGTAGAACATCTGGACGAAAATACATGCAGGTTTACGGCGGATGTATATGATGCCAGTGAACTGATTCCATGGATTCGGACATTTATTTGCCGCATTACAGAAATTCATATTTCCAATGAAAAACTGGAAGAAAAGTTTCGGGAAGATATGTATGCAATGTATGCCCTTTATGGTTTGGAAGATGGTGATGAACATGATATTCAGTGAATTATACAGTATATATTACCAAACGATGGCAGCTATCCTGAAAGCGGCAACAGATCATCCGTTGGAAGCAAAAGAAATGCAGCACATTGTAGGGAAATATGCTTTTGGGGAAAGCCTGCTGCATATTTTGCCTGCTATCGAGGAGCAAAGGTGGCAGCTCATTACGCCAGATGGCACAACACCTCTGCATAAAGAGCCTGCTATGCCGCTGACTCTTTTGGAGAAACGGTGGCTGAAAGCCATTGCCAACGATCCTCGCATGCGGTTGTTTGGTGATGATATTTTTGACTTTCCAGACGTGGAACCGCTTTTTTTGCCAGAGGATATTCTTGTGTTTGACCGATATGCAGATGGCGATGATTACACAGATGAAGCATATATTCGGAATTTTCGCATCATTCTGGATGCCATCAAACAGCAGTATCCGCTGAAGATTACACTGCAAAACCGCAGAGGTAATCCATTGCAGATGAATGTCATGCCCAAGTGTCTGGAATATTCGGAAAAGGACGATAAATTTCGGTTGATCGGTTCTTCTGACCGTTACGGAAGTACTATCAATTTAGGGAGAATTATAAGCTGTGAAAGATGTCAGGATGGGATGGCAAGGCATCTGACGAGAAAATCAGAGCAACAACGTAAAGTAGTTTTTGAACTCTTTGACCAAAGAAAGGCGCTGGAAAGGGTGCTGCTTCATTTTGCCCATTGTGAAAAAGAGGCAGAAAAGCTGGATGATAAGCATTACCGTATTACGGTTGTTTATGACAAAGAGGATGAAACGGAGATGGTCATTCGTATTCTTTCCTTTGGACCATTGATAAAAGTAACGGCACCACAGCATTTTGTGAATTTAATAAAACAGAGATTACTGAATCAAAAAAGTTGCGGACTTTGATGTTCGCAACTTTTTTTCCGTGATGAGATTGGAAATAACAGGTAGAATAAAGATACAAACAGAGAAACAAATCCAAAGGAGATACATATCAGTACAAGGAAATGATTCTCTGAATGAAAGGCGCATACAGCAAACCCAATGCAGACTGTTGACGAATCAACCCTTCAACAACGGCAGATGGAAATCTGCGAAATTTGCGCCTTGTAAAAATGAAAAAGGCGTAGACAGCAATCGGACTGTAGAAGGCTAGAAACCTTCGGTGCAGGCAGATGTAAATCTGTAAAAGATGCGCCTTGTGAAAATTGAAAAAGGCACCAACAGCAATTTTTATTTGACATTACTTCACATTCGATGGTTTTAGACCATTAATGCGGGCTGACCCCGCTTTATATGGTGCCTTGTGATAATAAAGAAAAGGAGGATCATGATGTTAAAATACATGAAACAGGAAGCCAATATGACCACAACAGAAAATGGCGCAGCTGCATATGTTTCTACAGGATCTAAATGTCTGGATTTGTTTGCCACCATTGGAGCACTGCGCGGACAAAGTGAAAAAGAAATCATTGCACGTTTTGTGCAGGCGTATACAGAAGATGCGGATTTAGCCATGAAACTTCTTTTCTTTGCAAGAGATATTCGGGGCGGATTAGGCGAAAGAAAAGTGTTTCGGACAATTCTTGGCTGGCTGGCCGAAAATAAACCTGCATCTGTTCAGAAAAATCTGGCTTATGTAGCGGAATATGGACGCTTCGATGACCTGTTGGCATTGATGGATACGCCCTGTGAAAAAGAGATGTTGATTTATCTGCGGAAACAGTTTGAAGCGGATATGAAGAAACTCGTAGAAGGAGAATCTGTTTCTCTCTTGGGAAAATGGCTGCCTTCTGTCAATGCATCCAATCAGGAAACTGTATATCAGGCTAAAAAGGTTGCCAGAGCCTTTGGCATGAACGACGCAGCTTACAGAAAAGCTTTGACAGCACTTAGAGCCAAAATACATATCATTGAGAATCACTTGCGTGAAAAAGATTATACCTTCGATTATGAACAGCAGCCCTGTAAAGCGCTGTTCAAATACAAAATGGCTTTCTGGCGGAACGACAGGGAAAGATATCAAGCTTTTCTCTCCAAAGCAAGTACTGGAGATGCAAAGCTCCATGCAGATCATGTGGCACCCTATGAGTTGGTTGAATCTTATCTGAATACAAGATGGAATAGCACTTTTTCGGAAGAAAAGGCATCGCTGAATGCGACATGGGCTGCTTTGCCAGATTTTGGCGGAGAAGAAAATGCCCTTGCTGTCATTGATACTTCCGGGTCTATGTATTGCGGTAGAAACCCCATTCCTGCGGCAGTGGCACTGTCCTTGGGACTTTACTTCGCAGAACGGAATAAAGGGGTTTTCCGCAATCATTTTATTGAGTTTTCTGAAAGACCGCAGCTGATTGAAATCAAAGGGGAAACCTTTGTTGACAAACTGCAATATCTAACAACATTTGAAGAAATTGCGGATACCAATCTGGAAGCAGTTTTTGATCTGATTCTGCGGGCAGCGGTGAAAAATCAGGTTCCCCAGGAAGAATTGCCTGCAAAACTGATTATTATTTCAGATATGGAATTTAATGCCTGTGTCAATAAGGCTTCTAAAACGGTTTTCAAAAACGCCAAGAGAAGATACAAGGAAAAAGGATACCGCTTGCCGGAAGTTGTCTTTTGGAATGTAGCCAGCAGAAACCGCCAGCAGCCCGTAACCAAAAATGAACAGGGAGTTGTATTGGTTTCCGGCGCGACACCAAGGATATTTTCTATGGTAGCAAGGGGAAATCTCTCACCTTATACATTTATGATGGAAGTGCTGCAGAGTGAGCGTTATGCGCCCATTGCAGCATAGCTTCAAAAGGAGGGAAGCAGTATGTTAGAAATCAAAGGAAAAGTAAATACAGCTATTTGTTATGCGAAAGTCATTGAGGATGTTGCCATTGAACAGATTCGCCGGATGTGCGACTATGGTCTGACCGAAGGCAGCAAAATCAGAATTATGCCTGACGTTCATGCAGGAAAGGGCTGTACCGTTGGTACAACCATGACAGTCAAAGACAAGGCATGCCCCAATATTGTAGGGGTAGATATTGGATGTGGGATGTATACCGTAAAACTAGCGGAAAAAGAAGTGGACTTTGCGAAACTGGATGAAGCCTGTCATTATATTCCTTCTGGCAGAAACGTGTGGGAAGGCAGAATGGAACGGTTTAACCTGACAAAACTGCGTTGTTATCGCTCTTTGCGGGATGCAAAAAGACTGGAACGCTCTCTGGGAACATTAGGCGGCGGAAACCATTTTATCTTGCGCCCAAGATGGGCGGTAGTCATTGCGTAATAGGACACGACATCTCAAGAAAACTGGGATGATGTCACCGACCTTATCTGGAATCGAAAGTGAACAGGGAGTGTAGCATGGTCGGAAAGGTACAAGTCGGTTAGTTGGAAAACCGCGACTGAGTATCGAGACATAACATTCGTATGAGGATTAAGACTGTTCTGTTTGAATGTCGAACGCAAGTAGTGCTATGGTTCACCAACAGGAAACCAACTGAAACCTGTTGTTTCTCTTTGCCAAAGGACAACTATAAATTCCAATGGTATGGCAAACTGATATCGATGAAGTCAGAATGCTGGTTTTCGCATAAGAGAAATACACTTGTAGATACAAGGAAAGCGCTAAAGACAAATCCGACAACGAATACCCTATGGCTATCGTACTAACTGGGGATTACCTAAACAGGAATGCCTTTCATGAGGCTATGAGCATAGACTCTGAATATCCTGCATGGTAACGGAGCAACCGTAGTAGTTAGAGACGGAGAAAGACCGTTACAAGGCGAAGGGTTGCAGTTTACTCTGTTCATATAACAAAAGAAAGGAGCGAAATGCTTTATGCAAAATTCAGAAGTTATTTTGAACAATCTCGCAAAACAGGCAGAAAAGCCTGAGTTCAAGTTCAATAGGCTCTATAGAATTCTGTATAATCCAGATATCTATGTAAAAGCCTACAGTAATATTTACAGCAATAAAGGTAGTTCCACGAGTGGAGTTGATGAAAAAAATGCTGATGGTTTCAGCAAAGATAAAGTAGAAAAAATTATTGCTACTATTAGAGATGAAAGCTATCAGCCAAACCCATCAAAAAGAACCTACATCCCTAAGAAAAATGGTACAAAGCGCCCCCTGGGAATACCCAGCTTCACAGATAGACTTGTACAAGAGGCTTGTCGAATGATAATGGAAGCAATCTACGAACCCTCATTTACCAATACTTCTCACGGATTTAGACCTAATAGAAGTTGCCATACAGCTCTCACGGTCATAAATAAAACTTTTACAGGAGTAAATTGGTTTATCGAGGGAGATATTAAGGGGTTCTTTGATAATATTGACCACCATGTGCTTATTGGAATTCTGAGAAAGAAAATTGTAGACGAAAAGTTTATTCGCCTAATGTGGAAATTTCTGCGAGCTGGTTATGTTGAGGATTTTAAATTCAACAAAACCTATAGTGGGACACCACAAGGGGGCATCATTAGCCCTATTTTAGCAAATATCTATCTCAATGAGTTCGACCTGTTTATGGAAAAGCTGAAAAAGGAATTCGATAATGGAAATCCAAAGCAACAACAGAGAAATCCCCAATATCGAAATCTGGAATACAGGCTTAGTAAAGTCAGAAAGCAAATGGACAAGTGTGAGGATGATGACAAGGAGGGTTTGCTATCAGAATATAAACAGCTACGTAAAGAAATGATGACAACTCCACATATCAGCGACCACAATGGATATAAAAGTCTAAAATATGTCAGATATGCAGATGATTTTCTAATCGGTGTGAATGGTAGTAAAAAAGATTGCAAACAAATCAAGGAGCAAATCCACGATTTTATGCAAAAAGAATTGAAATTAGAACTCTCAATTGACAAAACACTGATTACCAACAGTAGTGATTATGCGAAATTCCTTGGCTATGAAATTACCATTGGTGGCAATGAACGAACATATCAAGTAGGAAAAACACAATGTCGTAGTGCAAGGCGAAATATTCGTCTGTTTATGCCTAAAGATGTAATTATCAAGGCAATCAATGAAAAAAATATGGTCATGGATATAAACGCAAACAAGTGGAAAATGAATGCAAGACCTTTACTCATAAACTTGAGTGAACTCGAAATTGTAAGCATCTACAATGCTGAAATTAGAGGGCTGTATAATTATTATCAATTAGCAGAAAATGTCACGCATAAAATGTGGCAATATCGATATGTAGCAGAATATAGTTGTCTTAAAACATTGGCTGCCAAACATAAAAGTAGTGTACGCAAGATGATTAAAAAACTACGTATTGATAAATACTGGGGAGTTAAATATCAAACCCAAAATGGAGAAAGAATCTGTTATTTCTACAGAGATGGTTTTCGACGGAAGAAAATTCCATTCAAAGGCGACCCAGACCCTATCACCAATATAATGATGTACATGGGTAGAACAGAACTTGAACAAAGAATTAATGCTAATGTTTGTGAATGGTGTGGAAAACATGATGACCACTGTGAAGTACATCATGTCAAAATGCTAAAAGACCTCAAAGGAAAAACATTCTGGGAAAAATTAATGATTGAACGTAACAGGAAAACATTAGTATTGTGCCATGAGTGTCATAACAAAATAGCCCACCCACATCTATAAGATTGAGTAAATGGAGAGCCGTGTACATGGAGACATGTAAGCACGGTTCGGGAGGGGGTTATTGGAAACCTAATAGAGTAATCTACCAAGGCGCCGATAGCCTACCTCACGAAGTCGATCAGGCAGCAGACGGAACTTGCTATCTGGTGATTCATTCCGGCAGCCGCAATCTGGGAAAACAGGTGGCTGAAGTATATCAGCAGCTTGCCATTGACCTGCATATGGGAAAAGAGGATTATTTCCGTCAAAGAGAAGAAATCATTCGTACATACAAGGCAGAAGGCAGACGAGCAGAGATTCAGGATGCTTTGAAAGAATTGAAAAACAATTATGAAACGCAGGAACTTTTGGTTCCAGAAGATATTTGCTGGCTTTATGGAACATTCCTGGATGATTATTTGTATGACGTAGAAATCTGCCAGCGTTTTGCAAAGAGGAACAGGGAAAGAATGGCAGAAATCATTCTGGAGAGAACGGGTATGACTGCTGTGGAATCTTTCCATACCATTCATAACTATATTGATATGGATGAAATGATTCTCCGCAAAGGTGCCATTGCGGCTCACGCTGGAGAAAAGGTTCTCATTCCCATCAATATGCGGGATGGTTCTATCATTGCAGTGGGAAAAGGCAATCCAGAATGGAATGATTCTGCGCCCCATGGAGCAGGGCGTGTCATGTCCAGAGCAAAAGCAAGAGAAACTCTGAATATGGAATCTTACAAGGAAGCCATGGCAGGGATTTACACAACTTCTGTTAACGAGGACACACTGGACGAAGCGCCTATGGCTTACAAATCATTGGAAGATATTCTGGATGTCATCGGCGAAACAGTGGAAGTCATGGATGTGATGAAGCCCATTTATAATTTCAAAGCATCCAATGAAGACGCACCTTGGATGAAAAAGAAGGAGGAAACCGATGGAACAGACGATTGTCAGAAAACTCCGTGAAATTGAGAAAAATGAACATGTTCGCATCCTTCTTGCAGTGGAATCCGGCAGCCGCGCATGGGGATTTCCTTCTACTGACAGCGACTATGATGTACGGTTCATTTATATTCGTCAGAAAGAGGACTATTTGCGTTTAGAAAAAACGCGGGATGTCATTGAATTGCCCTTGGATGACGTTTTAGATATCAATGGATGGGATTTACAGAAAACATTGCGGCTTTTCCGAAAATCGAATCCTACGCTGTTTGAATGGTTTTCTTCACCCATTGTATACATGGAAACACCTTTTGCAGAAACGTTCAGAACCATGATGGGAAATTACTTTTCCACAAAGAGAAGTCTTTATCATTACATCCATATGGCAGAGAAAAACAGACGAGAGTATCTGGAAGGAGACATGGTCAAAGTCAAAAAATATTTTTATGTACTTAGACCTGTATTGGCATGTCGATGGATTCTGGAGAAGAAAACACCGCCTCCCATGCTTTTTTCAGAACTGATGGAGGCAGAACTTCCAGATACATTGCTGGCAGATGTGAACAGGCTTCTGGATTTAAAACAAAATTCACCGGAAGTCAAAATGACTGCGAAAGTGGATAAAATCAATACATATCTGGAAGATTCCATTGCAGATATCCAAAATATTTTAAAATCTTTGGAAGAAACAAAACTGGTTGATTGGCAGGAATTGGATGATTTATTTTTGCAGCAATTGCAGACTATGTAGTAAAACGGCACAAGAAGTATTTTCTGTGCCGGTTTTTTATATGTTCTTGACAAATGACAAAAATTCAGCTAAGATATGTCGTAAGCGACGGATTAGGGGGTCATGATATGGATATCATCGAATTTAAGATTCTGAACACAGCCATTGAAAGAGTGCTGAATCAGGAGTTAGCTGAACTGGATATTACATATATGCAGGCATATGTGATTGGTTATTTGAACATGAACCGTACACAGGAAATATGCCAGAAAAACATTGAACATAGTTTGGGTTTGACACATCCAACGGTAAGCAGTATTTTAAATCGTCTGGAAGAGAAAAAACTGATTATGACAGAACCTTTGGAAAGTGACAGACGCTATAAAAAAATTGTTCTTACAGATAAAAGTTCGGCAATGACAACTGCTATTGAGGAGAAGATCGGCAAAATTACAGAACGTATCTTTGCAGGGCTGTCTATGGATGAAATCGAATCTCTTTCCGGCGTGATAAAAAAATTAACCAAAAACATCAAATAAAAAAATTTACATTAATAGGTCGCAAGCGACTTAAAAAGGAGGAATATTTATGAAATATTTGGTTACAGGTGCAGATGGCAAACTGGCAGGCAGAGTGGCAAACAATATGTTGGAAGCAGTTGCAGGAACAGATTTGATTTTTACATGTCCGAATCTTGCCAGAGTGCCTATGGAAAAGAAAACTGCTTGGGAGGAAAAGGAGTAACTGTAAAAGAAGCCAATTATGATGATGTGGAACAAATGACAAAGGCTTTTGAGGGAGCAGACAGACTATTCTTTATTTCCAGCATTATCAATGGACCCAAAAGAGTGGAACAGCATAGAAAAGTCATTGAGGCATGCAAAAAAGCCGGTGTGAAACATATTACTTATACATCCTTTTTTGGCGCAGATAGAGAAGGCTATAACCAGTATGTGCTGCCAGACCATAGAGCCACAGAGAAAATGCTGAGAGAAAGCGGCATTGAACACAACATTATGAGAAATAATCTTTATATGGAAAATTATTTGACCACTTCTGTTATGCTGGCAATGTTGAGTGGAAACGTATGGGGTACTACCGCTGGAGAAGGAAAGGTCACAAGTATTGCAAAAGACGACAGTGCAAGATGCGGTGCGGCTCTGCTTCTTGGAAAAGGCGAACCTAATCGAGCATATGACCTGACCAGTACCATTCCCTTAAGTCAGAGAGAAATTTGTAACATGATTGCAGAAAAATCAGGGATTCCTTTTGAATATAAGCCAATGACAGAAGAAGAATTCAGAGCATATCTGGAAGCACTGCATATTCCAAGAACAACAGACGGGGATTTTTCTCAGGCGCCGGTTCCTTTTTGCAGTAACGATATGATCACCAATGAAGCAGGTATTTCCGAAGGACAGATGGGCGTTGTCACCCATGATGTGGAACTTCTGACAGGCAGAAAACCTTTGGAAGTATACGATTTGCAGGATCAGTATAGTTATGTATGGAAAAACAAAGTGCGTCATTGGAAAGATTTGATTTAAAAAATATTTTTTTGAGCAAATAGGTCGTAAGCGACGGAAAGGAGGACAAAATGCAGAATCAGAAAGTGTTGCAGAATCCACTGGCAGTGGATTCTGTATGGAAGTTACTTGGCAAATATGCCATTCCGTGCGTCATTTCCCTGTTGGTGAATTCCCTTTATAACATGGTCGATCAGATTTTTATCGGGCAGGGCGTAGGGTATCTTGGAAATGGCGCAACAAATATCATATATCCGCTGACAGTGATTGTGCTGTCCATCGCATTGATGCTGGGCGATGGCGGTGCATCTTTTTTAAGTCTACGCCTTGGAGAAGGAAAAAAAGAAGAAGGGGCAAAAGGGATTGGCAGTGTCATCACATTTTCTGTTGTGGTGGGGATTATCATTGCTGTTCTGATGGCTGTTTTTCTGGAGGATCTTGTTTATCTGTTTGGGTGCACAGAAACCCTTTATCCCTATGCCATGGATTACGGCAGGATTATCATCATCGGTTTGCCTTTTGTTTTGGTCGGAACGGTTTTTACTGCCATTGAACGAGCAGACGGCAGTCCCCAGTATTCCATGGTTTCATTATTGGTTGGCGCAGTGACCAATACCATTTTAGACCCGATTTTCATTTTTGTTTTTCAGTGGGGTGTCAAAGGTGCGGCATTGGCAACAATCATCGGGCAGATTTTTACTTTTTTGATGGGGCTGAATTATATCAGACGCTTCCGCTCTATTCATCTCAAAAAATCGGATTATAAGATTCATTTTCATTCCTGCAAAAAAAGTAATGGGATTGGGTATTTCCAGTTTTATTACACAAATGTCTATTGTCATTGTGATGGCTGTCATCAATAACCTGCTGACAAAATATGGCGCTCTTTCGGAATACGGTTCTGAAATTCCCATAGCTGTTGTAGGTATCGTCATCAAAGTCAATCAGCTGGTTATTGCAGCAACAGTCGGGATTGCTTCCGGTGCACAGCCCATTATTGGATTTAACTATGGCGCAGGCAATATCAAACGGGTGAAACAGACATTCCGATGTGTTGTGATTGTGGCAGAAATACTGGCAGTGATTGCTTTTGCGGCATATCAGCTTGTACCCGTTCAGATTATTTCCATTTTTGGTAAGGAAAGTGGATTGTATAACCAGTTTGCGGAATTATGTTTCCGTATATTTTTGCTGGCAACTATTTTCAATGGTTTTCAGACAGTGGCAGCATTGTTCATGCAGTCCATTGGCAGAGCAGTAAAATCTGCGGTCATTTCTTTGTCCAGACAGATTATCTTTTTGCTGCCGGCAGAATTTATTCTTAGCAGTATTCTTGGAATTTTAGGTGTGTTGTGGGCAGGACCTGTGGCTGATACCCTTGCCTTTATACTGGCAGTAGCGATTGTAAGCAGAGAACTGAAAAAATTAGAGAAAGAGGTGTAACCATATGCAGTACAAGATTATTACCATCAGCAGAGAATTGGGAAGCGGAGGAAGAATCATCGGAAAAAAGGTGGCAGATCAGTTAGGTTATCATTTCTATGACCGTGAAATTATTGACCAGACTGCAAAAATTTCCGGTTTTTCCAAGGAACAGATACTCCATTCAGAAGAAAAAATCACAAATAGTTTTCTGTACAATGTTGCAATGGGAACAGGTTACGGATTAGGCGTTTTAAGTGGAAACGGCAAAGAATCCCTGCCATTAAATGCGCAGATTTATTTGGCACAGCGTCAGGCAATCCAAGCATTAGCCAAGAAGGGACCTTGCGTCATTGTTGGCAGATGTGCAGATTATATCCTGAAAGACGAACCGGGAGTACTCAGCTGCTTTGTCTATGCGGAACTGCAAAATCGGGTCAACAGAGCAGTCAATGAATATGGCATGGACGCAGAAAATGCAGAAAAACAGATTTTGCAGACAGATAAATCAAGGGCTGTATACTACAATGCGGTAACTGACCAGAAATGGGGAGATTACAGCAATTATGACTTAATGATAAATAGTGAAAAAGTCGGCATCGATATGGCTGCCAAATTGATTGCGTTTCTGGCAATCGGCAGCAATCAGGATACATGATAGCTAAGAAAATTTTGGAAAACAAGAAATCTGGTGAAGTAATTCAAATACGAAATGAATGAGAATCAAAAAATAATCGCAAATTTAGGGATTATGCATCATACCATTCGAAAATTTGCAGATACAAAATTTATGGAAATACAGAATGGATTATCAGGCATGTATGTTTTTGTCCTATTGTATTTAGCACAGCAGGAACAGGCGTACAAAAAAGTCTTTCAAAAAGATCTGGAACAGTAATTTCAAATTTCCAAAGCCACTGTGTCACGCATGCTTTCCAGAATGGAGCAGAAGAATCTCGTAAGAAGAAAGGGAAATGCGGAAGATGCACGGTTTAAATGGATTATTATGACAGCGTATTCCAGAAAAATGATTCCTGACCTCAAAAAGGCAGAAGAACAGTTAGAGTGTACCGTTCTGGATGGGTTTTCTAAAAAAGACAAAGATGTACTGCTAAGCTGTATTGCAAAAATGGAGCATAATCTCTTGAAATCTAATAAATAAAGGAGTGTCACTATGCTGAAATCCTTATTGAAAAGCGTAAGGCAGTATAAAACTGCATCCTTGCTTACGCCCATACTGGTTGCAGCTGAAGTCGTTTTGGAATGCCTGCTGCCCTTTATCATGGCAGAGTTAATCGACGAAATGACAGGAGCTTCCATGACGCCGATTATCAAATATGGCAGTGTACTGATCATCATGGCGATACTGTCATTGATTTTTGGGGTATTGTCCGGGAAGACAGCGGCGACAGCTTCCTGTGGGTTTGCAAGGAACTTAAGACAGGATATGTATTTTAGAATACAGGAATTTTCTTTTGCGGATATTGATCAGTTTTCGACATCCTCTCTTGTCACAAGAATGACGACGGACGTAACGAATATACAAAATGCCTACCAAATGAGTATACGAATTGCGGTCAGAACACCTTTGATGCTGATCTTTTCGATTATCATGAGTATGAACATCAATGTTCGCATGGCAGTGATTTTTGTAATCATGTTTCCTATTCTTGGGGCAGTATTGTTGGGAATTTCCATGTATGTATATCCAATATTCAAACGAATTTTTAAGAAATATGACGCAATGAATAATTCCGTGCAGGAAAATATTGCCGGAATCCTTGTTGTCAAATCCTTTGTGCGGGAGGATTATGAAAAAAGAAAATTTGAGCATGCTTCGGAAGAAGTGCGGAAGGACTTTACCAGAGCAGAAAAAATTCTGGCTCTGAACAATCCTTTCATGATGTTTTGTATTTATATTGCCATGCTTCTGGTTAGCTATTTTGGGGCAAATATTATCATAAGTACGGTTTCTGTAGACTTAACAACAGGTGAGTTATCCTCTCTCATCAGTTATGGCATCCAGATTCTGGCGTCCATGATGATGCTGTCTATGGTATTTGTTATGACTTCCATGGCGACGGAATCAGCAAACCGTGTTGTGGAAGTGATCGAACATGAAAGCGTTCTGGATAAAAATCCTGAAGGCATCCAAGAAGTGAAAGATGGCAGCATATCTTTCCAGAATGTAAATTTCAAATATTCAGAAAAAAGCGAAAAGAATGCCTTAAGCGATATTAATATTGATATCAAAGCAGGGGAAACTGTAGGTATCATCGGCGGAACCGGCTCCGGGAAGACGACACTCATCCAGCTTATCTCAAGGCTTTACGATGTAACAGAAGGGGCTGTTCTGGTTGGCGGAGAAGACGTAAGATCCTATGATCTTACAGCGCTGAGAAATGAAGTGGCAGTGGTCCTTCAGAAGAATGTCCTCTTTTCTGGAACCATCAAAGAAAATCTGAGATGGGGAAATGCAGAGGCATCTGACGAAGAATTGGTTCGTGTATGCAAACTGGCGCAGGCAGACAGCTTTATCCAGCGTTTCCCGGATAAATATGATACTTATATTGAGCAGGGCAGAACCAATGTTTCCGGGGGACAGAAGCAGCGTTTGTGTATTGCAAGGGCGCTTTTGAAGAAGCCAAAGATTTTGATTCTGGACGATTCCACATCGGCAGTGGATACCAAAACAGATGCACTGATTCGCAATGCCATGTACAAAGAAATACCGGAAACAACGAAAATCATCATTGCACAGCGCGTATCATCGGTACAGGATGCGGATAAAATTCTGGTGATGGAAGGCGGTAGGATTGCAGAACAGGGAACTCATGAAGAACTGCTGCGCCTGAATGGCATTTATCGTGAAGTATATGATTCACAGACAAGGAATAGGGGGGATGAATGATATGCGTGAAATAGAAAAACATGCCGGACGTGGAAATACATTTTTCAGACTAACGGCCTATTTAATGAAACATTATAAACTGGAACTCATTGTGGTAATGGTTTGCATTGTCATCAGCTCCTGTGCGTCTGTTGTTGCGACGGTGTTCCTGCAAAGGCTTATTGATGAATGCATCACACCAGGGATTACATTGGGAATGGGGGCTGTGTGGTCACAGCTTGTTTCCATCCTTACAACCATGGCAGTGGTTTACATTTTAGGTGTCATTGCGGCATTTACCTATACACGTATCATGGCAATCGTCACCCAAGGAACATTGAAGCATATGCGAAATGATATGTTTTCAAATATGCAGACATTGCCAATTCAATATTTTGATACAAATTCCCACGGGGATATTATGAGTACATATACCAATGATACAGATGCCATCCGACAGCTGATTGGTCAGAGTATGCCCATGCTTTTGCAGTCTTTTCTGACGGTATTGGCTATGTTTGTCATGATGCTTTGTTACAGCATCTGGCTGACACTTGCAGTATGTGTATTTCTTATATTTATGCTCTTTATGACTCAGAAAGTAGGGGGCGCAAGTTCCCGTTTCATGATGGCACAGCAGGAATCTTTGGCAAAGGAAGAAGGCTTTGTGGAGGAAATGCTCAATGGGCAGAAGGTCATACAGGTGTTTTGCCACGAAGAAGAAAGCAAGAGTGATTTTGTAAAAATCAATGACCAGCTTTTTTCCGACAGTGAAAAGGCATTTCAATTTGGGAATATTTTGATGCCAATTCTAAACAATGTAGAGAATCTGATGTACGTGTCTTTGGCAATCATTGGCGGTTTGCTTCTGCATTTTCAGGTAGGTAATCTGTCTTTGGCTGGCATCGGAACTATATCTGTGGGTATCATTATTTCCTTTTTGGGTATGGCAAGACAGCTTTCTCAAACAATCGGACAGGCATCCATGCAGGTTTCTCTCATTGCCATGGGGCTTGCCGGTGCAAAACGTGTTTTTCAGTTAATGGATGAAAAATCGGAAACAGACCAAGGCTATGTGACATTGGTCAAAGGGAAAAAAGACGAAAAGGGAAAAATTACAGAAACAGACGAAATGACAGGTACATGGTTCTGGAAGCAGCCTGACAAGGAAAGTGGTCAGGTAATCTATCGGGAATTGACCGGCGATATCCGTCTGGAGCATGTGGACTTTGGGTATGAACCCAGAAAGCTTGTTCTTCGAAATATATCCTTGTTTGCCAAACCAGGTCAAAAGATTGCTTTCGTTGGTGCAACCGGTGCGGGAAAAACAACCATCACCAACTTGATCAATCGCTTTTATGACATAGCAGATGGGAAAATCTATTATGACGGCATTGATATTTCGAAAATCCGCAAGCCTGATCTGCGGAAGTCCCTGGGTATTGTATTGCAGGATGTAAACTTGTTTACCGGAACCGTGATGGATAATATTCGATATGGTAAATTAGATGCTACCGACGAAGAATGTATTGCGGCTGCGAAACTGGCAAATGCAGATGATTTTATCAGAAGATTGCCGCAGGGCTACCAGACAGTCCTGACAGGGAATGGTTCCAGTCTTTCCCAAGGACAGCAGCAGTTGATTTCCATTGCTCGTGCCGCGGTGGCAGATCCGCCTGTCATGATTCTTGACGAAGCCACATCTTACATTGATACACGTACAGAGGCATTGGTACAGGATGGTATGGATAATCTGATGAAAGGTAGAACTGTTTTTGTCATTGCCCATCGGTTATCAACCATTCGGAACAGCCAAGCCATTATGGTACTGGACCACGGCAGAATCATTGAACGCGGCAGTCACGAGGAATTGATTGCGCAGAAAGGCACTTATTATCAATTGTACATAGGAGCATTTGAACTGGAGTGATATGCATTTTAGATGATTCTATGAAAAGAAAAACAACTTTAGCAGCGAGATGATATTTCGCTGCTTTTTTCTTTGTTGAGACATGAGCAGTATCATAAATTTCGAAAGAAATTCTTACAAAACGAGGGCTTTCCTATTCTTTATTCCTTTCTATGATATGATAAACATATAGATGTATTTTTCAAGATACATTAAAAGAGGCATTGTTTGGATGATTGGGAAAGAGGGATGACTATGAAAAAGTTTGATTGCAGTATTGGGAAAAAACTGGCAGTTCCGCTTCTTTGCTTTGCGTTTCTTTTGCCAGCAGGTGAGTGCGCATTGGGGGCAGAACCGCTCAAATGGACAGAAAACAAGGCTGATGTACGTATTTATCAAACAGAATTATCAGATTTTTATGAAATTTCTTTTTTGAATTTAGATTCAAATTGCGAGGAGAGCACTTATGAAAGAGATGTAAAAAATGGTATCCGTCTGCTGATGATTAACGGCGGATTTGTACCGGAACCAGAAACCGTGCTGCAAGATGGTGTTGTGTATGCCCCTTTGGAAAAAATCGCAGAACCTCTGGGCATTACCTATGATCTGACCGATGAGTCTGGAAATTATCTGACATTGAAAAAAGGGGACACCACCCTTGTTTTTCCAAGATACAATGAAAGTACCGTGCTGCTGAATGGTCATGAAATGGCTGCATCTTATTACCTGTGTGATTACGATTATTTGTATGTTCCACTGCGCTTTGTTGCGGAGACCTTTGGTGGAAAGGTACAGTATGTGGATGACTACGAAAAAACTTATTGTCATGAAGATAATTCGGAATCCCCCAATTGGGTAAAAGTCAGTGTCATTGCCATTGAAATGCCGAACGGAACAAAGCCCCAATATGTTTCCAAAGATGGTCTGGAAAAAATCACTGATGTTTCTGTTCAGTATCAGAAGGATTTGATTGCTGCAAAAGAAGAAACAAATCAGGAAATTGAGCAGAAGTTTTACTATGATGCTTCGGCAGTGACCTATACCGGGAAAAAACTTGCCAGATTTTATGTATATGAGTTAAAAGGGTTCGAAAATTTCCCAATCTATTTCAATGAATATACAGGAGAAATTTATAGCGAATCAGCGGGTCTGGCATTTGCAGGCTTGCATAAAGGATTCATCAACATTGGTTTTATGCTTTCATAATGGAGGAAGCGAGGGAAGGACAATGAAAAGAAGCCTCGTTTTTCTGGCGACTGCTTGTGCTTTATGTGTGGCATGGGTGCTTTGCAAAGGAATGCAGGCTGATACCCGAACCGTTGAAATAGAGGGAGAAGCCATTCCATATATTTGCCAGAATGAAAAAGTGTATGTTTATCTAAAAGATTTGCTGGACTCTGGATTTTTTGTGGATGCTGCAGAAAGTCGTACACTGGAAACCAGATCGGGCATGGTATCAGAAATCGTTTTGTGGCAGGAGGATATTTATCCAAATGAAGATAAAAAAAGGCGATATCCCACATGTGCAGGATGGATGGAAATATGAAACATATATCAATGGTCTGCAGATTGGCACTTATGCCTGCCAGGGAGAATTGCTTGTTGATGCGGAAGAGTTGATTGGACAGCCTGTTTCATTCAAAGAAGATGCATCCATATCGGAAAAAACTGTTTTATATGACCAGAATGGAAATGAGGAGGTTTTACCTGAGAATCTGGAACAGATTACAAAAACAAATAGAAATTCTGTCCATGGCAATCCAGAAGCGCCAAATCGTTTTTCTTTTGAAAACTGTTCCCAGTATCTGATGCGGGCAGAGAAAAATACAGCACATAGGCTGGGGATAGACGTAATGCAGAAAGGGGATATTCTGAAAACAAAGAAGGGCTCTTTCCCTTTGGAAGAAGTGAAAGCGGGAGAATGTGCAGGCGTTTCCATTCTGACCATGCAGGAAGAATATACAGAACTTTCTTCTATGCTGAATGAGTTAGGAATTTCCTATTCTTTCAACAATGGAAAGCTGGAATTGCAAGGAAAAGGAAATGGGAAAACCATCAACCAGAAAAGTACCGATGCCATGGGCACCATTCCCCAATATCCATATCGTATGTTTGCCATGACATTGGAACTTTCTAATGGAGATAAGTTGGACTGTTTATACGATGGTGAGAAGCTTTTTGCCGCAAACAATGATTTGGAACAGACCGATATTTGGAAAGAATACGGATATGTTTATGAAAATGGCAATTGGACTCCATTGAAATAAAGGTGTTGTTGTTAAAAAAGAACAGATTCTCTGTCACATCTTGTCTATATAAAATTTACAAGAATCTTGTCACGAAACAGAATGAAATAAAATGTTTTTGACAAAAAAACAATAATCTTTGTGAAAAACACAAATTTCTAAAGATTTCCATTTGACACACAAAATAAAGTATGCTAGTATCAACTCGTGGATTATATGACTGACGGAATCGTGGATCTAACCACATGGAGTATAATCGTTACCACAAGCCGACCGTCTGGGCAGGAAAAGCCCGGGCGTGCGGCTTTTTCTATTTCAAAAAATTGGATAGAAAGAGGTGATGATATGCAGCAAGGCAGAATCCATTCCATTGAGTCCATGGGACTTGTGGATGGACCTGGAATCCGTACCGTTCTTTTTCTGCAGGGGTGCCATTTGCGGTGCCGCTACTGCCATAACCCTGATACATGGCAGCTCTCCGGCGGAAAAGAAATAGATGTAGGTCAAATTATGAAGATGCTGAAACGTTATCGTCCCTATTACGGCAATACAGGTGGTGTCACCTGTTCCGGTGGGGAACCTTTGTTGCAGGCGGATTTTGTAACGGAATTGTTCAAAGCCTGCAAAGCCGAGAATATTTCCACTTGTCTGGATACGGCAGGCTATG
Organism: Anaerotignum lactatifermentans DSM 14214; assembly: GCF_900142265.1. Taxonomy (GTDB): domain Bacteria; phylum Bacillota; class Clostridia; order Lachnospirales; family Anaerotignaceae; genus Anaerotignum; species Anaerotignum lactatifermentans. Next base: position 41,545 of record NZ_FRAH01000010.1, on the reverse strand, counting down.
GAAATGGCTCTTATGATATATTGCTGGATTACACAGATCTGGTGATCTTTGATATCAAGCATGTGATATCGGAGAAATACCACAAACTGACAGGAGGCGATTTTTCCATTGCGAAAACGTTCTTGGAAACGGTCATTGCAAAGAATATTCCTCTTTGGATCAGGCATGTGGTGGTACCAGACTTGACCGATGGGGAAGCGCATATTCGGCAATTGGGGGAAATGATTCAGACAATTCCTAATGTAGAGAAAGTGGAACTGTTGCCTTACCATACCATGGGCGTGGGAAAATACCATGCTTTAGGCATTCCATATTCTCTGGAAGGCGTTCCGCCTATGGAACAGAAAAAAATACAGTATCTTCAAAATTTGTTGACGGAAATGATTGCATAACATGTGGTTAGAAAGGATGACGCAGAAATGAATACAATGGCTTGGCAGGGTTTTCAGACAGGAAAATGGACAAAAGAAATTGATGTCAGAAACTTTATTCAGAAAAACTATACCCTTTACGAAGGTGATGACACTTTCCTGGAAGGGGTTACAGATAGAACACAGAAAGTATGGGATAAATGCCATGAACTGATTTTGGAAGAAATGAAAAAAGGCATTCTGGATGTGGAAACCAATATCGTATCCGGTATTGACAATTTTGCACCGGGATATATTGACAAGGAAAATGAGGTTATTGTGGGCTTGCAGACAGATGCGCCCCTGAAACGGATTGTTAATCTTTATGGTGGCATGAAAATGGCAAAAAGTGCCTTGGAACAGTACGGCTATGAATTGAATCCCCAGCTGGAAAAAGACTTCCATGCTTATCGGAAAACTCATAACGAAGGCGTATTCGACGCATATCCAAAGAGAACAAAAGTAGCAAGACACGTAGGTCTTTTAACAGGTCTGCCTGACGCTTATGGTCGTGGTCGTGTCATTGGTGATTACAGAAGAGTTGCACTGTATGGCGTGGATTTCCTCATTGGCGAAAAAGAAAAGGAACAGGACATGTTTGATGGTCCTATGACAGATGAAAGAATCCGCTTGAGAGAAGAAATCAGCATGCAGATTCAGGCACTGAAAGAAATGAAATCCATGGCAATGAAATATGGTGTGGATATCAGCGAACCTGCGAAAAATGCCAGAGAAGCCGTTCAGTTTTTGTATATGGCATATCTGGCAGGGGTAAAAGAAAACAATGGTGCCGCTATTTCCTTGGGACGTACATCCACATTCCTGGATATTTACATCGAAAGAGATTTGCAAAACGGTGTTATCACAGAAAAAGAAGCGCAGGAACTCATTGATCAGTTCATCATCAAATTAAGACTGGTGCGGCACCTGAGAACACCGGAATATAACGAACTGTTCGGTGGAGATCCCACTTGGGTGACAGAAGCCATTGGCGGTGTCAGCATCAACGGCAGACCTCTGGTTACAAAAAATTCCTTCCGTTATCTGCATACCCTGACCAATCTGGGAACAGCACCAGAACCCAATATGACTGTTCTGTGGAGCAGAGATCTGCCGGAAGAATTCAAGAAATACTGCGCAAAAATGAGTATTCAGACAGATTCTATTCAGTATGAAAACGATGATGTCATGCGTCCTCTTTATGGCGATGATTACGCCATCTCCTGCTGTGTATCCGCTATGCGTGTGGGCAAACAGATGCAGTTCTTCGGCGCAAGAGCAAATCTGGCAAAATCTCTGCTGATGGCGTTAAACGCAGGCGTGGACGAACTCCAGAAAGTGCCTGTAGTTCCCGGAATCGAACCATTGAAAAACGAAGTTTTAGATTTTGATGAAGTTTGGGATCGTTACAAAAAGGTGCTGGACTATGTTGCAGAGCTTTATGTGGATACCATCAATATCATCCACTACATGCACGATAAATATGCCTATGAAGCAAGCCAGATGGCGCTTCATGACGGCAATGTGGAACGACTGACCGCTTTTGGCATGGCTGGCATTTCTGTTGTGGCAGACTCTCTTTCTGCCATCAAGTTTGCCAAAGTAACACCTGTGCGGGATGAAAATGGTGTGACTGTAGATTTTAATGTAGAAGGGGATTTCCCGAAATACGGCAATGACGACGACCGTGTGGATGAACTGGCAGTGGAAGTGGCAACATATTTCTCTAACGCATTAAAGAAACATCCCATCTACCGCAATGCAAAACATACACTGTCTGCTTTGACCATCACAAGCAATGTCATGTATGGTAAAAAAACAGGTACAACACCTGATGGTAGAAAACATGGGGAACCTTTGGCTCCCGGTGCAAACCCCATGCATGGCAGGGACGAAAATGGCGCACTGGCTTCCTTGAATTCTGTTGCAAAAATTCCTTACAGAAATGTATGTCAGGATGGTGTTTCCAACACATTCTCTATTGTTCCTGATGCATTGGGAAAAGATGAAGCGCAGCGTATTGAAAATCTGATTCATATTCTGGATGGTTATTTCTATCAGGGCGCACATCATTTGAATGTCAATGTTATGAATAGAGAAATTCTTTTGGATGCCATGGAACATCCTGAAAAATATCCTACACTGACCATTCGTGTTTCTGGTTATGCCGTAAACTTCAATCGTTTGTCCAAAGATCAGCAGAGAGAAGTTATCATGCGTACATTCCACGAGGCGGTATAATTAGGAAGAAATAGAATTTGTTTACGACAAAAAGCCAAACGCTTTTAAGAAGGGTTTGGCTTTTTTGTATAAATGTTTGTGCAAGGGTGTGAAAATATTGTAAAAAAATCTTACATTAATTTACATTTATAGAAATAAGTGGTAGTATATAGCGATGCTGAACAGAGGTGCTTCTGCTATACTCAAAGATGTCTGAAATACATCAGATAAAGATATGCATTTGGTATCGGCAACGGATTTTGGTCAAAAGTCTATGATTCATAACAAATATAGGATTACATTTTTAGGTAAGAATAGAAAAGAAAATAAACGAACTGAAAAAGAAAAAATCAATCCTTTTGTGAATCATTCAACCGTTGCTGGCAAAGGTCAATACATGTTTTTAACCAATGGCAGCTTGTTTCCTCTCTGGCAACTGCACCACCAAGGACCAGGTAATCACTAAAATAGGGTTCTTCCGTAGGTGGAATTGCATCGAACTTCTGTATGATCCGTTTTAGTTTCTGCAATTTTGCTTGATGCAGGGCTAATTGGTGTTCCAATAGTTCAATGCGTTTTTCCGGTGGAAGACAACTGGAAAAGTATAATTGCAATCGAAATTCGTCTTTGGTATTTGGCTGCAATGGAAGTTTTTTGGATTCCCAATGCAGGAAATCGCTGCGTCCTTCCTCTGTAATGGAATATACCTTCTTTTCCAATACAGTGCCGGAGATTTCAACTTCATATTTGACCAGACCTTTTTGTGTCAAAGACTTTAATTCTGGATAAATCTGGCTGTGTTTTGCGCGCCATGATCCCAGAAGGCTGTGTTCAATTGCTTTTGTCAATTCATAGCCTGTCATCTCTTGGCGGTTTAATAACCCAAGGATGGCATATTTTAACGTCCCCATATATTTCACTCCTTAATGTATTACTATGCCATGAAAACTAGATGTATTATATCACAAACAAAGAAACATTTCTAGAATTACATGTAAAAAAAAACATGAAATTTTGAACATGTAAATATTGACATGTTGCAAATGGAGTGATAATATGAGTGCGTGTTTGAAGAGTATCATCTTTACACGGAAACACCCTGGGTTTTGAAGCGTAAAAGGAGTGTGATGTGGTTGGAAGAGGATTGTGATTGGAAAGTCCAAAATAGGTCGCTGGATTTAATGAAAATTGAAGTCTGGTGTGCCGAAAAACCTGAGGGGATACAGATGTATTTCCCTCATAATGGTGATATGAAATCATAGAATGAAATTTTTGTAAACGCTCTTATGAAAAGAACCGGCAAACAGATGCGTCAGCAGAACTGGTTTGCTGTGTGAACAGAAAGAAGGGATGCGGTGGCTAAAATTGAAAAAAAGAAAAAGCACCATTGGAAAGTACAGAAAAAAACAACATCCCAACGGAAAAAATCAAAAAATGTTTGGTAATTCTATTGTTTGAATTGCCCTGCATGTTCTAAAAAGATATTGGGTATAATTTCCTACAAAATAAAATCATTTCTGCCGATTTCGGAGAAAAAGACGAAAATAAAAAACACTTACATGACCCACAAGAAATTACTACAATATTTCTTGTGGACAAAAAAGGCAGTAATGGAAATAAAAGGAGGATAATTATGCCGCAGAATAAAAGAGAAAGTTTGATTTATACCGTATTGATGTGTTTTGTAATGGTGTTTTGGATGAGTATGTATAATGTTACACTCCATATGGGCAGTCCGTCATTGGATGTATTGAGAGAAGGTTGGCTTGGTTTTCCCATCGCTTACATATACGCTATGTGCTTTGACTGGTTTTTGGTTTCTAAACTGGCAAAAGGCTTTGCCTTCCGTTTTCTGGTAAAACCTGAAAGCAGTACACTGCGTAAGGTCATTTGCATTTCCTCTTGTATGGTAGTACCCATGGTCATTGTCATGAGTTTGTATGGCGGTTTGGAAATGTGCGTCAGAACGGGAGAATGGGGACAGCTTGGTATGATTTGGCTGACCAATATCCCCAAAAACTTTATCATGGCTTTGCCATTCCAGCTGCTCATTGCAGGACCCATTGTTCGGAAAGTATTCCGCAGTGCTTTTCCGGTAGGGAGTGTACAGTAATCGTAAAAAAGGAGTAATCATATGGGAAGTTTAGCAGAAGAACTGATGAACGAGCTGAACTGTGAAACGGCATTTACCATTCCTGTGTTTGGCGGGATACCGGTTCCCGAATCCGTGGTAGCTACATGGATCATCATGGCTTTTCTTGTAGTGGCTTCGCTTTACCTGACCAGAAATCTGCAAATCGTGCCAACAGGAAAACGTCAGGTTTTTGTGGAATCCTGTGTGACATTTTTACAGGATTTTTTCACGGGGATTTTTGGTGAACATGGCAAAAGATATGTGCCATATCTGGGAACGGTGCTTCTGTTCATAGGCTGTGCAAACCTCATCGGTCTTTTTGGCATCAAACCGCCAACAAAAGATCTGAATGTGACAGCAGGACTTGCCATCATGAGCATTGTGCTCATTGAGTACGCAGGCATTCATCAGAAAGGTGTGAAAGGCTGGGTTAAAAGCTTTGCAGAGCCTATGCCAATCATTACCCCCATTAATATTTTGGAAATCTTTATCAAGCCGCTGTCTCTTTGCATGCGACTTTTCGGGAATGTATTGGGTGCATTTGTTGTTATGGAATTGATTAAAATTATTGTACCAGCAGTCATTCCAGTGGCATTCAGCCTGTACTTCGATATTTTCGATGGACTGATTCAGGCTTATGTATTTGTATTCTTGACCGCTTTGTTTATCAAAGAAGCCATAGAGTAATAAAAAGATGAAATTAGGATATTCAAGGAGGAAATAAAAATGACAACTTTAATCGCGATTGGTGCAGGTATTGCAGTATTGACAGGTATTGGCGCAGGTATCGGTATTGGTATCGCTACATCTAAAGCAGTAGAATCCATTGCAAGACAGCCCGAAGCAGAAAGCAAAATCAGCAAAACACTGCTGCTTGGTGCTGCACTGGCCGAAGCAACTGCAATTTACGGCTTTGTTATCGCATTGCTGATTATCCTGTTCTTAGGCTGATAAAAGGAGAATGTGGAAATGTTAACGCTGAATTGGAATATTATTTGGACTTTTGTTGATTTGATCGTACTGTATGTCCTTATGAAAAAATTTCTGTTCGCAAGGGTACAAAAAGTTCTGGATCAGCGGCAGGAAATGATTCAGGGACAGATGGATTATGCCAAAGAGCAGGAAGCATTGGCAAACCAGAATCTCCAGCAGGCACAGGAAACCGTGGAAAATGCCACAAAAGAGGCAAGGGAAAAGGCGCAGCGCATTTTGGAAGCAGCCAGCAAAAAAGAAAAAGAACAATTGCAGGCTTCTGAAGAAGAGGCAAAACGCATTTTGATTTCATCCAGAAAGCAGGCTGAGCAGGAACGGAAAAAACTGCTGGCAGATACTCAGGATGAAATGGTTACCATTGCCATGCTTGCAGCTAGAAAAGCAGTGGGAAACAATATCAACGAAGAAAAAGAAAAAGCGCTCTTTGAAGATTTGCTGAAGAAGGTAGGTGAAGCGTGATGGCAGAAAATTTCACAAAAGAATTTTTTGAAGAAAATCGAATTTTGAAGGCGATCATTCATTATGCCAAAAGACCTTCTGAAGGAGATTTACAGGAGCTGAAAAAAATCCTCCAGAAAACATACAATGCTACAGACGTGGTACTGGAGGAACATCAAAATGATGACATTCTGGGCGGTTATATGCTCCAGATTGGGAATAAAGTTTTTGACAATACATTCAAACTGACTTTTGATAAACTGGAACGTCAGCTTCGGAAAGAAAAAGGCAGAGAAGATATCATCTCTATTATGAAAAGTGATATCAATGGTTTTGAAGATGAATTTTCCATTGAAGAAGGCGGCTATGTACACCATCTTCATGATGGGATTGCTGCGGTAAAAGGTATCTCCAAAGCCATGTATGGTGAAATCGTATTGTTTGAAAACGGTCTGAAAGGTCTGGTACAGAATATTGACGAAACAGAAATCCTTTGCATGGTTCTGGGTGATGAACAGACTTTGACAGAAGGTACCCGTGTGCTGCGTACCAAACGCAGAGCCGGTATTCCCGTAGGGGACAGCATTCTGGGACGTGTTGTAGATGCCCTGGGTGCGCCCATTGACGGTAAAGGTGAAATTGAAGCAAAAGATTGGTATATGCTGGAAAGAAAGGCTGCCGGCGTTATTGAAAGACAGTCTGTCAATGTTCCTTTGCAGACAGGTATCATGGCGATTGACTCCATGTTTCCCATTGGCCGTGGTCAGAGAGAATTGATCATCGGCGACAGACAGACTGGTAAAACAGCCATTGCAGTAGATACCATTCTGAATCAGAAAGATAAAGATGTCATCTGTGTATATGTAGCCATTGGGCAGAAAGCCTCTACCATTGCACAGGTAATGACCAATTTGAAAAAACACGGTGCTATGGATTATACCGTTGTTGTTGCGGCAACAGCCAGCGCACCGGCGGCATTGCAGTATCTGGCACCTTATTCCGGTACTGCCATTGCGGAATACTTCATGGATCAGGGAAAAGACGTTCTGATCATTTATGATGACTTGTCAAAACATGCGGTGGCATATCGTGCACTGTCACTGTTGCTGGAACGTTCTCCAGGACGTGAAGCATATCCCGGTGACGTATTCTATCTGCATTCCAGACTGCTGGAACGTTCCTGTCGAATGGATGAAGCCCATGGCGGCGGCTCCATTACAGCACTGCCCATTATCGAAACACAGGCAGGGGACGTTTCTGCGTACATCCCTACCAACGTTATTTCTATTACCGATGGTCAGATTTATCTGGAAAGCGATTTGTTCTTCGAAGGCTTCCGTCCTGCGGTTAACGTAGGTCTTTCCGTATCCCGTGTAGGTGGTGCGGCGCAGACAAAAGCCATCAAGAGCGTCAGTGGTACTCTGCGTATTGACTTGGCACAGTATAAGGAAATCGAATCTTTCTCCCAGTTCAGTTCTGAACTGGATACCAGCACAAGAGAACAGATCGAATATGGTCAGCAGCTGATGGAATTGCTGAAACAGCCTTTGTATCAGCCAAAATCTCTGGAAAGACAGGTTATTACCCTTTGTGTTGCCACTAGCAGAAAACTCCTTGGTATTCCCAAAGAAAAAGTTGCTGGTTTTGTATCTGACTTTTATGGATACATGGAAGAAAATAAACCTGAAATTCTGGAATTTATCAGAAATGAAAAACAATTTACACCGGAACAGAAAGAAGCTGTTCTGGCAGAATTAGACGTATTCAAGAAGGAGCAAGGATATGGCAAGCAGTAAAGAAATTCAGGATCGTATGAAAAGTATTTCAGACACCATGAAGATCACCAATGCAATGTATCTGATCTCCTCATCCAAATTGCGAAAAGCAAGAAAAAATATGGAGCAGGTGTATGATTACTTTCATACCATTCGCCGAAGCATTGGCGATATTTTGCATCATATACCAGAAATGGAACATCGCTTTTTGGAACCTGTAGATGGACCCGATTTTGCCGCAAAACGGGCTTATATTGTTATCACGGCAGATAAAGGTCTTGCCGGGGCATACAATTTGAACGTGGAAAAGAAAGCAGAGCAGGAATATCACGAACATCCAAATGCCCGTTTCTTTGTTGTTGGGCTGGTTGGTCGTCATTATTTTCAGCACAAACAGATTCCCATCGAAGAAGACTTTTTGTATTCTTCCCAAAAGCCTACCTTGCAGCGGGCAAGACAGATTACAGTTGACCTGCTGGAAGAAGTGCGTAATGAAAGCGTACAGGAAGTGTACATCATTTTCACACGTATGAAAAATGGCTTGCAGTCAGAACCTGTCATGATGAAACTGCTGCCCCTTTCTCGTGAACAGTTTCATCATAAAGATATGGGTCTGCCGGAAGGTGACGAACCGGAAGTACCGGAAGAATTTTTTCCGGATGCGGTTTCTGTGTTCAATCAACTGGCACCTATCACCATGCAGGGTATTATTTTCAGTGCATTGACAGAAAGTTACTGTGCCGAACTCAATGACCGTATGGTTGCCATGGATGGCGCAACCAAAAACGGAACGGAAATGTTACAGCAATTGCAGCTGCAGTACAACCGCTTGCGGCAGGGCAGTATCACACAGGAAATCACAGAAGTCATTGCTGGTGCGAAAGCCCAGAAAAAGAAGCGGTTGTAAAGGAGGAACTGGTGTATGGAACAAGGAAAAATCATACAAATCATGGGTGCTGTTGTGGACGTACGTTTTCCACAGGAGCATGTACCCAAAATTCAGGAAGCACTGACTGTTGTGGTAGAAGACCATACACGGGTAATGGAAGTAGCACAGCAGTTGGGGGAAGGCGTCGTGCGCTGTATCATGATGGATACCAGCGAAGGTCTTTCCAAAGGATTAGAAGTTACCGCAACAGGTGCCGGTATTACGGTTCCTGTTGGCGAAAAAGTATTGGGCAGAATGTTTAACCTTTTAGGGGAACCCATTGACGGCGGAGAACCTGTACAGTCAGAAGAACACTGGTCTATCCACCGGAAAGCCCCTGATTTTGAAAAACAAAGCCCCGCAGTAGAAATACTGGAAACAGGCATCAAAGTTATTGACTTGCTGGCACCCTACGCAAAAGGCGGTAAGATTGGTCTGTTCGGTGGTGCTGGTGTTGGGAAAACCGTATTGATTCAGGAACTGATTCATAATGTAGCAACAGAACATGGCGGTTATTCCATCTTCACAGGCGTTGGGGAACGTTCCAGAGAAGGCAATGACCTGTATTGGGAAATGAAAGACTCTGGTGTTTTGAGTAAAACCGCACTGGTATTCGGTCAGATGAATGAAGTACCAGGTGCCAGAATGCGTGTTGCAGAAACAGGCTTGACTATGGCAGAATATTTCCGTGACAGAGAACATCAGGACGTACTGCTGTTCATCGATAATATTTATCGTTTTGTACAGGCTGGTTCTGAAGTATCCGCATTGCTGGGTCGTATGCCTTCTGCCGTTGGTTATCAGCCTACACTGGCAAATGAACTGGGTCAGTTACAGGAACGTATCACTTCCACAACAGATGGGTCTATCACTTCTGTACAGGCAGTATATGTGCCTGCCGATGACTTGACTGACCCTGCGCCTTCCACTACATTTGCCCATCTGGATGCCACAACAGTATTGTCCAGAAAAATTGTGGAACAGGGTATTTATCCCGCTGTTGACCCCTTGGCATCTTCCTCCAGAATTTTGGAAGCGGACATCGTAGGGGAAGAACATTACCAGACAGCTATGAAGGTACAGCAGATGCTGCAGAAATATCAGGAATTGCAGGATATTATCGCAATTCTGGGTATGGATGAACTGAGCGATGAAGATAAACAGACTGTTTATCGTGCAAGAAAGATTCAGCGTTTCCTGTCTCAGCCATTCTCTGTGGCTGAAAACTTTACAGGCGTTAAAGGTGTATATATCCCTCTGGAAGAAACCGTACGCGGATTCAAAGCCATCGTATCCGGTGAAATGGATGACTATCCAGAAGCAGCATTCTTCAATGTAGGCACCATTGATGATGTGAAGAAGAAAGCAGAACTGATGGCACGGGGCGCATAAGGAGGCGGCAATATGACACAGTTTCAGTTGAAGATTTCCTCCAGCAGTGGTCTGTTTTACGAAGGTACCTGCGAAAGTTTGGTAGTGCCTACCAGCGATGGGGAATATGGTGTTCTGGCAAACCATGTTTCTATGGTAATCGGTGTTGCCATTGGCATCCTGCGTTATAAAATGGATGGAAAATGGTATTATGTGGCTGTTGGACAGGGATTTGCTCGTGTCGTAGGGAATACAGTCACCATGGTCGTAGACAGTGCCGAAAGACCGGAAGACGTTGACGCAAAACGTGCGCAGGAAGCAAAAGAACGTGCGGAAGAACGCATAGCTTTGCAGACAAGCCGAAAAGAGTATTATCGCGGTCAAATGGCTATGGCCAGAGCTATGACGCGTTTGAAAATCAAAGAAAAGAAATTTATGTGATAATTTTGATGAAGTAGTAGTATGGAATGAAAAGGCAGAGCCGTGGACGGTTCTGCCTTTTCTGATGTGATATGGGAAAATTAAATTTGACGGAATGGAAAACAAGGACCATAATGGAATCAGTACAGATTGTGAGGAGAGGATTGAATGCGGATATTGGTTGTAGAAGACGAAATGGATATGAACCGTTTGTTGGTAAAGACACTGAAACGAGAAGGATATAGCGTAGACGGCTGTTTTGATGGAGAAGAAGCTTGGCTCCACCTCATGGGTGCGGAATATGATGCTGTGGTACTGGATGTGATGATGCCCAAAAAGGACGGCTATACGCTGATACAGGAACTGCGTGATAAAGGAAAAGACATTCCTGTATTGTTTTTGACTGCAAAAGACAGTATTGCGGACAGAGTGAAAGGATTGGACTTAGGGGCAGACGATTATTTAATTAAGCCCTTTGATTTTGATGAGCTTTTGGCAAGAATTCGAGCAATGACACGAAAACATGTTGGGAATAGAAACAATAGTTTTACAGCGGGGAATTTGACGATGGATGTGAAAAGCCATGTTGTCACAAGAGATGGGAAAGAAATCACTCTGCTGCCAAAGGAATTTTCTATTCTGAAATATCTTTTGCGGAACAAGGGGAATGTTGTATCCAGAGAACAGATTGAAGATCGTATTTGGAATTATGAGTATTCGGGCAATTCCAATAATGTGGATGTGTATATGAGTAAATTACGGAAGAAAATTGATGATGGATATGACACAAAACTTATCCATACCATCCGCGGCGTTGGCTGGGTACTGCGCGAAGACGAACAAGGGGGAAAATCATGAAACGTGTTTCCATTAAGCTGAAAATCACCATCTGGTATTTCATCCTTATGACCATTATGAGCGTGCTGATGATTGGTTTTCTTTGGTTTGTCAGCAATGCGGTTACAACCCAGACAGCCATGAACAATGTATCTCAGGTGGTGCGCAGCAATTTAGATGAAGTGGATGTAGCAGATGGAAAATTGCAGTTGGGTAATGAATTCCAGTTTTATCAAAATGGTGTATACACTGTAATCTATAGCCAGAAAGCATCTTTGCTGGCAGGACAGATACCCGCGTCTTTCACTGTTTCAGAACCCTTTGAAAATGGCTTGACGCGCATGGTTTCCAATGGAGAGAATCGGTTCTATGTTTTTGATCTTTGGTGCCCATTTGGCTGGGATGATGGTGTGTGGGTAAGAGGGGTCATGGAAGTATCTGAAGATACTCTAATGATACGAAATCTGGTTATGAGTTCCGCTGCAGCCATGCCTATCTTTATTCTGCTGGCTACCATTGGCGGTTATTTGATTGCAAAGCGTGCTTTCCGGCCGCTGGAACAGATGATACAAAAAGCAGATACCATTAGCGAAGCATCTGACTTGTCTGCACGAATGGAAATCCCGGAAGGAAATAATGAATTTACCAGATTGGCAACGACTTTTGATAAAATGTTTGAAAGGCTGGAAAAATCTTTTGAAGCGGAACAGCAGTTTACTGCCGATGCTTCCCATGAATTGAGAACACCTACTTCTGTTATCAAAAGCGCCTGTGAGTATGCGAAAAAATATGAAGAAACGCCGGAAGAACGAGCAGAAACCATTGATATGATTTATCGGCAGGCAGTAAAAATGTCGGATTTGATTTCTGAACTCCTCAGCATTACCCGATTGGATCAGGGAACGGAGTCTGTGAAATTTGCTCCGGTGAAATTTGCCGATTTGATTCATAAGACTTGTGAAGAAAATGGATATGACCTTACAAGATTCCATTTTGCATTGGATGATACCATTATATTGCAGCTGGATATGTCTTTGATGGGACGGCTGATTCAGAATCTGGTGGAGAATGCCATCAAATATGGAAAGCCCGATGGACAAATCTGGATAAAGCTGGAACAAAAGGGCAATGAGGTTTTGTTCCATGTGCAGGATGATGGTATCGGTATCGCCAAAGAAGAGCAGGAAAAAATCTGGAAGCGTTTTTACCAAGTGGATGCTTCTCGTACTGGCAAACGTGGTGCAGGACTGGGGCTTTCTATGGTGCAGAAGATTGCGGAACTGCATCATGGATATATGGAACTGGAAAGTACACCGGGAAAAGGCAGTACATTTACACTTCATTTGCCAGCGTCACAGAAATAAAAAAAATTAAAAATTCTTTCCAAATTTCATGTTTCTTTCATGTTTGCAGGTTATGATAAGTACAACAAAGAAAACAAACATAACCGAAGCAAAAAGGGAGGCGTTTATATGAAATATTTAGGTAGATTGACAGTAATGGCAGCGGCAGCGTGGATGATGACAGGCTGTGTACAGCAGACAAAACAGGCAGAATATCTGGGCGTTGATGCAGCAAAAGCCATTGCGTTGGCAGCGGCAGATATTACCGAAAGTGACGCCGTGTTTACCACAGCGGAATTGGAAGAAAAAAATGGACTTTCCTATTATGAAATTGATTTTACTGTAGGCGGACAGGAATATGATTATGATATCGATGCCATCAGTGGTAAGATCATTGAGAACCAGACAAAGGCAGTGGACGATACAGCAGCAAATGAAGCTACCACAGCAAATACCACAAATGCTGCTTCTGACGGACAGGTGACACTGGAAGAAGCTAAGGAAATTGCACTGAATCATGCTGGATTGACTGCCGATGGAGTAACTTTCATCAAGGGCAAACTGGAACGTGATGACGGCAGAGAAAAATACGATATCGAATTCTATACTTCTGATTTCAAGGAATATGACTACGAAATCGATCCTCAAACAGGAGAAATCCTTTCTTATGACTATGACGCAGAAGATTATGCACCTCAAAAATTATCTACAGGAAACAGCAGTGCCATTACAGAAGCAAAAGCTAAAGAAATTGCAGTAGCGCAGGTTTCCGGTGCTACAGTGGATGACATTCGAGAATGGGAAGCAGATTATGATGATGGACGTCTGGAATATGAAGGTAAAATCTATGACGCAGATACAGAATATGAATTTACCATTGACGGATACAGCGGTTCCATCATTAGCTGGGAAACAGAACCTCTGCGCCGCTAAATAACAATCAATTACAGCAAAAACGGTTAAAGCCTCTTGGTTTTAGCCGTTTTTTTGTATTGGCGTAATTTTAAGGAATGCGTAAGAAAAAGGTCTTGACTATGAAATATTACTGATGTAATATTTAGAAAACTATTTTTTTGGTTTGAAATATTACATTTGTAATAAAATGAGGTGGAATGAATGTATAGAAAAAGGTTACTTGTTTTATGTGTGCTTGCTGCAACTTTGGGATGTTCCTGTGCAAAGGTAGAAACAGAACTGCCCATAAAATCGAATGTTGATACGCAAACATCTTTTGATGAAGAAAAATCCTCTCAAATTATTGCCATTTCTTTAGAAGCAATGAAAGAACAGGCTAGCAATCCTTCTGAAACGAAATTAGAGAAGGTAAAACAGGTTATGCAAAGACTGGAAGAGCAGGGATATGCTGCTGTAGACAGCAAAAATCAGATCAATATGGTTTGTGCAGATCAGGCAATTGATTTTTGTCAGGCAGTGGAAGAAAAGCATCAGGATGATTTTATGCTTACGGTGATTTCAGACACTTTAAAGTGGACTATATATGATTTTCATTGTGAAGATGGAACTGTTACCGTGGCAAGAAATATCTATCAATTTGAAGATGGCAATATGCAACTGGAAGATTCAGCCATTTACACCGCTTCAGATTGGAAATACACAGCGGAGGGTTATATCATGTTTTCCGGAAGCTGGTATTCAGAGGCATATTATCTTTTCACACTGAGTGATATGCAGGAAAGGGTTGCTCTGCGCGTCCTTCCTTTGGATGAGAAATACCGCGCATTGAATGAAACTTATATGATGCCCATTAGTTATGTAAAAAACAATATGTTTCTGATGGACTGGAGTGAGGACGATTTTTCTGCCCTTGATTTTTATGATCTGTTTGATATTTTTTACCGCCAGATTTACGGAAAAGAAGTGCCATATGGACCAAGTGATAACTTAGGTATGGGTACAGTATATCAAATTCCAAAGGAGGAATTTGAACATACCATTATGACATATCTGAATATCGACAGCCAAACATTACAGCAGAAAACATTGTATCGTGTGGATACAAAAACGTATGAATATCGTCCACGAGGGTTTTATGAGGCAGAATATCCAGAGCATCCATACCCAGAAGTGGTTGATTACACGGAAAATGCGGATGGAACCATTACGTTGCTTGTCAATGTGGTATTTCCCTATGAGGGTTTATCCAAAGTCTTTTCTCATGAAGTGGTGGTGCGCCCGCTGGAAAATGGCGGTGTGCAATACGTTTCCAATCATGTGATACCGTCAGAAGATAACGTAGAAGAAAGCTGGTATAAGCCGCGGCTGACGCTGGCAGAATGGGTGAAAGTTTATGGAGCGGAATAAAACTGAAATGATAAAAAGGCAGGCGAATAACTTATGAAAGAACAGATTGAAAAACTTTATGAAAAATACAAACGAGGGAAATTAAAAGCAGTTATCATATGCGTAATTGCTTATTTTGCCATGATGGGCGTTGTCAGCATGTTTTTAGGCAGTCCCTTTCCTCATAAAACACAAATTCTGTTTATGGAAACCATGGCAAATGGATGGATTAATACCCATGGATATTTGCTGATTCTTTGCGGCATTATTGGAATTATTGTGGGCATGGGCAGTATTCTATATCAAATCATTCATGATTTTGAGAAATTCGATAAGATTCTCTTGGAAGAGTGTGATACAAAAAAATATCTGGAACTCATGGAATATGCTGTATCTTACGGAACAGAAATTAAACCAAAAGATTTCCAGAAATCAGTTTTTACACTGGTGCAGCAGCGGTATGTATTGGCGCTGATGGCAGAGCATCGTTTCCCTAAGGCAATGGCTTATCTGCAAAATCATTGGCAGGGCAAGAAAACGACAAACCTTTACCGAAATACAACATTGAGTGTGCAGCTGGCATCCTCTTTTGAAAATAGAAGCGAGGAAGAATTTGCAGGACTGTATCAAAAGGGTGAAAAACTATTCCGTAAAAATGGAATTTTCTTAGGGAAAAAATTGTTTTTGGAAGGGAAGTATGCTGACGCAGTGGAACTCCTCCAGAACATCCAAAAGAAAACAAATTATCAAGAAGTGCAAAGACAATATATGTTAGCCATGTGTTATGAAGCATTGAAAGAAACGGAGCAGGCGTCTATCTGCATGGAATATGTCGCAAAATACGGAAATACCACGCCATGCAGATATGCAGCAGAACAATGGAAGAAAGAAAATGCTTCTATAATATTGTCTGAATTGATGACAGAATAATTGAGAGATCACTCGGGGCTATTATATAAAAAACAAAGAAAGCTGGAATTCCTAAATTAGTAAAGAATTCCAGCTTTCTTATATTAATCTTTTATTTTATGGCAAAATATGCTGATCGGATAGGATGGAAAGTGCGATTCCAGATGCGCGACTGCCTGTAGCATTTGCATCAGACTGAATGTTGCAGGCAAAGATGTATGTGTGTTGACCATCTTCTACAGAACCCACAAACCAGCCATTTATATCTTCGCCGTTGACTCTTCCTGTCCCTGTTTTTCCGTATAATGCAGTGTCAGAAGAAGCAGAAAGTTGGATGGCTTCTTTTACGGCTTCGATATTTTCAGGTGCAAAATCAAATTCATTTTGATATAGTTTCGTCAGCAGTTCCACTTGTTCGATGGGAGAAATCTTCAGGGAAGATTCCATCCAGTAGGAAGAAATATCTCCTGTGACATCGCCATTGCCATATCCGATTTTCTGGAAATATGCAGCAAGACAATCACTGCCAAGCTGGGCATCTAAGGTCTGAAAATACCAGTTTACAGACGCTGCCATGGCAGAGGATAATGTTTGGTCGGCATTCCAAGCGGAAAACGGATTCGCTTGCCCATCCCATGCCATGAAAGAATGGTCAGGCGTTATGATGCCTTCTTCCAGCGCGAATAATGCATCATAAATTTTGTAGGTGGAATCAGGGGAGATGCGCTTTTCCGCCTGTTCCATATTGTAAATCTGCCATGCATCTTCTTCCAAATCATACAGCACAAAAGAGCCTTCATCATCTCCAAAATAGGTTGAAAGGTCAACAGAAGTGATATTTTGGGAGGTTGTATTCCAGTCATACTGGTCTTGTTCTGCACCATAAATAGAGAATGCCGGAGAGATACCCCATAAAAACAGCGCAGCACTTACGAGAATACATATACTTTTCCGCTGTTTCTTTTTTGTTGGCATTTCATATTGAACAATATGCAGGATACGCCTTTTCATTTGTTTTTTGCTGTTTATAAGACTTGCGGCTGCTGGAAAGGTTTCCAGTGCGTTTCTTTCTGCAAAACGCAGCAGAGTGTTTCCGTATTCCAAGTGCTGGGGCATATCCAGCATTTCCAATACAGCTTCATCACATGCAATTTCCTGTATGCTGCGCATTTCTTTGAAAGCGAAACCAACGAATGGATGAAACCAATACACAATACCAGCTAGATTGATGAAGTGATTTACCAGATTATCTTTATGTTTCTCGTGTGCCAATTCATGCATCATTATGAGTCGTAAATCCTCCTCACTAGAATCGTTCATTATGGAAATAGGGATATAGATTCGTGGTTTCCAAACTCCAACCAGTATGGGAGTGCGCAGAAATGCAGTGCTAAAAATAGGAATTTCTTTTGTAATACCGCATTCTTGCAAGCAGGAAACAAATAATTGGCGTACATTGTCATTCTGCACAGGCAGAGCAGATGTTTCTAGTGTTCGTAGATGCAGGTAGGAACGGCATAACTTGATGGCTGTAATGATCATCCCGCAAAGCCAAATGCTTGCTAAGAACCATCCTAAAAAAGAATCGGAATCTTGATTGACTGAAACAGTAAAGTCATTTGCGAAGTTAAGAGCAAAATCTTTGGTTTCTCCAATATTTGAAGTGGGAACAGCCGTTGTTTTGGAAAAGAGAAAACTGTTTCCCATCGTTGGTACCCATTCCCAAATGCCTTTCAGCGAAAAGGGAAGAAAGGGTACAGCCAGCAGACATAAAAATAAAAGCCAAATATGATATTGCCTGCGAGGCGGCAATGTTTTTCTGCATATGTGCTTCAGTAAAAATAATATGCCGATGACTCCGCAGAGATAGATATTGCAGATCAGAAAACGAATCATGAAAAGAAACATATCATTCGCCTCCTTTTCTGGAAAGAAGGGTGCGCAGTTCTTCAATGTCGGACTTCGATAATTCATCATCCTCCAAATATGCAGAAACCATAGCTGAAATATTGCCGTTAAAATAACGGTTTAAAAAAGAATCGCTTTCCTGTTTGAGATAATCCTGTTCTTGGATAAGGGGTGTATACACAAATACCCGACTTTGTTTTTCGTAAGTGATGGCGCCTTTTCCCGCAAGGCGTTTGATAAGTGTATGGATGGTTTTGGGGCTCCAATCGGTACACTGTAATAATTTATCTGTAATCTCATTGGTGTTAATGGGGGCATATTTCCAGATAACTTTCATTACTTCATATTCTGCTTCCGAAATTTGGGGAAGTTTTTTCATAAATATCACCACTTTTTAATCTTACAACTGTAATATATATTATAATTTCTACTTTGTCATAAGTCAATTTAGAAAAGCGTAGGGAGATATGTTTGATATGTTTTTATCAAAAAATATATGCAATATGTATTTTAAGATTGTAGGCATATGGTATAAAAATGCCGAAATTACAAGGTATTGTAAGATTTCAACCAGAAATGAAAAGTGAAATTTACCAATTTTTTGATAGACAAATGTATGCAGATGTGTTATATTGTTGGCGGATGGTATTCGGAAAGAAGCTGTACCGCGATTATTTTATTTTTTATAATGATTCAGGATCGTATTGAAGACAAGCGATACCGGAAATGACAGATTTTTTATGCCATCACTACCCGGAGAGGAGTGAAGGGCATGAAAGTTGGTTTTATTGGTGCAGGGAAGGTAGGTTTTTCCCTGGGAAAATATTTGAAGTCCCACGGCGTAGATGTAGTGGGTTATTACAGCAAAACACCAGAATCAGCCAAATCAGCAGCAGATTTTACAGAAACAAAAGTCTATGTCACTATTGTGGACATTGTGCGGGATAGTGACACCCTTTTTGTGACAGTGCCGGATGGGCAAATTTGTATGGTTTGGGATTGCATAAAAAATCTGGATATAAAAAATAAAAATATTTGTCATTGCAGCGGCTCGATTTCATCAGCCGCTTTTTTTGATGGTGAAAAACTTGGTGCATCCGTATATTCCGTACATCCGCTATACGCCGTAAGCAGTAAATATGATACATACAAAGAATTGGGACAGGCTTATTTTACACTGGAAGGATCGGCTGACCATCTACAGGAAATGAAAGATTTGCTCCGGGATGCTGGCTGTAAAGTCATTGTGATGGACAGTGAAAATAAATCTCTGTACCATTGTGGTGCTGTTGTTGTCAGCAATTTGGTAACAGGACTCTATTCTTTGGGCGTACATATTTTGGAAAACTGCGGTTTTGAAGAGAAGGATGCGCAAAAGGCTTTGATTCCATTGTTTTTGGGCAATGCACAGGCTGTTGCGGAAAAAGGTCCTGTGGACGCACTGACTGGACCAGTGGAACGGGCAGATGTTTCTACCATAGAAAAGCACATCCAATCTATTCAAAACATTTCTGATGCAAAAGCAGGAGCAGATTTAATGAAAATCTATCTTCTTTTGTCAGAGCAGTTATTGGCGATAGCAGGAGAAAAACATCCCGAAAGGGACTATGTAAACGTTGCGGAGGTTATCGATGATGAAAAACACAGTATCCACATTTAGAGAACAGAAGGCAAAAGGCGAAAAAATTTCCATGCTTACTGCTTATGACTATTCCACAGCAAAGCTGATGGACGAAGCAGGTATCAACGGTATTCTGGTTGGGGATTCCTTGGGAATGGTTATGTTGGGTTATGAAGATACGCTTCCTGTAACTATGGAAGATATGATCCATCATACAGCCGCTGTGTGCCGCGGTGCAAAAAACACATTGGTTGTAGGAGATATGCCTTTTATGTCCTATCAGGTATCCGTTGAAGAAGCTGTTTACAATGCAGGCAGACTCATGAAAGAAGGCAGATGTCAGGCGGTGAAACTGGAAGGCGGCGCAAGTGTATGCCCGCAGATCAGAGCCATTACAAACGCTTCCATCCCCGTTATGGCGCATATTGGTCTGACACCTCAGTCCATCAACGCTTTTGGTGGTTTCAAAGTACAGGGCAAGAGTGAAGAAGCAGCGAAAAAACTGCTGGAAGATGCCAAAGCCGTAGAAGAAGCAGGTGCTTTTGCAGTGGTATTGGAATGTGTTCCTGCAAAATTGGCTGAACTGATTTCTAAATCCATCTCCATTCCTACTATTGGCATTGGTGCAGGCGCAGGATGCGATGGTCAGATTTTGGTATATCAGGATATGCTGGGACTGTTCTCTGACTTTACACCAAAATTCGTAAAGAAATACGCAAATGTTGGAGAAATGATGACACAGGCGTTCCGGGATTATATTGCAGATGTGCAGGAAGGTTCTTTCCCGGCTCCCGAACACACCTTTGCCATTTCTGAAGACGTCATCAAAAAGTTATATTAAGGAGAAGAAAAATGAATATTGTAAAAACCATTTCTGAAGTAAGAAACGAAGTAAAGAACTGGAGAAAACAGGGGTTGTCTGTTGGTCTGGTACCCACCATGGGCTATCTGCATGAAGGACATAAAAGCCTCATTGACAGAGCATGCAAGGAAAACGATAAAGTGGTTGTCAGTGTGTTTGTCAATCCTACACAGTTTGGTCCCGGTGAAGACCTTGCCACATACCCCAGAGATATTCAGAGGGATGCGGCTCTCTGCGAAGATGTAGGCGCTGCGTTGATTTTCAATCCTGAACCGGAAGAAATGTATTTTGATGACTTCCATACTTATGTAACAATGGAATCTCTTTCTGATGAACTGTGCGGTAAAACAAGACCCATTCATTTCAGAGGGGTCTGCACAGTGGTAAGCAAACTGTTCCATATTGTTGCGCCCGACAGAGCATATTTCGGTCAGAAGGACGCACAGCAGCTTGCTATCATCAAACGTATGGTAAGAGATCTGAATTTTGACATTGAAATCGTAGGCTGCCCTATCGTCAGAGAAGCAGATGGACTGGCAAAAAGCTCCAGAAATACTTATCTGAATCCCGAAGAAAGAAAAGCTGCCCTTGTGCTGAGCAAAGCGGTAGGTTTGGGACAGGAACTGATTCAGAAGGGCGAAAGAAATGCGGACGTTATCGTTGAAAAAATGAAACAGCTCATCGAAGAAGAACCTCTGGCAAAAATCGATTACGTGCAGGCGGTAGATGCCATTTCCATTCAGCCTGTTGCAGAAATCAAAGGAACTGTATTGGTTGCCATGGCAGTTTATATCGGCAAAACAAGATTGATTGACAATTTTATCTATGAAGCATAAGAGATTCTTTTAAAAATATATCGATTCAGAAAATAATGTAAAAAGAAAGCTGGAATCCTTGAATCAAAGGGTTTCCAGCTTTCTTCTATTTATCTGAATGATACAAGGAATGCGTTCTTCTAACGGGACCATCGCAGTTTCTTTTAAGAAATTAAGGAAAAGCACTATTTTCTCAAGTGGAAGCTGCTTTTTTGTTTGCAAAAGGAAAGGGAGAAAACTTTTCAATTTTCCCCTTTAAATTACAAAACTATGATAGGTGATGTATTATCCAGCTTGGTGTGTAGTTTTTGCTTGCTCCAGATATTGTTTTTCCAGATAGTTGATGATAGCTGAGCGAAGAAGAATACCCACTACTTTATTGTCAGATACAACAGGTACTTTTTTCACACCTGATTCGCCCAATAGTTTGCAGACTTCTTGGATGGATGCGTCTGCATCAATGGTAATGGCTTTTTTGGTACCGATTTCCAATATATTCAGATGCATGATGGTGTTGATTTTTTCACGGAATTCAGCATCAGGGTCCCAAAGATATTCCATAAAGAGTGTGGAACTGTCTGTTGCCATGGGAGCCAGTTTTCCTTCTTTCATATATCACATGATGTCGCCATCACTGATAAAACCAATGGCAGTACCTTCTTTGGAAAGAATGGGAGCACCGCTGATATTTTTTTCGGAGAAGAAGGCAATGGCATCATAGACAGTTGCGTCTTCCTGCAAAGCATATACTTCTTTTTTCATATAAGGTGCCAATGTATGGACTTCTTTTTCAGGTGCTTCTGCAGAAGCTGCTTTTCTAAGTTTCCGATAATACCGGTCGGAATAAACAATATAGATAATCCCGCCAACCACATAAGCGATGGCTGTCAACGCAAAGCCTTTCTGCAAACCGATGCTTTCCTGTAAGCATCCCATCAACAGGGAGCCGATGCCAATGCCGATGTCGTAGGAGAGTAAGTAGGTAGCATTGGCAACGCCTCGTTTTGGCGCAGGTGTTGTACCAGTAACGAAAGATTGGAAAAGTGGCTGCAAAATGCCATAACCGATACCGAAGAAGAACCCTGTAATCAGCAGATGTGCACCTGTTGTCAGGAAGATGTAACTGGTCATGGTGATTACCAGAATGATCAGACTGATGTAAACAAGCACACGATGTTTGCCGGCATCAATCATTTTCTGTGTAGAAATTTTAGACAACAGCATACCGATCACAAGGCAAATATAGAAGTAAGGAAGAAAAGACATGAGATTTTTTTTCCTGCGCCAAAATGGAAGAGTATGCGATGACTGCCCCGTAAGGAATCATGAGGAAAGTCATGTTGAACATAAAGGGCAGTGCGGGATTATAGATGGAATCTTTGATGGAGAATTTTTTCCGTTTTACTTTGGGATATTTGATTCTGCAGCAGGACACGCAAATCAAAGCAATGACGGAAATGGCAAAGACTGTCAGGAAAGAAGCCTTGCTGTCCAGATGGTTTTGTACCTGAATGCCCACATAAGGACCTACTGCCATCCCAATGGAAATGGTGAATGCAAATCTGCTGATGCCTTCCGTAATTTTTGTGGGAGGCAGTACATCGCTGGCAAGTGTCATTGTGGCAGAACCGCAGACAGAATATACAGCGCCCATATACAGACGGATGACAATCAAAGCGCCAAAAATGGGGAATGCGATAAAGCTGGGAAATGCCAGACAGAACAAAGCCAGAAACAACAGATAAACACGATAACGGTTAAAGTTATCCAGCAGATATCCCGCAATGGGACGGAACAGAATGGTTGCAACGGACATGGCAGTCAATACAATCCCGATGCCAGAGCCGGTGATGCCGATTTCCTGACAATATACCGGAATGATGGGGATGGAAGCATAAAAGGCTGCCAGTACCAAGAGGTTGGTAATAAAAAGCAATATAAACTTTTTATTCCAGATTTTTTGAATGGTTTCCATATGAATACAACTCCTTTTTTAACCAAAACTAGTGGCAATTGCCACTAGTTTTAATATAGCAAAGAATGGTTCACAAGTCAATAACTAGTTGCAATTGCCACCAATTAAGATTATAATGTTTCTGTAAAAAGGAGGTTTTATTATGCCAAATATCATTGAAAGTCCCTTTAAATCCATTTCGATTTTATATCGAAAATCCCATATGTGGCTCAATAACTGTTGTTTGCAGCATAATCTGACAGCAGCACAGGCTGTTGTGATTTTAATCATTTGTGATTTCAAACAGCTGACACAAGATGAAATTACAAAGCGCTTGGCTCTGGATAAAAGTGTTATTGCAAAAACGGTTACAAAGTTGGTGGAGCTGGGATTTCTGACTCGTACGACCAATGCAAAAGATAAGCGGACATTTGACATTCAGCCAACAGAAAAGTCATGGGAGGTATATCCTTTTATTAAGGAAGAGATTGAAGCTACCTTTCAGCGGATGACCCAGCGCATGACAGAAAAGGAACGGGCAGAGTTTAAAAGACTTTTGTCGATGGCAGCAGAAGCGTCCATTGATCAGGAGGACTGAAAAATTAGTTTTGTCTAAATGAGAGAAACAAAAAGGATATATATTGTAATATGAAATGATATATGCTAAAATAAAGATAAATTTTAAGATTTGTATTTATTAAGGAGTGAGTGTATGCCAAAGGTAGCTTATTCCGAAGAAGAACGGCAGCAGATTCGAGATGATTTGATTCGAACAGCTTTGGAACTGATGGCAGAGCAGGGGATTCAGCATACCACAGTGGAACAAATTTATAAGAAGGTCGGCATATCCCGCACGTTTTTTTATTCTTTCTTTCCTACCAAAGAGGATTTGGTCATTGAAGCCCTTTATTATCAGCAGCCCAAAATCATTGCTTACGTAAATCAGCTGATGTCAGATCCAGCTTTGAAATGGCATGATGCCATGAGCCGGTTTATATATTCCTGCTGTAAGGGCGCAAAAAGCGGCTTCGCCATTATGAGTATGGATGAACAGCGAATGTTATTTCAGCGGCTGTCAGAAGAAAGCTATAGAATGTTTCGGAAAAAGCAGGCAGTTCTTTTTGGAAAAATACTGGAATGTTTCGGAATTGAACCCAGCAAAAAGCGCGTGGATTTGTTTATCAATCTGTGTTTGACCATCATCCTCATCCACCGTTCTGTTCCTGAGAGATTACCATTTTTTGTACCGGAAGCAGCAGAAGAAACCACAAAATTCCAGATTGATGCGGTCATCGATCATTTGGAAAAATGGAAGGCATAGTGCCATATTGACAAAAGCATATCCGTCCGAGTAATCTGACGGATTTCTTTATACATAAAATAAATACAAATTCTAAAATTTATTTTTATTTTAGTTCGTAAACTGCTGCGATGATGTCATTTTATTGTGGCAGATAAAAATATTATTTTAAATGTTTAGGAGGGAACAAATATGGGATTTTTCGGAAAATTGTTTAAAGGACCTGAAATTGACATGGAGAAAAGCAATGCCAATGCGAAGAAAATGCGTCAGCTTTTCAATCAGGTAGTGGAAAACGGAGATACATATCAGCTGATCTTCGGGTATACGGAAGACGTTGCATGGTTCAATTATGGTTTTGTCCATGGCAGCAAAACCCAAATTGGCAATCTTATCGTAGGCTGGAATGAAGAAACGAAAACCATTGTTGTGGTTCCTACAGTTCCAGACCTTTCTGGCTGTGGTGATCCTGTATATTACCGTCACTCTGAAATCCTGAAGGCATATCGGAATAAATATCCTACCGATGCGTTTATTATTTATCCTGATAAAAAGGCATACATCGGTATCAATGCTTATGATTGGTTGGAAGATGAAAAACTGTATGTATATGTATCTCAAGAAAAAGAATTGGCAGCCTTTACAGAATTTTTCATGAATCAGTACGCAACGAAATGAGGCGCATAGATTGTTAAAAGAAATTGGCGGTATTTTTGTTTTTCTTTTGGTCATCGTAATTTTTGGAAACATTTGGTTTCATTTCATAGAATCTATATTGCAGAAGATCAAGAAAATCATTCACCGACATGAAAAGCCTCCTGTGTGGCATCCTCTTCCAAAGGAAGATACGCAGCAAGATGAAAAAGATGCCTGAAAATGGGGGAAGGCGCATCGGAGAATGTCATTGAAGAACTGCATATTGTAAAAACAGCGAAATTGGCTGGAATAATTCCTATGATTGTTAGATACTCCTTGTTTTTTTTATGACAAGGAGTATTTTTATGGAGATTTGATTCAAAGAAGTATTGATATTTAGATATATCCTGCTTTTAGAGAGATTTTTATTGAAATTAGAAAATTGCGTTCTATTTAGATGGATATTTGTTACTACAAACCCTCCCAAAATAGAAGATTAGGATTAGATTATTTTTGCAAAAAAGGTTGACTCTCCAGTTACTGTATCAGGTAAACTGTATTCATATTGGTATTCTGGATGTTTTTTTATCTATTTTGAATTTTATAATACAGCTTATTTTGAAAACAGAAAGCCAGTTTCTGCTGTTTTCGATGATCTGAGATATTTGAAATTCTCAAAGAAAGGACGGCGATATTTCATGGATAACAGTTGGTTACGTTCTGTACCAAAAGAATTACAAAGTTTACTTTTGGAAGACTTACTACAAAGTTCCCTTGTGGGTATTAATATTACAGATGGGGAAGGAAGAGTGTTGTTTTTAAATGACATCCACAGAAAAATCACCGGTCATGACCCACAGTTATACTTGGGGCGCACCATGAAAGAAATTGTAGAAGATAATTTGATTTCAGAATCAGCCACACAAATTGCGCTGGAAAAGAAACAAACGGTATTTATCAATCAGGTATCATCCCATAAGAATAAATATTTTCAGGTCAAATCTGTGCCGTTGATGAATGATAAAGGTGAAATCCTGTATGTGCTCAATTATTTGCTGGATGCATCAGAATTGATCAAATTGCGAGATAAGCTGGAAAAAGCAGAAAAGAATAACGAACGACTCATTACCAGCAATGAACTGCTGCGTCAAAAACTCAATCAATCCGGTGAAATCATTTATCGAAGCAAAAAGATGGAACGTGTTGTGGAAATGGCAACAAGAGTAGCAGAATGCGACGCCTCTGTACTCATTACAGGACCATCCGGTTCCGGCAAAGAGGTCATTGCCAACCTGATTCATTCCTATAGCAGACGCAACAAAGGTCCTTTTATTAAAATCAATTGCGCTGCTATTCCAGAACATCTGCTGGAAAGTGAGTTGTTCGGTTATGAACCGGGTGCATTTTCAGGGGGGAATCCCAAAGGGAAAAAGGGACTGATTGAAAGTGCTCAGGATGGTACATTGCTGTTGGATGAGATTGGGGAACTGCCATTGCCGCTGCAGTCTAAGCTTCTTCGGGTGCTTCAGACACAAAAAGTACGTCATGTTGGTTCCAATAAAGGAATCGAAGTAAACTTCCGTCTGTTGGCTGCTACCAATGCAAATTTAAAGGAAATGATCGAACAGAAAACATTTCGGGAAGATCTTTATTATCGACTTAATGTCATTGATATTGTCATTCCTGGACTGGATGAACGTCGAGAAGATATTGTGCCGCTCTTGAATCACTTCTTGGATTTGAATAATGAAAAATATCATGCCAAGAAGATTTTTAGCAATGACGCTTTGAAATTCCTTGCAGGATGCAGTTATCGCGGAAATGTGCGGGAATTGCGCAACGTAGTGGAAAGAATGGTAATTATGAGCAGAGAAGATGAGATTACGCTGTCTGATGCTTCCATTGCCTTCGCGGCTATGAATGTAAATGAGCAGGGATTGCCAGAAGAAGCTGCGGAAACGGAAGATTTCATCTTCGGAGAGGGGAGTTTGAAGGAAAAAGTGGCTGCTTATGAAAGAAAATTGTTGCAGCAGTATATGGCAAAATATAAAAGCGGTGCAAAAGTCGCAGAAGTTTTGCAGACAGACCAGTCTACAATCTCGAGAAAGTGTAAAAAGTACAATATCGTAGGAGAAGCATAACAGAAATTGATTGCATATTTGCATAGTAATTTGCGTTTTTGCAAGTTCTTTGTGAATATGCATTTTTTTTGGCTGAATTTAGCCATTTTCTGGTAATTGCAAAATTGCATTGGTTTATGCAAAACTGCAAGATTCCCATTGAAAAGGCATGGGAGTCTTTGAGAAATGGGATTTTATTTGTATAATAGGAATGATTCTATTTGAACAAACCAAGCTTTTTTGTTTCTTTTGTATATGAAATTGGTAAATCTTTTGGTAAATATATCTACAAAAAAACTTTGAAAAGTGAATGGTTTTGGCACGGGAATTGCTTTTTATATAGGCATGAAGAGGGGATCTTTGATACCATCTTAAAAAGTTTACATTTAGAAAGGAGAGATTATAGTGTACAAATGTAATGTAAATCGAATGGAGGATAAAATTAAAACTTTTTCTCAGTTTGGCGATGCTGGTCATGGGGGAATCACCAGATATTCCTTGTCAAAAGAAGCAGAAATGGCAAGAGATGAATTTGTAAAGAGAATGAAAGCCATCGGTGCTGAAATTGAAACAGACGATTTGGCAAATATCTATGCAACCATTCCGGGCTCCGATCCAAATGCAAAAAGAATCGTAATGGGTTCTCATTGCGACTCCGTAAAAAACGGTGGTAACTACGATGGTATTCTGGGGGTAATGGGTGCCATGGAAGTTCTGGAAACTGTTGTTGAACAGAACATTCCTCATAAACATCCATTGACAGCAATGATCTTTACAAACGAAGAAGGTTCTGAATTCCCGCCTTGCATGATGTGCTCCGGTATTCTGGCACATGATTATATGCCTGAAAGATTCAAAGACAACTTCGAATACAACAAAATGATGGCTTCCAGATCCATTCTGGACCCCAATGTGACTTTTGGTGAAAAACTCAGCCAGTTTAAATATAAAGGCGACATCAAAAACAGAATGTCTCCCGATAAATATAAAGCGCTGTTTGAACTGCATATTGAACAGGGACCTATTCTGGAAGATGCAGGAAAAGATATCGGTGTTGTTACCTGCGTACTGGGTCAGATGATCTACAGAGTAAAATTCTATGGTTTTGCTGCACACTGTGGCACATTCCCTATGAAAAAGAGACACGATGCATTCCACGCAGCAGCAGAAGCGCTTTGCTGGCTCCATGAAGAAATCGATAAACTGGGGCATGAAGATCTGGTATATACAACTGGCGAAGTTGTAATCCATCCTTGTGTAAATACAGTCATTCCTGATTATTTCGATTTTTCCATTGACGTAAGACATGAAAATCCGGAAGTTCTGGATCAGGTTCGTGAAATCCTGTTTCAGCTGCCTAAGAAAAAATGGCAGCAGTGTGACTGTGAAGTTGTTCTGGGCTGGAACCGCGATACAGTTTACTGGAATAAAGAATTGGTTGGTTATGTAAGAGAAGCAGTGGAAGAACTTGGCATTTCTCATATGGATATCAATTCCGGCGCTGGTCACGATGCGCAGTACATTTCCTATATGATTCCTACCACAATGATTTTTGTACCTTCTGATAAGGGTCTGTCCCATTGTGAACCGGAACATACTTCTGTTGAGCAGTGTACAGATGGGGCTTCTGTTATGCTCAACGCAGTACTGAAACTGGATCAGGCGTCTGAATAAAAAATTCTGAATAACATATATCGAAAATTGTATGACTTGGAAGGAGAGAAGCAGTATGAAAACTTTGATTAAAAACGGTATGATTCTGACTACAGAAAACGAATTCAAAAGTGATATTCTGATTGTTGACGAGAAAATTGCTGCCATTGGCAAGAATCTCTCCGAAGAAGGTGTCGATAAAATCATTGACGCAGAAGGAAAATATGTATTCCCTGGCGGTATTGACCAGCATGTACATTATTCTTTCGTATATCAGGGCAGTAAAGTAAGAGGTTTTGAAACTTCCAATGCACCTGCTTTGGGCGGCACCACAACTGTAATCGAATTCGTAAATCAGGTACAGGGCAAAGGTCTGCTGGAATCCATTGATGAATTTAAAACAAAAGATGTAGACGGTATTGCCATGGTTGACTACGGTTTCCATATCGTTATGACCGATCCTCGTCCGGAAGTCATTGAAGAAATTCCGAAACTGGCTGAAGCTGGTTATCCTACACTGAAATTATTTATGGCATATAAAGGACAATTTTTCCATGCCGACGATGATGCCATCATCCAGGCTCTGACAAAAGGGAAAGAAGCCGGCATCACTGTTATGGTTCATGCAGAAAATGGTGATATCGTTGACTTCCTGACAAAGAAACTTATTGCAGAAGGCAAAACAGGTACATACTATCACGCTGTTTCCAGACCTCCTGTATGTGAAGCAGAAGCTACACGCCGTGCGATTTATCTGGCTGAAATGGCAGATGCACCTATTTACATCGTACACGTTACATGTAAAGAAGCATTGGATGAAATCAGAGCTGCATATCAGAGAGGACAGTCCGTATATGGTGAAACATGTGCCCACTATCTGCTCTTTGATGAATCCGTACTGGATCAGCCCAATTTCGAAGGCGCAAAATATATCTGTTCTCCCGCACTGCGCACCAAAGACCATCAGGAACCTTTGTGGGAAGCCCTGAACAAAGGCTGGCTCAATGCGGTAAGTTCTGACCACTGTGGTTTTGATTTTGCAGTACAGAAACATATGGGCTTTGGCGAAGGCAAATCCTTTGCAGATGTTCCTAACGGTGCACCTTCTGTACAGAACAGAGTGAATGCTGTATGGACATATGGTGTATGCGAAGGCAAACTGTCCAGACAGGAATTCGTAAATGTTATTGCAGCTTCTCCTGCAAGAGTCAATGGTTTGACAGAAAAAGGTCACATTGCAGTAGGTTATGATGCAGATATCGTTGTCTTTGACCCCGATTACAGAGGCGTTATGGGCGTTGCAAACTCTCTGGAAGGCGTAGACTACAGCATTTACGAAGGCATGGAACAGAAAGGCAGACCGGAAACAGTACTGCTGCGAGGTCAGGTTATCGTTGAAAACGCAGAATATGTAGGTAAGAAAGGTCAGGGCAAACTGGCAAAAGGCAAACCTTTTGGCTCTGCTTATGACAAATTCAAAAAAGCATAAACAAGGAGGAATCAGATGAAGTCAATTACTTGTTTGGGCATTTCCACAGCCGTATGCTGCGCTGTATGGTCCTTTTTATCACCGGAAGTTGGATTGTTGAGCTGGGCTGGATTCGCTGGATGCACATCTTATTTTGCCTGCCCTGATCACGGATGGAAAGGCGTAAAATCTGCCTTCTTCTGTGTCATGAGCGGTATTGTCTATGCACTGCTTACTTTGTACTTGAATAAAGTATTTCCCTCTTTCGCCGTAAGTTTGGTAGTTGCATTGGTGACAGTACATCTGATGTGTATCCAGAGTAAGATTCCTATTCTGGCATATATCCCTGGTACATTCTTTGGTTCCTTCTCCACATTTGCTGCCGGTGGTGATCTGATCATCATTCCCTGCATGATTCTGGGGATTATCTTAGGTCTTTGCTGTGATAAAGGCGGCGCATGGCTGTTCAAGCTGGTTGGAAAAAAAGAAGATGTAGAATTAGAAGAAGCAGAATCCTAAGGGATTCATAACAGAAAAGGGAAGCAATGATATGCTTTCCTTTTCCTTTCTGAAAATAACAATATATTAGATTTTTGATATGATAAGGAGGCGGTAATATGTATTATTCCAATATGAAATCTGTAGATATCAGCAAATGTATATTATGTCATGACGCGGTGTGCACAAAAGCTTGTCCTGCCATGGACCCAGCAAGAATCATTCGTGCACTTCGTTTCGATAATGCTGCAGGTGCATCTATGATGCTGCCCAAAGAAGATGTATGTCTGCATTGCGACGGCAAATGCCAAAATGTCTGTCCAGCAGAAGTTCCCATTCAGAAATTGATGTCTGGTCTGCGGAAGGAATTCCCGGAACAAAAAGAAGTTCCCGGTTTGGACGACGTAGATTTGAGCTGCGATATCTGCGGTGTAAAATTGGAAAATCCGTTCATGTTATCTTCCTCCGTTGTTGCCAGCAACTATGAAATGACAGCCAGAGCCTTTGAAATGGGTTGGTCTGGTGCTGCTTTTAAAACCATCTGTCTGATGGATATTCGTGAGGCTTCCCCCAGATTTTCAACAGTAAAAACAGGTGAAGGTTCTTTCTATGGCTTCAAAAATATCGAACAGCTTTCTGACTATGAATTAGAAGAAAACCTGAATTTCTTCAGAGAACTAAAAAAGAATTATCCCTCCAAAGTGATTCTGGCATCCATCATGGGCAGAAATGAAGAAGAATGGACATATCTGGCAAAGGTTGTGACAGAAGCAGGGGCTGACGTCATCGAATGTAACTTCTCCTGTCCAAACATGGAAGCGAAAAATACCGGTGTGGACGTTGGGCAGGACCCTGAAACTGTAAAACGTTATGTACAGGCTGTGCGCAGAGGGACAAATATTCCGATTTTAGCCAAAATGACACCCAATGTGGCTGATATGCGTCCTGCTGCAAGAGCCGCTATTGAAGGCGGTGCAGACGGGATTGCGGCAATCAATACCATTAAGAGTATCATTAATGTAGATTTGGATACCTTCACAACCGCACCTACCGTAAATGGCAAATCTATGGTTGGCGGTTATTCCGGTGTTGCTGTAAAACCCATTGCACTCCGTTTCATTTCCGATATGTATAAAGATCCTGCGATTCGTGGTCACCATATCAGTGGTATGGGTGGTATTGAAACTTGGCGCGATGGTATGGAATTTATTGCCCTTGGTTCTGGAAGCTTGCAGGTAACAACAGCAGTTATGCTCTATGGTTATCGCATCATTGATGATTTACTGTTGGGAACAAAAATCTACATGGCTGAAAACGGCGTAAAATCTATTTCTGAACTTATTGGTCGCGCAGTAGATGGCATCGTAGAAAACGACGAAATCGAAAGAGATACCATCGTTTATCCGAAATTCTACAGAGATCATTGCGTTGGATGCGGTAGATGTTATATTGCCTGTCGGGATGGCGGTCATCAGGCACTGAGTTTTGATGAGGAAACACATCGTCCTACTTTGATTCCTGATAAATGTGTAGGTTGTCATTTGTGTGCACTGGTTTGTCCAGAACATGCGATCCGCGGCGATGGTAAACGTATGGGAAAGAAAAAGAAATAATAATTTCTTTCTATAAAACATTTCTGTAAGATTTATAATAATGGGTAAGGCACAAATCCTGAAAAAGGTTTTGTGCCTTTTTCAGTTTTATCATTTTATTTTTGGTTATCAATTACACGAAATGTGCATAAATATCACAAAAACAGGTGAAATATAATGAAATTTATGCTAAAATATAATATAATTGTGAAAAACAGGAGGTGCGGCTATGTTTCGTATCGCGGTTTGTGATGATAATGATGCAGTTTGCAGTGCAATTGAAAACACTATTGATGGCTTTTTTAAAACAGAAAGCATTCATTATGAAATTGACAGTTTTCAATCGGGAGAAGAATTGTTGGAAGAACTGAATGATCATGTTAAATATGATTTGATCTATTTGGATATTGAATTAGCGCAGTTAAACGGCGTAGCAGTGGGACGTTATATTCGAGAAAATCTTCTGGATGACTATACACAGATTGCGTTTATTTCTGCTAAGCCATCCTATGCTTTGGAATTGTTTCAAATTAGACCCATACATTTTTTGGTAAAACCATTTACGCCCAGACAGGTTATTGGTATTTTGGAAAAAGCTATGGAACTGCAAGGCCGTCAAATCAAAATTTTCAGTTATAAAACTGGAAAGGTTGAAAACAGGATTCCCTTTAAGGATATTATGTATTTCAGCAGTGAAACCAAAAAGATTATTGTTCATACGCGAAATGGAAAAGATTCTTTTTATGGAAAACTGTCAGAACTGAATCTACCTGATACAGAATTCATACAGATCCATAAATCTTTTATCGTCAATAAGCAGTACGTGAAGCGTTTTAAGTTTGATAGTGTGCTGTTGAGCAACGAGGAAGAGTTGCCTATCAGCAGAGCTTATCGGAAAATAGTCAGAGAAAATCTTATGTCATAATGAAGTGAGGAAATAGAAATGATATTGGAGTATCGTCATATAATTTATTTGATTGCGAATATATTTCGTGTCTTTAGTATTAATCTGTTTTTAGAAACCATTTTCTCTAAAAACAATTTACGGTGTTCCCAGGAATTAAAGCGTACAATTTTTATATTGTATTATATTTCCAATAGCTTTATTTATTTGCATTATCGAATTCCCATTATCACAGTGTTTTCTAATTTGTGTTTGTTTTTCTTTCTGACTTTGCCTTACTACAGCACAATGTGTAAAAGAATATTTGTAGTATTTTGCATCTTTTTATTAGGAATATTATGCGAAACCATTGTTTCAAGATCGTCAATATTGATTTTGGGGCATATTCCTTCTATTGAAGTGATTACATACACCATAAGCAATTTTCTGTTTTACATTGTAGTGATTTTGACAAAAAGTATTTTGGGGCGGGAAGAACGTATCTATCAAAAAGGACGTTGGGCAGTATTGATTATGATACCAAGTATTTCTGCTTTCACAGATATTTTGGCTTTATATGGAGGGTATGAACAGTGGATTACTGTCAGTGTGATTTTCTGTTTGTTTTTAATCAATATAGCTTTTTTCTATTTATATCAGATTGTTGTATCCAATTATGAAGTTGAAATACAGAATCAATCATTGATGCTGCAAAACAAAGCGTATCAACAGCAATTGGATATGATTCATGCTACAGAAGACAGTCTGAAAAGAGCCAGACATGATTTTAAGAATCATTTGATTGCATTGGAAGAGCTTTCGAAATCCCATGAAAGAACAGATCTGCAGGAATATTTTCAAAAACTTGGCAGAGAGTATCAGTTATCTGAAGACTATATCTGTACTGGCAATACCATATTGGATGGTCTAATGAATCATAAACTAAAAATTATGACGGCAACAGGAGCGGTGATTGATACAAAAATGCAAATCCCTGAAAATCTTGATATCAATTCTTTTGATCTTGTGGTGGTGATTGGCAATTTGTTGGACAATGCCATTGAGTCGCTAAGCAAGCAAAAGAAAGGAAGTTTCCAAATAGAGATCAGTTATCGGCAGGGGACACTTTTGATTAACGCAAAGAATACATATGAAGGGGAAATCATCCGAAAAGGCGAAACATTGATTTCTACCAAAAAGAATGCGACAGAAGCCCATGGTATTGGGTTGAGCAATGTACGACGTGTCATCGAAAAATATGATGGGGAAATGATGATTGATACAGAGGATAATTTGTTTAATGTGCATATTATTGTGTATATATGAATAAAAGGAACTGCATTATACGACAAATGTGCTTTCTTTGTCAAAAATGGAAAATACATGGGTAATTTTGGCAGGTTTTAGAAATGCGTAAAAATTCATTTATAATAGAGTACGCAATATATCTTTTATAGAATAACGGAGGGTGATTTTATGAAAAAATGGAATTGGTTTAATTTCAAAACAGATATGTGGAAAGTAGTGGCATCTTTGGCACTGATCATTACCACAGTTTCTGTAAATACGACATGCATGTTCGAATATTATCAGCCTAAAATGCCGAAAGGAAGCGAAAAACTGAAACATATCTAAGGCATTGAGGGTACGAGGTGATTTCTATGACAGAAAAAATAATGGAAAATGTATGGAAAGGAATGAAAACCACAGGTAACGTCGATGAAGAAGATAAGGAAATATACTTGTTTGGTTTTTATCAGGGACTGATTTTTCTGTTAAATTTGGTGACGGCTCTGTTGACTGGAATCATCTTGGACATGTTTCTGGAAAGTGTGCTGTTTCTGATTTGTTTTATACCGCTAAGAATTTTTGCAGGAGGATATCATGCAAAAACACAATTCAGATGTTATGTGATGTCGACAGTGACGACGGTGATCCTTTTGTATCTGATTGCGTTTTTGCAGAAGAATATGGGGGTTGAAGCAATAGCGTTATATATCATTGCAACATGTATCATTTGGAAATTAGCGCCTGTTCAGGATAAAAATAAACCATTAGACTTAGACGAGCAAAAGAAATACCGCAAGAGAGTCCACAGTTTGCTGATTATTATCAGCTGTATTTCGGGATGTCTGTATTTTTGGGGAATTTATGTCGTTCCGGCGGTGGTTGTATGCGTTGTTTGCCAGTTGTCCATTGTTCTAATATGGGGAAAGTTGAAAAATCATGCACACGGCTGTACATCAACTGTGTGAGAAAGAACAGAACATATGGTAGGAATAAATGTGCCCATTTCATCTCGTATCGGAAAAAAGAATGTGAAAGGGACCATGTTCCTAATATGCGCAAAGCAAACACTAATCAGCTGTGACTTTGTCCGAAAAAGCGGCTAGAAAAGGTTCTTCTATGAAAAAACATAGAAGAACCTTTTTCGTTATTGAAAATTTTGATGGAATAAAAAAGATAGCTGAAATCCTCGAATGAAAAGGGACTTCAGCTATCTTTTTATATGAAATTGCTTTTTGCAGTTCTATTGAAAATCAAGATGAAAGGAATGGTGCAACTGATGCGCAACCATCAAACTATGTTATGCCATATGCATCATACGGAATATCAAGCTTTTATACTTTTCCAATAAAGATTCAAGTGTTTCTGAATTATACTCCCGATACAGTGTCGGATTTTGTAAAGAGTGCGAGGTGGAAGTATTGATGATCCGTATTAGTTCTTTATCATGAATGATATACAAGTGGGGACCAATTCCAGTTTCATAAGCACTGTAATTCTTCAAAAATATCTTTTTATCATTGGCATAAACAGAAATGTGCGGCATGAAGTCACTGGCAAATATATTTTCATCCAGAATGACAAATTTAATATTCGGATTCTTTTTGGATACCTCGATGATGTTCTTAATATGTGAAATTCTTTCTTCACCCCGCAATTGATAGTGGATATCCGTATAATAGATTTCTCCAGAAGTGATGTATTCATATAACGAGGAAAGAAGAAAGAAAAAACAGATTTCCTGATTTTCAAAAATTTCTTCCCATGTAATCTGCAATGTACGAATCATAGATTCTGTGATATCCAACTTTGCATTGGATTTTGCTGTTTCCACAATATGGTCAATGGTTTCCGGCGGCAGGAGAAACTCAAATCCGTACGTATTAAAAAAGTGGAATTTGCTGCCGGAATAAAATTCCGTCCGATAAGAACGGTTGATTTCTTTTGATGTGCAGGAACGGAGCAAAAGATCCTGTGAAGTCATCTTCTGAGAGAAAAAAGAAAACAACGTTTTTACATCATTGGAGTTTGTAATATTTACAGAGAAATCCAGATTGCCATGTTCATCTATAGATAGTATGTCAGCAAAGGCATCTTCAACCACAATGGCATTGGTTTGTTTTAAATTCTTTCCATTATAGAATTCAAAAAACACTGTTTTATTTTTACTTAACAAAAGATACAGCTGTTTCATATAGTAAGCTGGATTTCTCTCAAATTCTTCTAAATCCAGTGCAGCCAGACAGCGAATGCGATTTTGCGGGCTTTTGGATACCATTTCTAATGCATTTAAATATTGAAAGGATTTGCAGATATCAATGGTCCACACAATCGTGAGTTCTTTTTCTGTTTGCAATAGTGTCTGACGAATATTACGGATCATATTTTCCAGAACCTGTGTGTGGGAAAAGAGATTGCTTTCCATGGATGGTTTCAGCACTTGCGCAGACTTGCTGTCCTGTGTAGAGGAGTGGCGATAGCAGACACTTAGAGCTGTTTCAATAGAATCTGATAAGAAATCGAAGATATCCTCCGTATCTGTTTCTTTTTTTTCAATCATATCAGAAAAAGAAATGAAAAAATCTTCCACCCGATCCTGCATCACAATTTCGTTTGCAAATACTTTGGACAATTTTTTGTTGATGACAGAAATGGTACGTGTTGTTGGAAGAATCCCCTTATTGCACCATTTGCTGATATAAGAAATGTCATAACCCGTTTCGTTGGCAATGACCATGATTTTTGTATTGGTAAAAATAATCAGTTTTTTTAAGAATTCACCATATGTCATATTGTTTTCCCCCAAAAGTTCTTCATGGCATGTCATGCAAAAACAGAAACCTTGTTTCCATATATTCGCTTACACTGAGAAAATGAAATATCCCCCAATATTTTTTTCAACAGTTACATTTTTTACAGCAGATTTTAAGATGTTTGCGTGCTGTCATTTTCGATGCGGTTGAATTTTTCCAATCAAATATCTGATTCTCACTTTCAAATCTGTTCAAATTCTACTGTTTTTACGAAAGTGATTTGATGAAATTATAGCATAGCTTTTCCAGTATGGCAAAAAGTTTTTCAAGATTTTAGTACAAATTTCGCTGAATTAATCAAGTTTATCGGAAAAAGTAAGATTTATTTAATAATATTGAAGTTTTATTTGAATTTTTGAATCAAAATCAGTCAATATATTGTGTTTTATTTCAAACAATCATATGGATATAATGGGAAATACAAAACAGCAATGCTGCTGGTGATGCTCGCCGGAGCAATTGTTGTAAAACGACTGTAAAACATGAACAAACAGATTTTATGATTTTGGAGGGAAAATTTATGAAACCAATGAGAATGCACCATGTAGGTATTGTACTGCCTGAAAAGAGTTATGCACAGGATCTAATCGATATGTTCGGTCTGGAAGTAGATTACACAGGATTTGTAAACGCATATTCTGCAGACCTGATTTTCACAAAGTACGGTGAAAAAGAAAGCCCCATTGAATTTATCATTCCAAAAGAAGGGGTACTGACAAAATTCAATAACGGTAAGGGCGGTATCGCTCACGTAGCTTTTGAAGTGGATGACATTGAGTCCTGCTCCAAAGAATTGATCGAAAAAGGCTTCGAAATGCTGGAAACAGAAGCGGTAGAAGGGACAAGCGACATTATTGTCAATTTCCTCAGACCCAAATACTCCCACGGGATTTTGGTTGAGTTGGTTCAGACAGTAGGCGAAATCCAGAGAGACTAACGGATTCTAAGCAGCGCGAGGGCTGATGCTTCGGTCAGAGCGCTGCTTTGGCTTCAAAAAGGAGGTCGTAATATGCTTCAGTTATTTATGGCAATTTCACCGATTCTCATCGTCATGATTGGTATTGTCGGATTGAAAAAGCCTGCCACAATCGTTTCCGCAATCGCACTGATTTACACTATCTTTGTCACAATGTTTTATGGGAAATTCAAGCTGGAAAATGCAGTCCTTTTCTCAGAAACAACAAAAGGTATTATCGAAGGGGCAAAAATGGTATTTATGATCTGGTCAGCCTTTCTGATTTTGAATATGCTGATCAACACGGGTGCCATGGACAAGATCAAAGAGATCATTGCGAACCTGACACTGGATAAGCGGAAACAGTTTATCATCATTGCGTTTTGTTTCGGCGGATTTCTGGAAGGGGTAGCTGGTGCCGGAACACCAGCAGCCATTGCAGCTCCATTTTTGGTAGCTCTTGGCATCCCACCTGTATTTGCGATTGTTGGCGCACTTGTTTTTAATGGAATTGCCGCATCTCTTGGCGCAGCGGGGCTGACAACCATTGGTGGTTTTGCAGCGTTTCTGGATGTTGTTGATGTGATGGATATTTCGAAATATACCTCCTTCATCCATTTCTTTGGTGCATTATTGGCACCGATTCTGGTACTTGTAATTTTATGGGGCAAAAAGGTCTTGGACAAAGGCATCGTTAAGTTTGCACTGGCAACAGGCTTTGCTTATGGCTTCTTTATGGTTTTGGTTGCTACTTTTGTTGGGGCAGAGTTCCCCACAATCTGCGCAGGTCTTGGTTCTTTGATCGTTGCCATCGCTTACATCAAGTTATTTTGTAAGAATGAAAGCATTCCTGAGGAATATCAGTATGTGATTGATGAATCGACAGGGAAAAGTACTATGCCTGCTTGGAAAGCATTGTCTGCTTACGCAATTTTGCTTGTGGCTTTGCCGGCAGTCAGATTCTTTGCGCCTTTGTGGTTTATCAAACTTGGTTTTGCAGTATGGATTGGTATTACTATCACTTGCGTTTGTCTTGTATCATCCATCATTCTGCAAGACGTAACTTCCATGCCTGGTTATATGAAAACATCTTTTTGTAGCGTATTTGGTGCATTGATTGCCATGGCATCTTTGGTTGCGCTGTCTAACCTGATGAAAACAAGTGGTATGCTGTCTGTTATTGCAACATTTGCTTCGATGGCTTCCAGAATTTCTCTGTGCTCTTCGATATTCCGTTCTCTATGGGAGATCTGGTCATACGTTATAGACAAAGTCAGTAAGGTGATAACAACGTCATATGTTTTTTCCAGCATAGGATTATCAGCAGCAATGATGAAAGACCATTCGAAATCCATTGATGCAGCAACATAGTCATTGCTGTTGGAAGCGTCATACATTTCCTGCTGTTTTTCAAAGGCTTTGCGAAGTTTGGAAATCAAAACCGGCATTTTTCCGTTATCACGGCAAACTTTAAAAGCACCCAGTAAATGAATGAGCACAACAGAGCACAAATCATTGATCAGCTTCTCATTCAAATCTGTGACATGATATTTTTGATTGGAATTGATGGTAATCAGTCGCTCTGTTTCCAATTGAGATAAGGCTTCTCGGATAGGGGTGTTGCTGATACCAAGTTCTTTTGACAGATGCACAATGTTAATAGGCTCACCCAAAGAATATTCTCTGGATAATATTCTGTTTTTGATGATTTCATACACCTGATCTCTCATTGAAATTCGTTTGAGTGTCATAAGACAAATCCTCCATCTATGTGTTATTCATGCTGTAATCATTTTCGCAATAATCATACATTATAAAAAAAGAGTTGTCATTCTTTCACATAAAATAACAACTGTAATATTATAGGTGTGATAATTTTTCTATAAATATAAAATTTATATTAAAAGTATACACCTGGAAAGGAAAAATCGTCAAGATGAATATACCACAAATTGTGGAAAAACAGAAGAAACTACAGTAATTCCTCTATTTTTATGCCTGTATATTTTTAAAATCAGAACAATCTATCATGCATGAAATATTTTTCGTACATACATTATGGAATACAGAAAATCAGACAAGAAAAAGAACAAATTTCTCTATTTTAGAGAATCAAGGAATCAAGCAAAAGCGCTTTTTGTAAAAAGTAAATTTAATATTTAGCGAATTACTTTCGACTAAAATGAAGTGGATACGGCTCATTTTTCAAGTAAAATAGGGGGTTATGGCTTGGCTAAAGTTTTTATCATATTACTTCTATGGAGGGGAATAAGATATAACACGATAAAAGTGTGCACAATGCCTAGTAGAGTTACTTGGAAAATAGTTATAAATAGAACGCAAATTTTGCTTGTTTTTATTGCAAAAAAACCAAAAAAATGGGATAATTCTATGTAGGTTGTTGTCATATTTATGAAAATAACCGAATTCCTATTTTTTTGCGCGCAAATATCGTTTTTTCTGTCTGTTATTACCTAAAAAAATTAAAATTAGACTCAAATTTAAAAATATCAACAAAAACATTGACAGATTGTATAAAATCATGTACTATATAGTCAAAAGTGCACTGTGCATAGTTTGAGATAGTACAAAAAAGGTAGGTGCAGGGTGTTTGTGAAAAAGTTATGTAATATCGTGTAAATTCCGTAAGGTTTTATATCATTTAGATACTGCTTGTATCTGAACGGAAAATATGGATCGTGCAAAAAAAGAGGAGAAAACATCGTATTAGTGGTTGGATTACGATGCTACTTAAAAAAAGAGGAAGGAGGAAAGAAATGAACTGAACCCAAAAAGTTAGACAATATTTTCAAATTAAAATTGTTTAAGAAGCCAGAAGGGCTTGTTGTCTGTAAATTGCAGGTGGCAAGCCCTTTAACTTTGCTTTGATTCGATGGTTATTATAATAATCTAAATATTCCACCAGTTCCTGCTTGAAATGTTCCATAGATTGAAACTGTTGAAGATAGAGAAGTTCGCTCTTGAGCAATCCAAAGAAATTTTCCATGACAGCATTGTCCAGACAGTTACCCTTTCGGCTCATACTTTGCCGGATTCCTTTTTGTTTGAGCATTTGGCGGTAATATTTGTTTTGGTACTGC
>NZ_FRAH01000085.1 GCF_900142265.1 Anaerotignum lactatifermentans DSM 14214 | reverse complement strand
ACCGAATTGACTATGGGTTGTAAGTTTATTTCTGCTGTTTAGTTTTCAAGGATCAGTCTGTGCCGCTTTTTCAGCGGCGAGTGATATCTTATCACTCTTTCATTTTTCTGTCAAGTTCTTTTTTTCGAACATTTTCTTTTCGGAGAGAAGAACTTGTCTGTCAAGTTTTGACAGCGAAAAATATTTTATCAGAAAGCTTTTCGCTTGTCAAGAACTTTTTTCATTTTTTCTTTGCTGCTTTATCTGTGTTTCAGCAGTAAATAGTATTTTATCACATCGTTTCCGATCTGTCAACAACTATTTTCAATTTTTTTTGGAACTTTTTCGCTGTGTTCCGACAGCGAAATATATATTACCATCGGTTCCCACTTCTGTCAACACTTATTTTGGTTCTTTTAGAAGTACATTGTATTCTGCATTTCAAGCAAATTTTTCTTTTTATTTATTAGGAAAGAACTCATCCTATTTCCTACTTTTCCTGTGGAAAATCTTAATTTTTTCGAAAAACCGTTGACAAATCCTTCCTATAGGCGTATGATGAACCCGAAAAGAATAGTTCCGGTAGGTAAGGCTACTACAGGGATATGGACTGCTGCCGCAAAATGATGGAGACATCATGCGATGGTTTGAACAGGTTACATCGAAACCAAGGTGTAGCATAACGCAGTTTCACCGCCCTGCAGAGCTAAAGCTCGAAACGGTTGCATTTTTTTATAAAATGGCATTTGATTTTCCGTACAACCGTTGGAGTTTGTACGGATTTTTTTATGCAAAAAAGAGGTGAGATTATGGACGCAGGTCATCCAGACAATTACAACTCCATCCAGCGGGCAAACCAATCAAACTGTTTTATGGAACAGATGGGCATGACATCTGTATCCGTAATCTAGTTTCTTTCTGAAAATATAAGACCGAAAAATTGGCATTGCACCGCTTTTCCGCTGCCCTTTTATTGGGCTGTTTGAAAATTTTGAAAACATAGTTTTCATGCGGTGTTTTTTTTGCACCCTTTTTTCGGGAAAATCCCCCTGATTTCAGGGTTTTCATAGAGCATTCCAATCAAAAAAGCGAGGTGAGAAGCATGGACGCAGAAGGCAGTAGCAGTACAAAAACAACAGAACGAAGGCAAAGCGAGGAACGTCCTCCTGCGGACATGCTTCCGCTCTGAATCATCGTTCTCTGTTTTTGTCTGTACAATCCAAAACCACAAAAATCTAAGAATATGGAGGTACGGACCTATGAAAAAAACATTGAAAGAAAGAATCCTCAAAACAAAAATCGCAGCAGACATGGTTCGCCGCGATCAGATCAATGACAGACTGAAATTTGCCGCAGATAATTCCAGAAAAAATGTATTCGCTGCCCTGAGCACTTCTCAGGAAGGTCTGGCAGACGAACAAGTGGAACAGCTGCGGGAACTCCACGGTGACAACAATGTAACGCATGGTAAAAAAGAATCTCTTTTCAAAAGACTTTGCAACGCATTCATCAATCCTTTTACTGCAATCTTATTTGTTCTGGCAATCGTTTCCGCCTGCACAGAAATCATCTGGGCAGCTCCCGGCGAAAAAGATGCCACAACCGTTATCATCATCACTGTTATGGTACTGGTATCCGGTATCCTGCGTTTTGTACAGGAAACACGCAGCGGCAATGCGGCAGCAAAACTGTCTGCTATGATTCATACAACTGCAGCCGTTACCAGAAAACATCACGGCACACAGGAAATCCCCATGGATGAAATCGTTGTAGGCGACATCGTTACCCTGTCTGCCGGCGATATGATTCCTGCGGATCTGCGCATCGTAACAGCAAAAGACCTGTTTATCAGCCAGTCTGCTCTG
This sequence comes from Anaerotignum lactatifermentans DSM 14214, assembly GCF_900142265.1. GTDB lineage: Bacteria > Bacillota > Clostridia > Lachnospirales > Anaerotignaceae > Anaerotignum > Anaerotignum lactatifermentans. Next base: position 10,578 of record NZ_FRAH01000085.1, on the reverse strand, counting down.
ACAGGCGAAAGCGAACCTGTAGAAAAACTGCCTCAGAAACAGAAAATCACAGGTGCTATTACAGAAGCATCCAACCTGGCTTTCATGGGCAGCAATGTGATCAGCGGCAGCGCAACCGGCGTTGTTATTGCAACCGGCAACGACACCATGCTGGGTGACATGGCAAAACATCTGTCCGAAAAACCTGCAAAAACTTCTTTTGAAAAAGGTGTAAACTCCGTTTCCTGGGTACTGATTCGCTTCATGCTTATCATGGTGCCCATCGTACTGTTCCTGAATGGCTTTGCCAAAGGGGACTGGCTCAATGCAGCCCTCTTTGCCATTTCCATTGCTGTTGGTCTGACACCGGAAATGCTCCCCATGATCGTAACCACCTGTCTGGCAAAAGGCGCCATTGCCATGAGCCGTCAGAAAGTGATCATCAAAGACCTGAATGCTATCCAGAACCTGGGTTCCATTGACGTTCTGTGCACAGACAAAACCGGCACACTGACAAAAGACAAGGTAGCACTGGAATATCACCTGAATGTTATGGGCGAAGAAGATGACCGCATCCTGCGTCACGCTTTCCTGAACAGCTACTATCAGACAGGGCTGAAAAACCTTATGGATAAAGCCATCATCGAACGTACTCACGCTCTCATCGAAAGAACACCTGCTTTTGCTGTACTGGAAAACAACTATACAAAAGTGGATGAAATCCCCTTCGACTTTGAACGTCGCCGCATGAGCATCGTAGTTGCAGACAAAAAAGGCAAAACACAGATGATTACAAAAGGCGCCATTGAAGAAATGCTGTCTATCTCCACCTTCGTAGAATACCATGGTGAAGTGGTTGAACTGACAGACGAAATGAAAAAAATGGTACTGACAAAAGTAAACGACCTGAACAACAACGGTATGCGTGTACTGGGCATTTCCCAGAAAACAAATCCCTCTCCTGTTGGCGCATTCTCCGTAGCAGATGAAAACAACATGGTTCTCATTGGATATCTGGCATTCCTGGACCCTCCCAAAGAAACCACTGCTGCCGCAGTGAAAGCACTGCAGGAATACGGTGTAGCCGTAAAAATCCTCACAGGTGACAATGAAAAAGTAACAAAATATATCTGCAAACAGGTAGGTCTGTCCGTAGACCGTATCCTGACAGGCGACCAGCTTGACGATATGACAGACACAGAACTGACAAAAGCAGCAGAAAACACCACCATTTTTGCAAAACTTTCTCCTCTGCAGAAAGCAAGAGTGGTAACACTGCTCCGTGAAAATGGTCATAGCGTTGGTTACATGGGCGATGGCATCAATGACGCCGCTGCCATGAAAGCATCCGATGTAGGTATCTCCGTAGATACTGCCGTAGACATCGCAAAAGAATCCGCAAATGTTATTTTGCTGGAAAAAGACCTGATGGTACTGGAACAGGGCATCATTGAAGGCAGAAAAACTTATGCAAACATGATCAAATACATCAAAATGACAGCTTCCTCCAACTTCGGGAATATGTTCTCCGTATTGGCAGCATCTGCATTCCTGCCTTTCCTGCCTATGGCTTCCATCCATCTGATTCTGCTGAACCTGATCTACGATATCTCCTGCACTGCAATTCCTTGGGACAACGTAGACGCAGAATTTTTGAAAGAACCTCGGAAATGGGACGCTTCTTCCGTCAGCAAATTCATGCTGTGGATTGGGCCTACCAGTTCCGTATTTGACATCGTAACTTATCTGGTAATGTTCTTCGTAATCTGTCCTGCTGTATGCGGCGGTTCCTTCCACAGCCTTGACCCCGCATCCCAGACAATGTTTATTGCACTGTTCCAGGCAGGCTGGTTTGTAGAATCCATGTGGAGCCAGACTCTGGTGATTCACATGATCCGCACACCTAAACTGCCCTTCCTGCGCAGCCGTGCTTCCGTTCCCGTTGTACTGCTGACATTCACAGGCATTGCCGTACTGACAGCCATTCCTTTCCTGCCCTTCGGTACACATATCGGTCTGTCAGCACTGCCTCCCGTATACTTCACATGGCTGGCAGGCATTATCGTTGCTTATGTAACACTGGCAACCATCATGAAAAAATTGTATATCCGCAAATATGGTGAACTGCTGTAATATACAGAAAAAAAGAACATTTTTTAAATTTTGTATTGACAAATGTCCTTCTGACATGGTATAACTTTTGAAAAGCAGAAACCGCAGAAAGAGTGTAAGTACCTTTTCCGGAAGCTGTTTCCAGAGAGCTGTGGATGGTGGAATCACAGCAGCAGCGGGATGAGGGAATGGGCTCTTGAGGGCAAACCGAAAATAGTAGGTGCGCCGGAGAACTCCCTTCGTTAACAAAGGACGCATATGATCGTATGCATGAGTGGGCAGATTTTCTGCCAATCAGGGTGGCACCGCAGGATTTTACGCCTGTCCCTTTGACGATTTCGTCAGGGACAGGCGTTTTTTTATTAAAAATCAAAATCAACCAAAGAAAGGAGCATGCACCATGAACACAAAAGAAATCCCTTACAAAATTTATTTAGACGAACAGGAAATGCCGAAACAGTGGTATAATCTGCGGGCAGACATGAACAACAAACCCGCTCCCCTGCTCAATCCCAGTACACTGAAACCCATGACCGCAGAAGAACTCAGTCAGGTATTCTGCGAAGAACTGGTAAAACAGGAATTAGACAACGATACCCCTTATATTGATATTCCCGAACCCATTTTGAAGTTCTATAAAATGTACCGCCCTGCACCTCTGGTGCGTGCCTATTGTCTGGAAGAAAAATTGCAGACTCCCGCAAAAATCTACTATAAATTTGAAGGCAACAACACCAGCGGCAGCCATAAACTCAATTCCGCCATTGCACAGGCTTATTATGCAAAGGAACAGGGACTGAAAGGCGTCACCACAGAAACCGGTGCCGGACAATGGGGTACAGCCCTGTCCATGGCATGTGCTTACTTCGGTTTGGACTGTCAGGTTTATATGGTAAAATGCTCCTACGAGCAGAAGCCTTTCCGCCGTGAAGTCATGCGCACTTATGGCGCGGCAGTAACGCCTTCCCCTTCCATGGAAACAGAAATCGGCAGAAAAATCCTTGCAGAGCATCCGGGTACTTCCGGCAGTTTGGGCTGCGCCATTTCTGAAGCCGTAGAAATGGCTGCCAAACAGGATGGCTACCGTTATGTACTGGGCAGCGTCCTCAATCAGGTATTGCTTCATCAGACCATCATCGGTCTGGAAACCAAAGCCGCTCTGGATAAATACGGCGTGAAAGCAGATATGATCATCGGCTGTGCCGGCGGCGGCTCTAATCTGGGCGGTCTGATTTCTCCTTTTATGGGCGAAAAACTCCGCGGCGAACGGGATTATCAGATCATCGCTGTAGAACCCGCTTCCTGCCCTAGCCTCACCAGAGGGAAATTTGCTTATGATTACTGCGACACCGGTATGGTAACACCTCTCCAGAAAATGTATACCCTTGGCAGTAACTTCATTCCTTCTGCCAACCACGCAGGCGGTCTGCGGTATCACGGTATGAGTTCCATCCTTTCTCAGCTTTACCATGATGGGCTTATGGAAGCACGTTCTGTGGAACAGACAGCCGTTTTCGCCGCCGCTACGGAATTCGCACGGGTAGAAGGCATCTTGCCTGCTCCTGAAAGTGCCCATGCTATTTATGTAGCCATGGAAGAAGCGAAAAAATGCAAAGAAACAGGCGAAGAAAAAACCATCGTCTTTGGACTGACAGGTACTGGATATTTCGACATGTTTGCATACGAAAAATTCAATAATGGCACCATGACAGACTATATCCCCACAGACGAAGATCTGAAACAGGGATTCGATGGCATTCCTCGCTTCCCCGGAAATGAATTTTAATTTTCATTACCTATTCATAATAGATATTGAAATTCCAAATACGAACAAGGTCTCTCAGACATTGATTCTGAACAAACCTATAATCATTCAAAAAGAGGATACTCCGTGTTCACCCGAAGTATCCTCTTTTATTGTAGAAATGATTGTTCCATCACGTAAAAGAATCTTGATATGATCCATCGTTCTATCGATTTCGATGTCCTTTATATCTAATGTAGAAATTGTCCCAGCACACATAAAGCGTATATTTTGCGCAACATCACTATGCCAGTCTATTCTTGCCGTCGTTCCTGCATAATAAGATTTTGGATAACAGTTTATTTTAAAGTACCCAACAAAACTAGCTTCTTCTGTAAATCGTTCCTTCTTGATTGATCCATCAATAACAATGGATGTTGCGCATTCTTCCTGATTTGCTGTATAAACCATCGCTTCCAACTCTTTATTGATAGGTACAGGGCGTTGTAATATATAAAATATCGCCAAAATGATACATATTCCTGCAATGATACCCCTTTTGATCTTTTGAACCAACACGATGCCCCCTTCCGAAATCCAAAATCCGCTTCTACTTACTTTCTATCAGTTTTATTTTACCATTTTTCTGCCACTGCTTCCACTTATGCCCTCTAAAAATCCCCTCAACAACTGCCTTCATAAGAAAATATTCCTTATAGGAATTCGGCAAAAAAATAATAGCTGGAATCCTTTGTATCATGAACTGCACCCCACTTGTTATTCAGTATATCATACTGTCTAACAAATGGGGTTCAGTTCATCATGAGAATTCCAGCTATTTTCGTTTTTATAAACCAACACCTAAAGATACAATCTCTTTGGAGCTGTATTTTTTATACAAGGACCATTATTTTTCCACTGTCATAGTCACTGTTTTTGTTGCACTATCCCACTGAAGCGCATCTGTGGACATGCCTGTCACAGTGCACCAGTCACGCAGAGACAGAAATGCGCGATCATTTACTGTTTGAGGTGCTGTTACCAGTGTTGTTTCTTCCCCATTGATGGTAACGGTTTTGTCTGTTCCTTCTATAGGAATCACAACAGTGGTATCATCATAAGTAATGGTTGCAATTTTGTCTTTCTGATTCCAGTCGATTTGCACGCCATCTTTGGAAACATTCAACAGTGCCCGTAAAGGCAACATGGTGTAACCATCTTCGGAAAGATATGCAGGTGCATCCAGTGCGATACGTTCCTCATCATCTTTCACCAGATAAGTTTCCCCAATCTTAATCTGGAAAACATGGGTTTCTGCCGGTGTTTCTTCGGGTTTATCCTCTGGTTCCTCCGGTGTTTCTTCCGGTTCTTCCGGCTGATCTACGACTGTCTTTCTGTAGAATGTAATGGTTTCATAATCCTTATCATATTTTTCGCTGAAATTCAGCCATTCGTCTGTGGGTTTTGCAGGAGAACGGTATGTGACTTTTACCAGTTCATCTGTATCCATCATATAGAAGTTATCGTCATAAGGGTCGTGAACTTCAACTTTTGCCTTATCATAAATATTCACCACACCATCACTGCCTCTGGCTTCATCCACATACAGCACATGACCTTCGGGATAAACTTCCAGAAAAACATTGTCTTCCAGATTGATATCACCACGATATACATAAATAACGCTGGAAGAAGCGCTTGTGGTTCTTACCACCAAATCGTCATTACCTCTTACAGTCAAATCCCCCTCTGCATAAATGGCATGCAGACCATATCCATCCACATTGATTTCACTGTCCCCATCCAGATAGAGAATGCTGTCCTCCGGCAGACAGATGACACCTTCTCTGCCATTGGTATTGCTTTCATCTGCATTGACATACAATCCATCAATGGTCAAGATTCTGCCGCTTGCATCCCAGTCCCAGCCGTCACCGCTGACGTCTGTATCATATGTGCGGAAATCATAGTCTAAAATATCGTTTTCCGCCGCCAGAGCTGTCTGGGGAACCAATCCCATAAGCATTGCCGCCGCAAGCCCTGCACAAAGTACTTTTTTCTGTTTCATGTTCATTCCTCCTTACCATCTCTTTTTTCCATCATACCATATTTTGCCGTTCTTTGCCGTTACGGTTTTTTAACATTTTAGACGCAAAAAACCACCCTTTCGTTCCCAATTTGAAAAAACTTTTGGAAAGCTGGTAATTTTGTCTGTTTTCTTTTATAATAAGAGATTAGGAATGAGATAGAAAGAGAGGACATTTATGAAATATATCAATGAATTGCACGAAGGTGAAAACATCATCGAACATTATCTGTGCAAGAGCAGACAGACTATGAAAAGCCGCAACGGCAAAAATTATCTGTCTTTGAAATTGCAGGATAAAACCGGTATGGTGGACGCCAAAGTCTGGGATCTGAACAACGATATCCAGAGCTTTCAGGAAAACGACTTTATCAAAGTAGATGCTTTTGTCACCACATTCAACAATGAACTGCAGCTCAATGTCAAACGCATCCGCCGCAGCCGCGAAGGGGAATACGATCCTGCGGATTTTGTACCCAGCACCGACAAAAACATCGATGAAATGTATGATCAGCTCATGGGATATATCAAAACCATGAAAAATCCCTATCTGAAAAAACTGCTGGAAGAAATCTTCCTGCGTCATCCTGTCATCAGTAAGGAATTCAAATATCATTCCGCAGCAAAAGCTATGCACCACAGCTTCCGCGGCGGTTTGGTGGAACACACCTTGTCTGTCACACAGCTTTGTGATTTTCTGGCACCTCGTTACAACTATGTAAACCGCGACATCCTTGTGGCATCCGCTATGCTCCATGATGTCGGCAAAGTGCTGGAACTTTCCGACTTTCCTACCAATGACTACACCGACGACGGTCAGCTTCTGGGACATTTGATTCTTGGTTCCGAACTCATTCGGGATGCTGCTGCTAAAATCGATGGTTTCCCCAAACGTCTGGAATCCCTCATGAAGCACTGCATGCTGTCCCATCATGGGGAATACGAATATGGCTCTCCCAAACTGCCTTCCACACCGGAAGCTTTCCTGCTCCACTGTGCAGACAATCTGGATGCCAAAACAAAAATGATTGAAGAAGCCCTTGCGGCAGACAGCACCCAGGGACACTGGGCTGGCTACAACCGCATGCTTCAGCGCAACCTGAGCCGTTCCGACTTCGAATAAGCAGGTGGAACCATGGCAAAGGAAACCCTTTCCGCACATGAACTGAACAAATATACCTACTGCCCTTATCAGTGGTATTATGAAAAAATATATGGCAGAGCAGAACTGCGCCGTATGCGCAAAGAATATCTGGAAGAACTTGGTCTGGAAGATTCCACCACTGCCAATTTTATACGAGGCGAAGCCTTCCATAGAAAGCTTTACCGCCAGTATCGCCTGCGACGGCTTTTGGGGAAAATTGCCCTTCTTGCTCTGCTGGTGCTGATACTTATTTTTTGGGTAATGCAGTATGTCCATGTTTGAAAAAATCACTGCAAACTGGCTTTCTTTTGGCATTCTGTTTTTGCTGATTCTCTTGGCAGTGCTTCTGCTTTGGCGAACACGCCGTCCCCATCTGCAAAAACAACCCCGAAAAGATATTATGCCTGGCTTTACTTTGATTTACGCCGACCAGAAGCAATCCGGCAAAAAAAGTGAAGGCTTTGGAAAACTGCTCTATTCCGCAAAGTACGATCTACAGGGAAAACCAGACTATATTTTCAAAAAAAGACTGGGCAGTGCTATCGTTCCCGTAGAACTGAAAAGCGGTGCCATCAAAGACGCTCCTCTCCCCCATCCAGGAGATTTATTACAGCTGGCAGCCTACTTCCTTCTTTTGGAGGATATTTACGGCAAACGCCCGTCTTACGGTTGGCTGAAATACAGCGATTATATGTTTTATGTGCGAAATACCAGAAACTTGAGAAAAGAAGTGAAACAAACCATGGCAGACATGCGGAAAATGTTGGAGGACGGCGAAGGAACCCCCAACGCCAGCTTTATCACCTGCCGCCACTGCATCTGCAACGGCACTGTATGTCCCTATGGTCAATATCATAGAAACGGAGGGGAAGTATGAAACTTCCTGTTGAGAAAAATCAGACCTACACCATGTCCATTACAGACATTGGCACCAATGGCGAAGGCATCGGACGCATTGACGGTTACACCGTCTTTGTGGAAGGTGCTCTGCCGGAAGAGGTCATCAAAGTCCTCATTGTCAAAACAAAAAAACATTTTGGTTACGGGAAGCTGTTAGAAATCTTAGAACCTTCCCCCCATCGGGTAACCCCTGCCTGTCCTGTTGCCGCAAAATGCGGCGGCTGTCAGCTGCAGCATCTTTCCTATGAAGGGCAGCTTGCTTTCAAAACGAAAAAAGTCAAAGACCATCTGGAACGGATTGGTGGTTTTTCCGGCATTTCCGTAGGCTATGCCAAAGGTATGGAAGAACCTTGGCGTTACCGCAACAAAGCCCAATTCCCAGTGGGCGGAAAAACCGGTGAACCAGAAATCGGCTTTTATGCCAAACGCAGCCATCGCATCATCGACACGCCCGTATGTATGCTGCAAAATGAAGTAAATGACCGGATTGTAAAAATCATTCGGGCATTTCTGGCGGAATATGAAATTCCCCTTTATGACGAAACTATCCATCGCGGTCTGGTACGTCATATCCTGACTCGTATGGGCAGACGCACAGGCGAAATTATGGTTTGTCTGGTGGTAAACGGCAGAAAACTGCCCCATTGCGATGTATTGGTAGAACGCCTGCGGGAAATCGAAGGCATGACTTCCATCGTATTAAATGTAAATACAGACCAGACCAATGTAATCTTAGGAACAGAAGTCCATGTGCTTTGGGGTAAAGAAACCATTCGGGATTATATCGGAGATGTACAGTTTGAAATTTCTCCCCTGTCCTTCTATCAGGTAAATCCTTTGCAGACACAGGTGCTTTACCAGACGGCTCTGGATTTTGCGGAGCTGGAAGGAAACGAAACAGTACTGGATTTGTACTGCGGCATCGGCACCATTTCCTTGTTCTTTGCCCAGAAAGCAAAACATGTTTTCGGCGTAGAAATCGTACCGGAAGCCATTGCTGACGCCAAAAGAAATGCTGCTCTTAACGGCATGAACAACGCAGATTTTGCCGTTGGTGCCGCAGAAGATGTGATTCCCAGACTTTATGAGGAGAAAGGCATCACTGCTGATGTGGTCGTGGTAGACCCTCCTCGGAAAGGCTGTGACAGTGTCCTGCTGGATACCATTGCTGCTATCTCTCCGAAGAAAGTGGTTTATGTATCCTGTGATTCTGCCACATTGGCAAGGGATTTGGCATATCTCTGCCCCAAAGGCTATACCATCGAAAAGGTACAGGTGGTGGATATGTTCCCTCATACGGTGCATGTAGAAACTGTTGTTTTGCTGTCTCATAACAAAACAAATAATTGAAAGCTTAGCTAAAAAATATTGTTCGTTAATAATTATAATAACAGGTGAATAAAAATGAAAAGCTCTTTAGAAGTACCCGCTTTTAACGATATGATGTGTGAATTATTTCAAGCAATGAAAGAATTAGGTGGATCTGGTACCATTAGAGAAATCGATGATAAAACAATAGAAATTTTAAAACTAACTCCAGAAGTTCAAGAAATAATGCATAGTAATAGCAGCAAAACAGAAATTGAATATCGCTTAGCATGGACAAGAACATATATGAAAAAAGTTGGTATCTTAGAAAACTCTTCTCGCGGAGTATGGTCTTTAACTACAAGCGGGCGAGAATTACAAAAGATCAACCCTGATGAAATTGTGAGAAAAGTTCGAGAAATGACTTTTTTAAAAACCAAAGATATCCAAAGCATCAATTTTGAAGACAATGATTTAGAAAATGATGGTGTAGACACACCTGATGAAATACAATCATGGCGTGAAAAATTAAAAAATATCTTATTAAATCTAAAACCAGATGCTTTTGAACGACTAACTCAAAGATTATTAAGAGAATCTGGTTTCACACAAGTTAAAGTAACAGGAAAGACCGGAGATGGCGGAATAGACGGCATGGGAATTGTCAAACTTAATGGAATAATCAGTTTTCATATGCTATTTCAATGTAAACGATATACCGGTTCTGTTTCCGCAGGAGAAATTCGAGATTTTAGAGGTGCAATGCAAGGAAGGGCAGATAAAGGTCTATTTATTACAACCGGCAAATTTTCGGCACCTGCTATTGAAGAAGCTAATAGAGCAGGTGCGGCACCCATTGATTTAATCGATGGAGACGAATTAGTGGAAAAATTAAAAGAGTTACAATTAGGTGTTGCTCCAGTCAATGATTATATCATTGACGAAGCATGGTTCTTATCTATTTAATCTCGGTATTTCGTCATTTATATCCTTCTCATAATAAAAAAGGAGGGTATGAAGAAAAGTCTGTAAATAAGATTCTTCTATGATAAGACTGGGTGGAATGCTTTGAAATGAAGCACTCCACCTTTGTTTTATATATACCATCCAAAAGATGGCATGTCAATAACAGGCGGCTTTTCCGCCTGTTTTAACCAATCTGTTCTTTTTATTCTGGAAGCCGTCCTTCATACATAATACTTAATTCTCCGTAGACCTGACCCCAGTTCCGGATGGTGGTTGTCCATTTTTTTGTGGCTTCAAAGGTAGCCAGATACAGGGCTTTCAGCAATGCTGTATCGCTTG
>NZ_FRAH01000024.1 GCF_900142265.1 Anaerotignum lactatifermentans DSM 14214 | reverse complement strand
ACACGCAAACTTAAAGTACAAGTATGGAAATCGACATTTTTGGTGTAGAGGATATTTTGTAGATACAGTAGGCAGATATGAAACGGCAATAAAAGAATACATCAAAAATCAGCTGGAAGATGATATTATGAATGATCAAATAAGTTTAAAGGAATTTACAGACCCGTTCACGGGTGAGCCGGTGAAATAAGGCATAAAAAGTGCCCCCGAGTAGGGGGCAGCCAGAGTTAAAAGTGTGGTTGCCAGACTATTCAATGCCCCCTTTAGGGGGCTACCACAAGAGATAGACCCTTATAGGGTCTGATCAAACCACCCGTTCAACGGGTGGTTTTGATTTTCTTATGATTCGGTACTTTTTTGCGTTTCAGAAAAGATAATGGGTCCTGTTTTTTCCGCGCCAAGGAAGAAGCAGATCAGACCAATGATGGCAATGCCAGCGGTCACCAGGATAGCCGCTGTGATGCCCCAAAGGGTGATGAAATGGCCGCAGAGAAAGCTGCCGGCGATGTTGCCGATGGTGATGGCAATGGTGATCATTGCCTGTCCTTTTACTTTGTCCCCGGCAGGAAGAATGGCATTTGCATAGTAAACAGAAGCCGGTGTGAACAGGGCAAAGGAAAAAATCTGTGTCAGAAAGGCCACGTAAATCAAAGGCAGAGTAGGTGCCAAGGGAACAAAAATGGCTTTCAGCACAAAAAAGATGGCAGTGAAACGTAAGATGTTGCCGCAGTCCCGTCCTTTGACGAATCTGGAAAAGCCGATCATCACGAAAAATTCCAGTACGGCTGTATATGCCATGACCTGCCCCAGTTCCTGATTGCCTTTGCCGATTTTCTGCAGAATCTGAATCATGTAGGTGTTGATGGCACTGTGGGAAATGAAAATGAGGATGATGCCCAGACAGAGGACAGCAAACCGATGGTTTTCCCGCAGTATGGAAACGGTGCCCCGAGAGGACACGATGGATGAGCCGCTTCGTTTGGTTTCTGGAAATGCCTGCAATAATACCGCCATAAGCAGATACAGCAGACTGCCGATGACAGGCAGACACCGCAGACCAAAAATCAGCGTCAAAGACCCAAGGAAAAAGGCAAGGACAGCATAGGACATGGAGCCGATGCCGCGGGCAGCGCCGAAATTCAGATAATATCCGTTATTGAGCAGATGCATGCCTAATGCGCTCAAAAGAGGCTGGAAGGCAAGATGCAGCAGAAGCAGAATCACATAACAAACGCCGGAAAGGGCTTGCTGTGGAAAGAAAAACAGCAGAACCATAGGGACGATGGTCAAAAGACAGATCAGCGTCATCAAAGACCGCAGAGAAAACCGCTTTCCCCGGTCAGCTGCCGCAGCCGCGAAGGGCTGAAACACTGCGGAAAAAACACAGGCCAGCGCAATGAGTGTGCCGACCTGTGAATCCGTAAAGTTTCTGTCTAAAAGGACTACGGCGGCAAAGGTATAGATGGCGCCGTAACTCATCCAGTAGAGTCCCTGTAAGGCGCTGTAACAGTTGGAAATGTGTTTGGAACCGTTCATAAATGCAACACCTCACGTTTTCATTTGTGTGAAATCTATCAATGGGTAATGACTTCTACGCCGTCTTCGGTGATGGCAACGGTGTATTCCCACTGAGCGGAAAGGGAACCGTCTTCTGTGTAGATAGTCCAGCCGTTTTCTTCATCCTGGAAGAAATCTTCTTCCCCTTCGTTTACCATGGGTTCGATGGTGAATACCATGCCGGGAACCAGCAGCATGCCGGTGCCTTTTTTGCCGATGTGGCATACATAAGGTTCTTCGTGGAAGTCGTTGCCAACACCGTGACCGCCGATGTCATGAAGGACAGTATAGCCGTGAGCATAAACATGTTTGCTGATAACTTCGCCGATGTCACCCAGATGACCCCAAGGTTTTACTTCTGCCAGGGCAAGGTCAACAGATTCTTTTGTGACTTCCACCAGTTTTTTTGCTTCGTCGCTGACCTGACCAATGCAGAACATACGGGATGCGTCTGCGTAATAACCATCCAGAATGGTGGTAACGTCTACGTTGATGATGTCCCCATCCTGCAGGATTTCATCGGGAGAGGGGATACCGTGGCAGATGACATCGTTTACGGATGTGCAGACACTCTTAGGGAATCCGCAGTAGTTCAGAGGTGCGGGGATGCCGCCGTGTGCGATGGTGTATTCATGAACCAGTTTGTTGATGTCTTCTGTGGACATGCCTGCGTGGATGTTTTCCGCTACCATATCCAGAATTTCTGTGTTCAGTTTGCCGGCTTTGCGGATGCCTTCCAGCTGTGCCGGTGTTTTGATGAGAGAGTGGGGAGGTACTTTTTCCCCTTTGGATTTCAGTTCTGCCAGTTTTTCGTCAAAATCTGCGTGGCAGACTTTATATTTTTTTCCGCTGCCGCACCAGCAGGGATCGTTGCGTCCGATTTTCATTTGAATCGTTCCTTTCTATATCTCAATCAATGAATATTTCCATTAAAATACTAGCACAAAAAAAGAACGTATACAAGGAAAAGAAAGCGAAACAAGCATGAAGTTTATTTGAAGGCAGCGGCGGAATGTGGTAATATGAGAACAGATGCAGGCTGAAAAAAATAGCTTGACATACAAAACCTATAGTGATACTATGTTTAAAAATCGCGGAAAGGATGATTCCCATGGCAAAGATTTACAAAAATATAGAAGAATTGATCGGCAAAACGCCGTTACTGGAACTGACACATTTGGAAGAAATCCATAATCTGGATGCGAAAGTTTTGGCAAAAGTGGAGTTTTTGAACCCCGGCGGCAGTGCCAAAGACCGTGTGGCAAAGAAAATGGTGGAAGATGCGGAAGCAAAAGGTCTTTTGAAAGCAGGCGCGACTATCATCGAACCTACCAGCGGCAATACGGGCATTGGTCTGGCTGTTATGGCAGCGGCAAGAGGCTACAGAGCCATCATCGTGATGCCTGACAGCATGAGTATGGAACGCCGTCTGCTCATGTCTGCTTTCGGTGCGGAATTGGTGCTGACAGAAGGGGCAAAAGGCATGGCTGGTGCCATTGCCAAAGCGGAAGAACTGGCAAAAGAAATCCCCGGCGCATTCATTCCCGGACAGTTTGACAACCCTGCAAACCCGCAGGCACATTATGAAACAACAGGTCCTGAAATCTATGAAGATACCGACGGCAAAGTGGATATTTTCGTGGCAGGCATTGGTACCGGCGGCACCATCACTGGGGTAGGTCGTTATCTGAGAGAAAAGAATCCCGATGTTCAGATTATCGGTGTGGAACCTGCTTCCTCTCCTCTGCTGACAGAAGGCAGATCTGGCAGCCATGGCTTGCAGGGCATCGGCGCAAACTTTGTACCTTCCATTCTGGATACAAAGCTGTATAACGAAATTATCACCGTTACAGAAGAAGCGACTTATGCAGCAGGCAGAGAAGTGGCACAGAAAGAAGGTCTGTTGGTGGGCATTTCCGCAGGGGCAGCCATCCATGCGGCTCTGGAAGTGGCAAAACGTCCCGAAAATAAGGGCAAGAACATCGTCGTTCTGCTGCCCGATACTGGCGACAGATATTTGTCCACACCCATGTTTCAGGCATAAAGTATAAGAAAAAAGCGTTTTCGGTAAAAGCAATTTCCCCTTAAGAAAACATTGATTTTCCTTTTCCTTAATTTCTTAAGGGGAATTGCAACGGCTGTCTTCATAAGAAAACATAACAAATAAAATCTGAACAAAATAAGAAAGCCAAAATCCTTTGTAATGATAAGGGCTTTGGCTTTTTTGTTTTCTTATGAAGATGCCCCTAAACCGAAAACGCTTTTTTTATGTGGTTGGTGGTTTTTCACGGGTCTGGAAGTATGCCTGCAGCATAACGGCAATGACAGGTCCCAGAATCAGACCCCAGAAGCCGATACATTTATAACCGAAGTACATGGAAAACAGTGTCAGCAACGGGTGCAGACCAATCTGTGTACCAAGAATCTTTGGCTGCATGATTTGCCGCATGATCTGTACAGCGGCGTAAATGACCATATAACCAATGGCAAGCTTGGGAGAGCCAAGAATCAGATGGATGACTGCACCCGGCCAGAGAATGAATCCGCTGCCAAAGAAAGGCAGGGCATCAATGATGGCGATAATGACGCTGAGCAGCAGAGCGAATGGAGAACGCAGCACCATAAGACCGATGAATGTGATGGCAAAGGTGTAAATCATCAGAATCAGCTGTGTTTTGATATAGCCCCATACGGATGTTTTCAGATTCCGCTTTGTATTATGGATGGATGTGCGGAACAGGGAAAGCACATATTTTTCATAAAGGCTGCGAATGAGGGCTGCATCTTTTGTGAAGAAATAGGAGGACAGCAGCGCAATGAGCACACCCAGCAGAAAATTCGGTACGGAAGTCAGGGATGAAGAACCTGTGCTCTGCACCAGAGAAAGCAGTATGGAGGACAGATTGCCCCGCAGCTGCTCTGTGGAGTTTTGAATCAGATTTTGCAGAGGGTCAGGCAGTACCACCAGCAGACTATCCAACTGTGTCCAAAACCGATTCAATGCGTTTTGAATCAGGAGCATGTACTGGGGCATGAGCCGCAGGAAAGATTGCGCCTGTGCGGCAATGCGATTGCCGATCAGCGCAACAAAAAGGGAGATCACCCCCAGAAACAATAGGATGGAAAACAAAGATCCAATCCAGCGGGGAATGTGCCGCTTTTCCAGATAAGTTGCCAGTGGACGGAACAGAAGGCTCAGCAGCCAGCCCACCAGAAAAGGCAGAAAAATCGGGAACAAGTAGCGGAAAAAGAGAAAACAAAACAATATGGTGCCACCCAGAATGAGAAAATCCTGAAGAGCCTGTCTGTTTTTCAAATAAAAATCGCGCATACGGCGGTCACCTCCCAATGCTGTGCGTCATACACAAGCATATGAATCTTACTTCTTATTATAAGACTTTTTCACAGAAAGAACACGTTTTTTTCTATGATTTTCATGAAAAGAAAAAGGCATACAAAAAACAGGAAGCCTGTTGGGGATAACAAGGCTTCCTGCTGCTTTTTGGGGAGTTTGTTTATTTGTTCTGGAAGAACCAGTGTTTTTGATTCAGATGATCTCTGGCAATTTCCAGTGCTTCGCCGAACCGCTGGAAGTGCACCACTTCCCGTTCCCGCAGGAACCGCAGGGGAGCCAGAACGTCCGGGTCTTCCGCCAAGTCGATGAGGTATTCATAGGTGCTGCGGGCTTTCTGCTCTGCTGCAACTGCGAAAGAACAACATATCATGTAAAACAGATAGGACAAGCTGCTTTCATACACGCTAAAACTGAATATTGAACCGCACAAGCGGCGTTTCTCATTCCCACACCGGGAAAACAGGAACGCCGCTATTTTTATGCCCTCGTGTTACGCAGTAGGGGCAGAAAAAGCCTTGATTTATGCGGCTTCCAGAACGGAAAACTGTCGGGGCAAGGGAAAGATACCTTTTCCCCTCAAATCCCCGTTCTGCTGCGTAACAAATCCACAGCAAAGGAGCTGATAAGCTATGGCAGTTTTCAGAGTGGAACGGAACACGGGATATACCGTAATGAGCAACCACCACTTACGCAACAAGGAGCTGACCTTGAAAGCAAAGGGCTTGTTGTCGCAAATGCTCTCACTTCCCGAAGATTGGGACTATACCCTTGCGGGGCTGTCCCATATCAACCGGGAGCAAATCGACGCTATCCGGGAAGCGGTGCGGGAACTGGAACGCGCCGGGTATATCGTCCGTTCAAGGGAACGCGACGCAAAAGGACGCCTGCGGGGTGCCGACTATGTGATTTATGAGCAGCCACAGCTACCGCCTAAACCGGATTTACCTACGTTGGAAAATCCAACATTGGAAAATCCAACGCAGGAAAACCCTACGCTGGAAAAACCTACGCAGGAAAATCCAATGCAATTAAATAAAGAGATACAAAGAACTAATCTATCAAAAAAAGAAAAATCAAATACTGATACACAAAGTACCCATTCCATTCCTATCCTTTCCCCTAACCCCTCTCCCTTAGAGGGACAAGCGGCTGCGCCGCAGGAACGGAAACGAAAGGAACCGAACGACGCATACCGGGTATATGAGGAAATCATAAAAGACAACATTTGCTATGACATTCTCAAACAGGATATGCCCTACGACCATGACCGGATAGATGAAATCATTGACCTTATCCTTGAAACGGTCTGCACAAGACGCAGGACAATCCGTATCGCCGGGGACGACTACCCGGCAGAGCTTGTAAAGTCAAAGTTTATGAAACTGGACAGCGAACATATCCGGTTCGTCCTTGAATGTATGAGGGAGAACACCACGAAGATACGCAATATCAAGCAGTACCTGCGGGCGGCACTGTTCAACGCGCCGTCCACTATCGGCAATTACTACACTTCCCTTGTCGCCCACGACATGGCAAGCGGCGCACTGGCTCCGCGAAAGCCCCAGTTTGGCGACCCGGACTATTATTCCTGCAACGAGGGCGAAAGCCTGTAAACAGAAAAAGGAGGATTTTTTATGGCACAGAGAACCGGAGCATTGGTATTTGACGAGCTGACCGACCGTTACGACATTCGTTTTGACCTTAACGCCTACTACGGGGGCTTACATTGTGGGGATTGTCTGGAAGTGTTTGTAAGGGGCAAATGGAAGCCGACCCGCATGGAGTACGGGCAGAACTGGTATCTGGTGGGTATCCGCGCCGAGGACTTGAACGGACTTAGGGTGCGGATTTAATAAAACGGCAGGCACAGGGCAGCCGGAAATGGCTGCCTTTTTCTGCCTGGACACAGACTTTTGCGAAAGGAGGACGATAATTGCAGGAGGAAGTCAATGAAAAAGTGATTGCCCTGTCAATCAAGACCGGGAAGCTGTCTGCGGAAGTGCTGCAAAAATCCATGAAATTCTTTCTCTCACAGGTAAAGAAACAGGCAGACAGGCGGCAAATGCCCCACGGCAAACAGACCCTAAAGCAGCTTATGAAGCAGAATGCAGGCGTTTCCAATATCGAAATCACGAAGGACAATATCAAAGCCTTTGAGAGTACCGCGAAAAAATACGGGATTGACTTTGCGCTGAAAAAGGACGCGACGGAAAGCCCGCCCCGGTACCTTGTTTTCTTTAAGGCGCGGGACGCTGACGCGCTGACCGCAGCCTTTAAAGAGTTTTCCGCAAAGAAGCTCTCACGGGAGCAGAAGCCTTCTATCCGAAAGGCGTTAGCCGTTTTCCGGGATAAGGCGAAACAGCTCAATGCGAACCGGGAGAAAGTCAAGAACAAGGAAAGGGGGATTGAGCGTTGAACAACTTAGACTTGAAAAAGCTGATTATCCCGAATATCCCCTATCTGCTCTTTGTCTGGCTCTTTGGCAAAGCAGCGCAGGCGTTCCGCTTATCGCCGGGGGCTGACCTGTCCGAAAAGCTGCTTGCCCTTGGGACGGGATTTTCCGCAGCCTTTGAAAATGCTGCGCCGAGCTTACACCCTATGGACTTGCTCATCGGCATAGCGGGGGCGGTGCTTATCCGGCTGATTGTCTACTTCAAGGGCAAGAACGCGAAGAAATACCGGAAAGGCGTGGAATACGGCTCTGCCCGTTGGGGAAATGCCGAAGATATAAAGCCGTATGTAGACCCGGTGTTTGAAAACAACGTCATTCTGACCCAGACCGAACGGCTGATGATGAGCAGCCGACCGAAGCAGCCGAAGTATGCAAGGAATAAAAATATCCTTGTAATCGGCGGTTCCGGCTCCGGCAAGACGAGGTTTTTTGTGAAGCCGAACTTAATGCAAATGCACAGCAGCTATGTTGTCACAGACCCGAAAGGGACTGTCCTTGTGGAATGTGGGAAGCTCTTACAGCGGGGCGGGTACAAGATAAAAGTGCTGAATACGATAAACTTCAAGAAAAGTATGCACTATAACCCGTTCGCCTATCTCCGCAGCGAAAAGGACATTCTGAAACTGGTAAATACCATAATCGCCAACACCAAAGGCGACGGGGAAAAATCCGGGGAGGATTTCTGGGTAAAATCGGAACGGCTCTTTTACTGCGCCCTTATCGGCTATATCTGGTATGAAGCCCCGGAGGACGAGAAGAACTTTACGACGCTGCTTGAAATGATTAACGCAAGCGAAGCCCGCGAGGATGACCCGGATTTTCAGTCCCCGGTTGACCTCATGTTTGAGCGTCTGGAAGAAAAAGACCCGGAACACTTTGCCGTAAGGCAGTATAAGAAATTCCTGTTAAGCGCGGGCAAGACACGTTCCTCAATCCTCATAAGCTGCGGGGCGCGGCTTGCCCCCTTTGACATACGGGAGCTGCGCGAACTTCTGGAAACCGACGAAATGGAGCTTGACACACTGGGCGACCGCAAAACGGCACTGTTCGTTATCATCAGCGATACAGACGATACCTTTAACTTTGTCGTATCAATCCTTTATACGCAGCTTTTCAACCTCTTGTGCGATAAAGCCGACGATGTGTACGGCGGGCGGCTGCCCGTCCATGTGCGCTGCCTTTTAGACGAGTTTGCGAACATCGGGCAGATACCGAAGTTTGAAAAGCTGATTGCCACCATAAGGAGCCGGGAAATATCGGCTTCTATCATTCTGCAATCGCAGTCACAGCTAAAGGCAATCTACAAGGACAATGCCGATACCATCGTCGGCAACTGCGACACGACCCTTTTCTTAGGCGGCAAGGAAAAGACCACGCTGAAAGAAATGTCGGAGCTTTTGGGGAAAGAAACCATTGACAGCCTTAACACATCTGAAACCAGAGGGCGGGAGCTGTCCCACGGGTTAAATTACCAGAAGTTAGGCAAGCAGCTCATGTCGGAGGACGAAATCGCCGTCATGGACGGCGGGAAATGTATCTTGCAGCTAAGGGGCGTGCGCCCGTTCTTTTCCGACAAGTACGATATAACAAAGCACCCGAAGTACAAATACCTTTCCGACTATGACAAGAAAAACGCCTTTGATATTGAGCGTTACATGAAACGCCGCCCCGCAATCGTCAAGCCGGAGGAACCCTTTGACTGTTACGAAATCAGCGAAGCCGATTTGCAGGAGGACAAACCATGAACCGACGTATCAGAAAGAAAAAAGAGAAACAGCAGCGGGAAATGATAGAAAACCTTGCGGCGGCACTTGTGGAGCTTCAAGAAGCCATTGACGCCGCAGAAAGGGAATACTGGCGAAAATGGGCGGAAGAAAGCACCCGGCGTTTTGTTGAAGCACTTTTCCGCCAGTATGGACACCCAGACGTGAGAAAGGAGGAATCGCAGCAGCTAACAATCAGATTATAACTATCGGTTACATGATACGCGCGCCCACTGAAAAAACCATGTTTCCCTATGTTTACAACTGAATACCGCTGCGCCGCAGGACTTTACGCGGCGCGGGGAGCCGCCGGAACCCGGCGGCACATGACCGCGGCAGTTACCAAAACTGACCGCCGTTTTTTATGCCCTTTTCCGGGCAGCCGCTATCGCGGCAGGAAAGGAGAAATTCATGGCATTTTTTAACAGCGCAATCGAAGTATTACAGACCCTTGTTATCGCACTGGGAGCCGGACTTGGTATCTGGGGCGTGATTAACCTTCTGGAAGGTTATGGAAACGACAACCCAGGGGCAAATGCTCATGTACGGTAAGGAAGCAAGCAACCGAAAACAAGAGATAGACCGCCAGCACTACACTATTCCGAACCAAAGACCAAAAGATAAGCATTGTGGGAAAATCTAAACTTTTGGATTTTCCTACAATGCCAACTACGGCGGAATCCCTCCCACTCCTTATATCTTTCTGTATACATTGAATTTGTATTTAGTAAAATGCAGACAACACCACGGATCGGCTTTTGGTTGGACAATTCCAACCAAACACCACAGCAGACAGCAGAAAACATTCTGAACGCTAGGAAGCCGGTATGATTGTTACATATAAGGGGAAGAAAAATTTCTTTTAGGTACTTGCTTTCCTAAAACTGATGTGATATAATAGCTTCATTCCAGAAAAGGAGTAAAAAATATGCGGCAAGGTATTCTTAAATAAAACTATAATCAAATAGTGGGAACAAAGGATTATGATAGTTCCTTTTATGGGGGCTTGGTTTTTTGTACCCAATTTAAGAATACTTTTGCCTTATCAATTTTGACATATCCAAAAAACAGCAATCACAAACAGGTGTATGCTGTATATGTGTATGTCCGCAAATTATAATCCCCAGTGGTAAAAGTATTTTACTGCTGGGGATTTTTATGCCCTTTGGGGCTGTAAAGGGAGGACAATCACATGAAAATAATCAATATTGGAATTCTTGCCCATGTAGACGCTGGAAAGACGACCTTGACGGAGAGCCTGCTATATGCCAGCGGAGCCATTTCAGAACCGGGGAGCGTCGAAAAAGGGACAACGAGGACGGACACCATGTTTTTGGAGCGGCAGCGTGGGATTACCATTCAAGCGGCAGTCACTTCCTTCCAGTGGCACAGATGTAAAGTTAACATTGTGGATACGCCCGGCCACATGGATTTTTTGGCGGAGGTGTACCGCTCTTTGGCTGTTTTAGATGGGGCCATCTTGGTGATCTCCGCTAAAGATGGCGTGCAGGCCCAGACCCGTATTCTGTTCCATGCCCTGCGGAAAATGAACATTCCCACCGTTATCTTTATCAACAAGATCGACCAGGCTGGCGTTGATTTGCAGAGCGTGGTTCAGTCTGTTCGGGATAAGCTCTCCGCCGATATTATCATCAAGCAGACGGTGTCGCTGTCCCCGGAAATAGTCCTGGAGGAAAATACCGACATAGAAGCATGGGATGCGGTCATCGAAAATAACGATGAATTATTGGAAAAGTATATCGCAGGAGAACCAATCAGCCGGGAAAAACTTGCGCGGGAGGAACAGCAGCGGGTTCAAGACGCCTCCCTGTTCCCAGTCTATCATGGCAGCGCCAAAAATGGCCTTGGCATTCAACCGTTGATGGATGCGGTGACAGGGCTGTTCCAACCGATTGGGGAACAGGGGGGCGCCGCCCTATGCGGCAGCGTTTTCAAGGTTGAGTACACCGATTGCGGCCAGCGGCGTGTCTATCTACGGTTATACAGCGGAACGCTGCGCCTGCGGGATACGGTGGCCCTGGCCGGGAGAGAAAAGCTGAAAATCACAGAGATGCGTATTCCATCCAAAGGGGAAATTGTTCGGACAGACACCGCTTATCAGGGTGAAATTGTTATCCTTCCCAGCGACAGCGTGAGGTTAAACGATGTATTAGGGGACCAAACCCGGCTCCCTCGTAAAAGGTGGCGCGAGGACCCCCTCCCCATGCTGCGGACGACGATTGCGCCGAAAACGGCAGCGCAAAGAGAACGGCTGCTGGACGCTCTTACGCAACTTGCGGATACTGACCCGCTTTTGCGTTGCGAAGTGGATTCCATCACCCATGAGATCATTCTTTCTTTTTTGGGCCGGGTGCAGTTGGAGGTTGTTTCCGCTTTGCTGTCGGAAAAATACAAGCTTGAAACAGTGGTAAAGGAACCCTCCGTCATTTATATGGAGCGGCCGCTCAAAGCAGCCAGCCACACCATCCATATCGAGGTGCCGCCCAACCCGTTTTGGGCATCCATAGGACTGTCTGTTACACCACTCTCGCTTGGCTCCGGTGTACAATACGAGAGCCGGGTTTCGCTGGGATACTTGAACCAGAGTTTTCAAAACGCTGTCAGGGATGGTATCCGTTACGGGCTGGAGCAGGGCTTGTTCGGCTGGAACGTAACGGACTGTAAGATTTGCTTTGAATACGGGCTTTATTACAGTCCGGTCAGCACGCCGGCGGACTTCCGCTCATTGGCCCCGATTGTATTGGAACAGGCATTGAAGGAATCGGGGACGCAGCTGCTGGAACCTTATCTCTCCTTCATCCTCTATGCGCCCCAGGAATACCTTTCCAGGGCTTATCATGATGCACCGAAATACTGTGCCACCATCGAAACGGCCCAGGTAAAAAAGGATGAAGTTGTCTTTACTGGCGAGATTCCCGCCCGCTGTATACAGGCATACCGTACTGATCTGGCCTTTTACACCAACGGGCGGAGCGTATGCCTTACAGAGCTGAAAGGATATCAGGCCGCTGTCGGTCAGCCGGTCATCCAGCCCCGCCGTCCAAACAGCCGCCTGGACAAGGTGCGCCATATGTTTCAGAAGGTAATGTAAAGATACATAATCGTCAAGACGGCAACAATCAGAAGTTATGGAGGGTAACAATGGAATATAGTAAGGAAGATTTAATGGAAGCAAAAAAGCAAATTTGGGGAGTGGGAGAGAACATGGGAACAGAGGAAAGTAAAAAAATCTGGGAGGAGAACGCACAATTTTGGGATAATGCAATGGGTGACGAATCTAATGAATTTCACAGAGAGGTAGTGCGTCCCAAAGTAACGGAACTTCTATCTCCTAATCCTGCGGATTACATTTTGGATATTGCGTGTGGCAATGGAAATTATTCTTCGTATCTTGCACAAAGAGGCGCTTCGGTTGTCGCTTTTGATTACAGCAAAAAAATGATAGAATTGGCTAAAAGACGGCAATCACAATATGCAAAACAAATTGAATTTTGTGTGGCGGATGCGACCGATAGAAAAAGTATATTAGAATTAAAAAGAAATCGAGCCTTTACGAAAGCAGTTTCTAATATGGCAATTATGGATATTACGGATATTGAACCACTTCTTATGGCTGTTTATGAACTGTTGCAGGAAAGCGGAATTTTTGTCTTTGCAACGCAACACCCTTGTTTTGTCACGTTGACTGAAAAATATATGACACCGCACAGTTACTATGATATAGCGATTGAAGGGCAACCGAAAGAGCAGATTTATTATCATCGTTCCATACAAGATATTTTTAACCTTTGTTTTAGAGCTGGATTTGTCATTGATGGATTTTATGAAGAATGTTTTAAAACCAACAAAGAAATTCCTATGGTAATGATAGTAAGGCTTAAGAAGGTAAAACGTGATAGCTTAAAATAAATTCAAGTTTGTCGGGTAAATAGCAAACCCAGCCGAGCCAGTCAACGATAAAATGAACGCCGCTTCGCGCCGTCGTTGACAGCCCCGCCCGTCTTTGCTGGTAGGCAATCAAGGGGCGACAGCAAGGAGTACTGCCGCCCCGCACTATTATTCAGAGAGGGGGAATTTCCATGACCGAAGATGAAGCCTACAAGGTGCATATCCAGTACACATTCAATGCCTTTTGCAAGGTAGTCATTCGTCACGCAGCCATAGATAAAATCTTGAAGCTGCGCCGGAGGTGGGAACGGGAAGTTTCCCTTGATTATCTGATGAGTGAAAAGTTTGTCCAGCTTGCCGAGCCGGAGTAGCTTGAAGAATATCTTTTTACCGCCTGCGGCCAGACCGCCGTTCTGTATCATGCGGAGCTTGCCGCCGCCCTTGCCCTTTTGCCGGAGCAGACGCAGGAAGAAATTTTTCGTTACTATTTCCTGCGCCAGCCGCAGCGAGTGATCGGCGTACATATTGGCCGGACACGCAGCACAGCGGGGCGGCATATCCGGCTTGCCTTGCAGCGGTTAAGGCGGCTCATGGAGGGAAATGACTATGAGTAAACTTCTCCCCTATGAAACAATCGTCAAAGCCCATGAGGGCGACCCGGACGCAATCGACACCATTCTTTCCCACTATGCCGGATATATCCGCTACTGTTCCAAAGTACACGGGAAAGTCAACGCCGAAGTTGAGGAACATATAAAGCAACAGCTCATTGCCGCCCTGTTCAAATTTCGCTTTGACCGATAAACAAAGAACAAACACTGGCTGTCATTAGCGGTTTCACTCCAGCCAGTTTACAATTCATCTATTCCTAAAGGAAGCAGGTCATAGTATAATAGAACCAACGACAAATATACTTTTAGGGGAGATATAGCAATATGAAAAGTAATAAATACTTAACTATTGGCTTATTAACAGGATTTATTGTCGGTGGTTGCATAGGTGTGTTGGCATGGGCGTTTTTGCAAAATCTTTTTGCTATTTCTATTTGTGCAGGTATCGGAATGTTGATTGGAATTGTTATAGGTACATTGATTGATTATGAAAAAAATAATCATCAAGAGAAATAGAAAAAATGCACAATGCCTTAAAGGGAAAACAGGAATTTATTGTGCTATCCATCATCGGGCCAACCTGACCTGAACTTTCAAAACTGAATATCCACCGCCCATCGGCGGCCAGCGAAAGCAGTAAGTCTGAAAAAGATTTGCTGCTTTTTTCTTTATCCGTTTGGCAAAATCGCAAAGTCATCCGTAGTAGGTAGGTGAAGCCGGAAACAAAAAATTTTCTGCGGCGGTAGCCAAATCTGCATTTTCTGTATTTCTAAGGCAAAGGAAAATTTGAGAAAATTCCCGGCAAGCGGGTAGCTGGCGGCCTTTGAAATGTATCTTTAGCGGAAAGAAAGAACTGCGGGTAAAAATCGCCCCACGCCGTAAGATTTTTGCAGAAATCCGGCCAAAACAGGCGGCAGCTATACGAGTAGTAAGTGCAAGGGGAAATCTACGGCTTACTTAGAGCAAGTTTCTACCACGGTGCCAAAATCCGCAATTCTGCGGTTTTGCCCCTCGCGGGAAACTTGTTGGGGAGTGCCTTCCCCAAACCCTGCTATGCGGCTTGCGCCGCAAAAAGATTTCCGTCCGGCGAAAAGTTTTTTCTCTCTTTCGCCCCGGAAATGGCTAACAGATAAGAGCATTTTTTGTGATAAGTGAAAGGAGGTTTACAGCCCATGCCGAAGCGATACAACACCCCCCACCGCAGCCATGTTGTGAAAACCCGGCTGACCGATGAAGAATACGCCGACTTCACAGAACGGCTTGCGCCCTATGGTATCAGTCAGTCCGAATTTCTCCGGCAGGCCATCCGGCGCACTACCATACGCCCCGTACTCCATGTGTCGTCAGTCAATGACGAGCTGCTCTCCGCTGTCGGGAAGCTCACAGCCGAGTACGGCAGGATTGGCGGCAATCTCAACCAGATTGCCCGCACCCTCAACGAGTGGCATAGCCCCTACCCGGCTATGGCAAAGGAATTGCGGGAAGCGGCCGCCGACCTTGCCGCCCTCAAGTATGAAGTCCTAAAGAAAGTAGGTGACGCCGTTGGCAACACTCAAGCATTTAGGCTCTAAGAACGCCGACTACGGAGCCGCCGAACAATACCTGCTCTTTGAGCATGACGAATTTACTATGAAGCCCGTCCTTGATGAAAACGGCAGGCTTATCCCCCGTGAGGATTATCGCTTGTCCACGCTGAACTGCGGCGGCGAGGATTTTGCCGTTGCGTGTATGCGCTCCAATCTCCGCTATGAGAAAAATCAGCGGCGGGAGGATGTGAAAAGCCACCACTATATCATCAGCTTTGACCCACGGGACGGGCCGGACAACGGCCTGACCGTAGACCGGGCGCAGGCGTTGGGGGAGCAATTCTGTAAAGAGCATTTCCCCGGCCATCAGGCCCTTGTCTGCACCCACCCGGACGGGCATAACCACAGCGGCAACATCCATGTGCATATCGTCATTAACAGCCTGCGGATAGAGGAAGTGCCGTTCCTGCCCTACATGGACAGGCCAGCGGACACGAAAGCCGGGTGCAAGCACCGCTGCACCGACGCAGCCCTACGCTACTTCAAGTCCGAGGTCATGGAGATGTGCCACCGGGAAGGACTTTACCAAATCGACCTCTTGAACGGCAGCAAGAACCGTGTCACAGACCGGGAATATTGGGCGCAGAAAAAGGGACAGGCCGCACTGGACAAGCAGAACGCCCCCATGATTGCAGGCGGTATCACGCCCCGGCAGACCAAGTTTGAAACGAACAAGGAGAAGCTGCGGCAGACCCTACGGAAAGCCCTTGCCACCGCTGCCAGCTTTGACGAGTTTTCCTCTCTGCTGTTGCGGGAGGGTGTGACCGTCAAGGAGAGCCGGGGGCGGCTGTCCTACCTCACGCCAGACAGGACGAAGCCTATCACCGCCCGGAAGCTGGGCGGCGACTTTGACCGCACCGCCGTCCTTGCCGTTTTGGAGCAGAACGCCCAGAGGGGCGTAACGGTTCGCTACACCCCGCAGCACCAAGCCGCCAGAGCCGCCGAACAGACCGCAGCCATACCCGAATACCTACACGCCGGGAAAGGCCGCTTACAGGGCGAAAAGACAGGGAAAATCGACCCCAGACAGGACAGTGTGCAGCGGCTTGTGGACATTGAGCAGAAGATGGCCGAGGGCAAGGGCAAAGGCTATGAACGATGGGCGAAGATACACAATCTGAAACAGGCCGCCAAGACCCTGACCATCTACCAACAGTACGGCTTTTCTTCCCCGGAACAGCTTGAAGCCGCCGTTGCTACCGCCTATCAGGAAATGCGCCAGACCAGCGGCGAACTGAAAGCACTGGAAACGAAGCTGCAAGGGAAAAGGGAGTTGCGGCAACAGGTACTTGCCTATGCCAAGACCAAGCCCATCCGCGAGGGGCTGAAAGCGCAGAAATCCGAGAAAGCCCGCGCCGCATACCGCCAGGCAAACGAGAGCGATTTTATCATAGCCGAAGCCGCCGCCCGGTATTTCAAGGCACAGGGGCTTACCAAGCTGCCCGGCCGAAAAGCGTTGCAGGCCGAGATCGAGCAGCTTATCTCCGAGAAAGACGGCCTGTACAACACCTATCACGAACAGAAGCAGCGGTTCAGGGAGTTGCAGACCGTCAAGCGGAACATCGACCAGATTTTGCGCCGGGAAGAGCCGCACCGCAGAAAGGAGCAGAGCCATGAACGATAAGCCGTCCCGCATGGACTACCGCCAGCACCAGGCAGCCCGCCGCCTTGTGCATGAGTGCTGTAACTACGACGAGGGGAACTGCCTGCTGTTAGACGACGGGGAGCCTTGCGTGTGCGTCCAGAGCATTTCCTATTCCCTCATGTGCCGCTGGTTCCGTGTGGCTGTCCTGCCCCTTGACGGGGAGCTGGCCGCAGCCCTCTTGTACCGGGGGAGCCGGAAACGCTGCGCGGTCTGCGGGGCGGCCTTTGTCCCCAAATCCAACCGGGGGAAATACTGCCCCGGCTGCGCCGGGTGCATGAAGAAACGCAAAGCCGCCGAGAGAAAGCGGAAACAAAGGCAGAAATGTCACGCTTTAGAGCCTTTCAAACCCGCATAAATCAAGGCTTTTTTCGTGGGTGTCAAAGGGTATGCGATACATTTATCCTTTCCCCCCGGAAATGCCGTCCTAATGCGTGACAAAGCCCAAAAACGACACAACACAGAGGGAGGTGATACTATCGCTGATTATATCAGGGCAGACACCACGCTGCCCGCCTATCTTCCATACCCCCGTTTCCTGCTGAAAATGGAGATTTCACAGACCGCCAAGCTGCTGTATGCGCTTTTATTAGACCGCTCCACCCTGTCACAGAAGAACGGCTGGCAGGACGGCGAGGGCAGGATATTCATTGTCTACCCCGTTGCGGAGATAGCGGAAATGCTGGACAAGGGTTGTACCGCCATCAAGGGAGCCTTGAAAGAACTGGACGCAGCCGGGCTTTTAGAACGGGAACGGCGGGGCTTCTCCGCACCCAATCGGCTTTATGTGAAAGTGCCGCCTGTCCCAGTGGTACGGTTTTCCGACCAACTGATGGCCGGAAAAGCGACCCTCATACAGTCGGAAAAGCGACCTTATGACGGTCGGAAAACCGACCCTATGATGGTCGGAAAACCGACCCCTAACAAAACTAATATAAACAACTTAATAGAGAACCAAACAATGAGAGCGAGTGGGGAGCCGCCCACAGCTTATGGCCGATATGAGAATATTTTTCTGTCAAAGGACGAATATGACGAGTTACAGGCAGAATACCCGGACAGGCTGGAACGGCTGATTGAGGAAATGAGCCATTACCTTGCCGCCAGCGGGAAAGCCTACCAGAATTATGCCGCCGCCTTGCACAGATGGGCGGCCAATGACAAAAAGGGAGCCGTAAAACAGGGCATCCCCGACTATACCTGTATGGAGGGAGAAAGCTTATGACAAGTGAAATCAAAGATATTTTGGAGAACATGACAACCGCCGCCCCGGAGATGGAGGACTATATCGGCGAGGACGGACTGCTTTACTGCGGAAAGTGCCATACGCCGAAAGAAGCCTACTTCCCGGAGGGTAAGGAGCTGTTTGGCCGTGACCGCCACCCGGCAGAGTGCGACTGCCAGAGAGCCGCCCGTGAGCAGCGGCAGGCCGCCGAGGAACACCGCCGCCATGTGGAAGCCGTGGAAAATCTGAAACAGAGGGCTTTTGCCGACTCAGCCATGCAGCAATGGACATTCGAGAACGACAACGGCAGAAACCCGCAGACCGGGATTGCCCGGCGGTATGCGGAGCATTGGGAAGAAATGCAGGCCGAAAACATCGGCTGCCTGTTCTGGGGGAACGTCGGCAACGGGAAAAGCTACCTTGCGGGCTGTATCGCAAACGCCCTCATGGAGAAAGAAGTCCCCGTATATATGACGAACTTCGCCGTTATCCTGGGCGACCTCTCTCCCGGCTTTACAGGCCGGAATGAGTATATTTCCCGCCTTTGCCGCTATCCGCTGCTTATCATTGACGACTTCGGCATGGAGCGTGGCACCGACTATGGACTGGAACAGGTATTCCATGTGATTGATACCCGATACCGCAGCAACAAGCCGCTGATCGCCACCACCAACCGCCCGCTGGACGAGTTGAAAAAGCCGACAGACACGGCCCATTCCCGGATTTATGACCGACTGCTGTCCATGTGCGTCCCGATACGCTTTACTGGCGTCAACTTCCGGCAGGAAACCGCAAAGCGGAAAATGGAAACCATGAAGAAACTGCTGGCTGAATGAAAGGAGTATTGCCTATGGAGAATATCAAGCAGCACGACCACCGTACCACCCGCCGCCCCGACTGCGTGACGGAAATCCGCATGGGGAATACCGTTCTTGTCGTGTCCGGCTTTTTCAAGAAAGACACCACCAGCACCGCCGCCGACAAGATGGCGAGGGTACTGGAAGCGGAAGCCGCTGCTACACAAAAAAAGGCGATTTGACAAGCTGTAAAGAAGCAGATTTATCACTTTTACCGCTGTACAGCCGCCCCTGTTCCGTGGTACAATGAAACCACGGAATAGTGGGGCTGGCTGTCGGAAACGGAGGATTTTATGTTAAGACAAGCCACCCAAAACCTCATTACCGCCCTTTATCCGAGATTGTCCCATGAGGACGAATTGCAAGGCGAGAGCAATTCCATTTCCAACCATGATGTAATGTATAGAGGGTGGAATACACCAAAAAACATTACATCATGACTGGCGGCTCATTTGTGGCGAATGAAAAGACAGTTATGATAAAGGAGGGATGCCCTCAAACCTACCATAACTGTCAATCACATTCCCTCGAAAGGAGCTTTGTATGGAACTGACTTATACCCAATGCGGCGACTATTTCATCCCCGATCTTGTGTTATCGGACACCAAAGAGTATCATATCGGGAAATATGGCCGGTTGCGCCGTGCCTACTTAAAAGAACACCGGCCCATTCTGTATACCGATCTTATTGTCACTGAAAAGCTGTTTCCCCATTTGGAGGAAATCGACACCGCCTGCCGGGAGCGGCTGGAAATTATCGAAAAAGCCATGATGCAGCAAGAGGGCGTCACAGAAGCCCTGAAATCTGCCGACCAGATGGCATGGGTGCGCTCCATGAACTCCATCCACAACAGGGCCGAGGAAATCGTCCTGGCGGAGTTGGTCTACTGTTGAGGGAGGGAACGCAATGATTTTGGAAGCCATGTATAACGGGGAGTTTTATCCCTGTGAAACCGTTGTTCCCACATCCCCGGAATACCGCAAGGCGATCCAAACCTGTGCGGCGTTGATGGAGCAGTTATCCCAGCGGCTCAGCAAAGAGGACTATGCTCTGGTGGAGGAACTCCGGGCGCAGAACGCTATCGCTCAGTGCGAGGAAAGTGAGAGCCATTTCAAGTATGGCTTTTCGGCGGGGCTGATTGTCCAGCAGGAGGCCCATGAACAGCTGCAAAACAAGAAATAAGCGATGGCCGAAAAAGCCCACGCAGCCGGAAAGAGACCGGTGGCGTGGGCTTTCTGTTATATATGGTTATTCTGTCAGATCATCCGAAGTTTCCGCAACCAGCCGGTCAAAGTCGCTCTGATAGGTCCGATCCTGCAATACCCGGAACTTTTCAAACTCTTTCTCAGCAAAGGCTTTGGCGATGGCGGCGGTCACCTTGCCTTTATCATGCAGAATATCTTCCTCGTTGAACTGTAAAAATGCGTCAAGCCGCTTGACCCAATCGGCCATATACATGACATTTCCCCGGCGGGCCTGCCGTTCCGCATAGTCCAGGTACATGGTGACGATCTCGTTCAGGTTTCGCATTTCCGTTTCGTTCAGATAGTTTTTGGCGACGGTGACATCCGATTTGCGGATACGGCCTTTGGGGGCGTTTTTCCATGTGGTAAGCCCCATGTTGGGCTTAGTGCTGTCGGCACGGCCATATACGATCTCGGCGGCGGTATGATGGGTGACCGCATAGTGGAGCTTATTCTGCACCGTGGCGAAAAACTCCTTTGTAATAGGGCTTTCCACATCGTAGTCGGCGCTGCACTGGGAATAGATGTCCGTGATTTTCTGGTAAAATCTTCTCTCGCTGGCCCGGATGTCCCGGATACGCTCCAGCTGTTCCTCGAAATAATCCTTGCCGAAAAAGTTCTCCGGCTCCCGCAGCCGTGCGTCATCCATCACATAGCCTTTGATGATGAACTCTTTCAACACCCTGTTTGCCCAAATGCGGAACATGGTCGCCTTTTTGGAGTTCACCCGATACCCCACAGCGATAATGGCGTCCAGATTATAATAGTTGGTCTGATACCGTTTCCCGTCCGCCGCAGTTGTTTCCATTTTGGAAACAACTGAATCCTCGCTCAGTTCGCCGGATTCAAAGATATTTTTCAGGTGCTTGGAAATGGCCGCTTTCTGTACCTCGAACAGTTCTGCCATTTTTGCCTGTGTCAGCCAGAGGTTTTCCTGAAAGAGCAGGATTTCCACCCGCACTTCTCCGTTTTCGGTCTTATAAAAGAGGATTTCTCTGGTTTCATACGGGGTCAGTCCCTGTTCCTCGCTCATTCCTCGTCACCTCCATCCGTCCGGTTCTTTCCCCGGCTCTTGTAGACATTATACTGGTTCTTGCACCGTGGGCTGCAAAAGGCGGCGTTGGACCGGCTACCCAGAAACACCTTCTGGCAGTGCTTGCACAGGCGCAGGGGCTGGTCACCGTCTACCAACATGAAGCTGAACATCATCTGGATGCCCAGCAGCAGCGAATGGAAATCCCAATAGATGGTGGGCTTATCCAACAGCTCAATGTGGTAGCTGGGGGCAATCCCGCCGAACGCAGCCATGGCCTTGCGATACAGCCCCCGTGCGTCCTCGTCAATGGAATCATAGTCATTGTAGTACAAAATGGCGGTGGTCAGTGTAAAGGCCCAATCTTTGAACTGCTGGGCAACCCAGTCGTAGGGTTCCGCATATTCCCGCTGGAAGCTCATGTTCTTCGCCATCGGCTCGTCCATGAAGGTCATGGTCAGGGCAACCATCGTCCGGTCACCGGACACATTCCATGTGGATTCAATGCCTTTCTTCACCAAATCCAGCTGATCAAAGGGATAAAACAGGGACAGATATTTGTCCGTCGCCATGGATTCTTCCTTAATAAAGTGGTTTTTCGGTAGGTACACCGCCTCATAGTCCATAAAAGACGGCGTGGTGGGCAGGGCGGTCATCAGCCCCAGCAGGCCGTACCGGGTGACAAACTCCATCACTGCCTTTTCCACTTCTGCTTCCGGCTTGCGTCCCATCATCAACATCCCTACATTCAGGGCATCCAGCACAATGTTGGGGACCTCTTTCAGCGGATTGTAGACATCCGGCTTTGCACTCTTGCCGGGGGTGATGTACCGCTTGCCATCTTCCGCTGTTTTCAGCTCGTAGTGATCGTACCGCACCCAATGGGAACGGGACTGTTCAAACAAATTTTTCATCATACACGCCCTTTCTCCTTAATCGTCCCAATTATCAGGGGTGGTTTTTCTTTTTTCTGCGCTTGGTCTTGTTCTCTCGCCGGATCACGGCGTCCTTGCCCTGTTTCCTTGCAATTTTCGAGTATTCCTCCAAAAACTGGCGTTCCCGCAAGGTCAGGCTGCCGCCATGCTCCTGCTTGCCGCACAGATGGTCATACATCTGGCGCTGTAATTTCTTGTGGATGGTTTTCCGCAGTTTGCGGATATTGCGGTCAGACTGCCCACGGACAGCGGCAAGCCGGGTGGTGCTGTACAGCCGCAAAGAGAGGAAATACAAAACTTCCTTATGTTCTTCGCTCAGTTCCTCCACCATGCGGGAAATAAAGGAGTCAGCGGTCAGGTTGTGCATCTCATAGGGGCAGTCAAACAGGATGTCCAGAAAGTTCCCGGCCATCAGCTGCCGGTATGTGGGGTTGTTCATCCAGCGGGGAATGAGCTTCGGTTCCGGGACCGCCTGATACTCCAGCGGCACATCCCCACGGAGGTTTTCATGGTCCCGTTCCCGGCGCTCCCGGTTCCGGTCCAGCTTGTTCCATTCCTCCACCACGGCTCGGAAATCCTTTTCGGTGCGGGCTGCTTCCTCCAGCCGCCGTATGGCCTCGGCCCGCATCTCCCGTTTCAGCCGCTTATCGCTGACCGGGGCAGCTTCTTCTTCCTCGTCCTCCAGCTCTGCTTCATAGTCGATGGGATGCTCGTCCTGCTCCAGCTCATTTTCCAGCTCGGCCAGACGTTCTTCCGCAAGCGCCTGTTCCAGCGTTTCTTCCGCCCCAGCGTCCCATCCGGTGAAGCCACCTTCGGTATCCAGAAGCTCGTCATCAGACAGATACGCCATGACCCCACCTCTTTTCAAAAAAATATTTTGCGATTTTTCAAAAATGGTTCCGTTTTGCACCCCAGATTTCTCCTATTAGTGAAAGAGTAATCTAAAAACAAGTTACTTGGGTTACATTCGCTCGTTCACGCAGGAGAAAGGGGGCTTTCGCCATGTTCAGGCTTGATACAAAAAAGCAGTAACACAATCGCAGGTTACAAACAACGGAACTATAACAACAGTATACACCGGATGCGCCGAAAGCGCAAGAAAGAGAGGTTCTATGGCAGATAAAAACGCCGTGTTTCTGACCCGGCACATTGGCAACACCACCTATAAAGTTCGTGTCTACCTCAGCGAAACCGCCGAGGAAACGATGGAAGATAAAATTCTGCGGCTGATCCGCAACGACGGGCTGGCAAATCAGCCGGAATGTGGTATAATGGAACTGCCACAAATGAGCCGTCCGTCTGAAAGGAGCGCCTGATATGGCAAACAGACAGACGGAAGAAAAAATCACTGCGCTCTATGAGCGCCTGTCCCGTGACGATGACCTCACGGGCGACTCGAACTCCATTCTGAACCAGAAACGTTATCTCGAAAGCTATGCAGCACAGCGGGGCTACACCAATATCGTCCACTACACAGACGATGGGTGGTCCGGCGGCAACTTTGACCGTCCCGCATGGAAGCGCCTTGTGGCGGACATTGAGGCGGGCAAGGTGGCCCATCTGCTGTGTAAGGACCTAAGTCGGATCGGCAGAAACTACCTGCAAACCGGCTTTTACACCGAGGTAATGTTCCGGCAGAATGGGGTTCATTTTGTTGCTGTCGCCAATAACATTGACAGCGAGGAACAGGACAGCGGCGAGTTTGCACCCTTTCTCAATATCATGAACGAATGGTATCTGCGTGACCAGTCCAAAAAGGTTTCGGCAGCATACCGTGTCAAGGGCAAGGCGGGCAAGCCCACCACCAACAACGCCATCTATGGCTACAAAAAAGACCCGGAGGACAAGGACCACTGGCTGGTGGACGAGGAAGCTGCCACTGTGGTGCGGCGAATTTTCCGGCTTGCGGTGGAGGGACACGGCCCCTATGAGATTTCCAAAATGCTCACAGCCGAGAAGGTGGAGTGCCCCGCCTATTATCTGGCCCGCAACGGCAGGGGCAGCCGGAAGAATACCGTGGACACCAGCCGCCCCTATGACTGGTACGGCTTTACGGTCAGCTCCATGTTGGAGAAACCGGAATATATGGGGCATACCGTGAATTTCCGTTCCTCCAAAAAGTCCTACCGGGATAAGCGGGTAAAAAATGACCCGTCCGACTGGCTGATTTTTGAGAATACCCACGAGGCCATTGTTGACCCGGAAACCTGGCAGCTGGCCCAGCAGGTGAAGCGGACGGTGCGCCGGACAGATACCACTGGCGTCGCCAATCCCCTGACCGGCCTTGTGTTCTGTGCCGACTGCGGAGCAAAGATGTATAACCACCGGGGCAAACACACACGGGCAGATGGCAAGGAGTACAGAAACGACACCTATAACTGTTCCACCTACTGCTTGACCATCGAACGAGAAACCCAGATGTGTTTTTCCCACAGCGTCAGCACCAAGGCTCTGAACGCCCTGATTCTGGAAACCATCCGCACTACCGCCAGCTATGCCATCCAGAACAGGGAGGAATTTATTCAGAAGGTTCGCAGCATTTCACAGGTTCGCCAGCAGGAAGCAGCCAAGGAGCTGAAACGCAAGGTCGCCAAGGAGCGCAGGCGCAGCGCCGAGCTGGACGTGCTGATTAAAAAGCTGTATGAAACCTATGCCATGGGCAAGTTGGAGGAAAAACGGTTCGAGCTGCTGTGTGCCGAATATGAGAAGGAACAGGCCGAGCTGGAACAGCTGCTTGCCTCCGAGCAGGCGCAGCTGAACCAGTTCCATGAGGACACGGACCGTGCCAGTCACTTTCTGGCGCTGGCACAGAAATATACAGATTTCACCGAGCTGACCGCCCCTATGATCCATGAATTTGTGGAGAAGATTCTGGTCCATGCCCCGGACAGAAGCACCGGGGAACGGGTTCAGGAAATCGAGATTTACCTGAACTTTATCGGGAAATTTGAAGTGCCCATGCCCGAACCCACCGAGGAAGAACTGGCTGCGGAGGAAAAGCGCCGCCAGAAGCGCATCCGTGACCATGAAAAATATCTGCGCCAGAAGGAGCGCAAACAGAAGATTGCCGAAGGGCTGATCGTTCCGGGTGAACCGTACCAGCTGGTGTGCCAGTGCTGCGGAGAGTCGTTCCAGTCTATCCGCCCCAACGCTAAATTCTGCAAACCCGCCTGCCGGGAGAAGTTCTACCGGCAGGAAAAGCGGAAAGCCAAAGAAACGGAAGCATCACAAACTGCATAAAGACTGCGGCCTGCCCAAATAAACCGGGCAGGCCGCATTTTTTATGCCCTGAAACGGAGGGATTTTTTATGACACTCTTTGAACTGGTAAAACAGAATATTTGTGTGCCCGATGCGGCTGAACACTATGGGCTGCAAGTCAGCCGAAACGGGATGTGCAGCTGTCCGTTCCATGAGGACCGGCACCCCAGCATGAAGCTGAACGAGCGTTATTTTTACTGTTTCGGCTGCGGAGCCACCGGCGATGTGATCGACCTTGTGGCGAAGCTGTTTGACCTGAGCAGCTACGAGGCAGCACAGAAGCTGGCCCAGGATTTTGGGATTGGCCCGGACAAGCCGCCTGCGGCAGCTGCCCTGCCCAAACCGGAGCGTCCCCTGCTGAAAGCATACCGGCAGGAGCAAGTGCGCTGCCTGCGGGTGCTGTGTGATTATCTGCATCTTCTGGAAGGTTGGAAACAGAACTACGCCCCATCCAATCCAGATGACAGTTTAGATGACCGGTTTGTGGAAGCCTGCCAGATGCTGGACTATGTGGAGTATCTGGCGGATTTGCTCATTGCCGCCGAACTGGAACAGCGGGTGAAAATCGTAGAAATGCTGAACAAGGATGGCCTGATTGCCGGTTTGGAGGAACGGCTGGACAGGCTGAAAAAGGAGGATAACGCCCATGAAAAACAAAACGCAGCTTGACGGGATGCCCGTCTGGTTCGATGGCAAAAGCATCAACGAAGCCCTGTTTTGTGAGGAGTTCTTGCAGACGCACAAGATCATCTTCACAAACGGGGCTTTTTTCACGCCCGAAGGCCGTGTGACAGACGAACTGCCCCTGCGGGGAGAGATTTTTGAGGAGCTGAAATGCTGTGCGGTCAGCAACATTCCCCGCAAAATCAGCAACATTGTGGAGCTGATGAAGCTGGCGGCGCTGGTGGAGGATTTTCCCCCGGAGCCGGACCGGATTCACCTTTCCAACGGGACGCTTTTTCTGGATGGAACCTTTGCGGAGGGAAAGCCGGAAAACGTCCGCAACCGTTTCCCCGTGGCCTACAACCCCAACGCCCCAAAGCCTGTTCTCTGGCTGCAATTTCTGGATGGTCTGCTCTACCCGGAGGATATTCCCACCTTGCAGGAATATATCGGCTACTGCCTGATCCCCAGCAATAAGGGACAGCGGATGATGGTGATTAAGGGCAGCGGCGGCGAAGGAAAGTCGCAGATCGGCGCTGTGCTGGGAACTTTGTTCGGTTCCAACATGAAGGACGGCAGCATCGGGAAAATATCCGAGAACCGGTTTGCCCGTGCTGATCTGGAGCATATCCTCCTGTGCGTGG
Source organism: Anaerotignum lactatifermentans DSM 14214 (assembly GCF_900142265.1). Taxonomy (GTDB): domain Bacteria; phylum Bacillota; class Clostridia; order Lachnospirales; family Anaerotignaceae; genus Anaerotignum; species Anaerotignum lactatifermentans. The sequence continues at coordinate 19,783 of NZ_FRAH01000024.1, read as the reverse complement.
ATGACGATATGCGGATGGAGGCTCTGCGCCAGACCAACTATGTAAAATCCATCGTCACCGCCCAGGGCAAAATGGATTTGGAGCGCAAGGGCAAGCAGAGCTATCAGGGATGGATGTGCGCCCGGCTGCTGGCTTTCTCCAACGGAGATTTGCAGGCGCTGTTTGACCGGAGCGACGGATTTTACCGCCGTCAGCTGGTGCTGACCACAAAAGAAAAACCGGCTGGCCGTGTGGATGATCCCGACCTGGCCGAGAAGATGAAAGCCGAGGTGGAGGGTATTCTGCTGTGGGCTTTTGAGGGATTGCAGCGGCTGGCCGCCAACAACTTCAAGTTCACCGAAAGTGACCGCACCAGAGAAAACCGGGAGGCAGTCAAACGGGACAACAACAATGTCTATGATTTTCTGGATTCTGACGGGTATGTTCGCCTGAAAGCCGATCTATCTGCCAGCTCCAAAGAACTGTACGAAGCATACCAGATTTACTGCACCGAGAACAACCTGCCTGCCCTGAAACCACGCAGCTTCAGCGAAGCTCTGATCGCCTGCCAGAGCCGCTACAATCTGGAATACTGCAACAATGTGACCAACGCAGCCGGACGGCGGGTGCGTGGTTTTCTGGGGGTTGAAGTATTGGTGAGAAATCATATATCAGTGTTTTCCGGCGATTCGATGCGTACGTACGTACCGGAAGATGTGCCGGAGGAATGGCGGCGCTGAATCGTGTACGTACGTACGCTTTGATTGACAGTTGTTCTCCCTTTTATAGCAATTCAGCGGTTGTATATCAAAAATCGCTGGCAAAATCGGAGGGGTAAATCAAGGCAAGTGGGAATCGAAAAGTATTTGACGGTTGGAAGAAATCATTTTGCGAAACCGTGCTTCTCACCCCGGTGAACCGAGTGCATGGAACCATGGGAAAATGCACGGTTTCAAACCAAGTCACACGGAACGGGAAAGTCGGAAGGTGCGACCTATGGACGGGACATCACACCGGCAATTCTGAACGGATTTATTGATAAGAGAATTTTTCACGACACAGCGAAGCGGCTATGCCAGAGGGCGTACCGGCTTCGCTTTTTTATCAAGTAAATTTAGGAGGATTTTTGATGATGACGGTACGCAACGAAATTAAGGCACAGATCGTCCGGGCGGGATACACCATGCAGGAGCTGGTTGACCGGCTTCATGAGGAATACGGCTGGTCGGACAGTGTTTCCAACCTGTCCGCCAAGCTCCAGCGAGAATCTATTCGCTATAAAGAGGTCGTGGAGCTGGCCGATGTGCTGGGCTATGACCTGATCTGGCAGAAACGGAGGTAAACCTATGACAAGTGAAGAAAAGAAACTGTTACAGGCAAAGCACCGCTTGGAGGAAGCCCAGGCACGGGACCGGGTGAAGGCACGAAAAGCCCGGACAAGGCGGCTCATTCAGGAGGGCGCTGTGCTGGAAAAAGTGCTGCCGGAAGTACAGGCGGTAGGGCTTGATAATCTGGAAGAATACCTGCGGCGAAAGCTGGCAGCGCACGATTGAAAATGGCTGGGAGGTCTCCGGGAAACCGGGGGCCTTCCTCTTTTTCATCCCGAAGGGCGCACTTACTCACCACCTGCTAAAGCAGGCGGTGGTAGCCCTCCCGTTGGTCGGGCACGTGCGCTCTCCGAGAGGGATTGCGACTCCTGCGGGAGCCGCTGGACAAGGCTGCATTTCTGCCAAACTGCCAGCCTTGCCCATGCAGTCGGCGCAGGGGTTTTCGTTTTGGAATCCCCTGTTCATGGGGTGGTATATTGCCACCCCATCCCGCCGCCTGCCTGCGTCAACCTGCCACCGGCAGCTTGACACAGATACAGGGGTGGAACGATTCGCTCCACCCCTGCTGGTGGTACGTCGCATTTCACGACGTACCTGTTGTAATCGAGTACGGAAGAAGGGCTGCTGCGTTTCACAGTAGCCCTTCGGAAAGGACGATAGACAATGGCGATTTATCATTTGGAGGCCAAAATAGTCAGCCGTGGAGCTGGACGCTCCGCCGTAGCTGCTGCGGCCTATCTGAGCTGTTCCCGGATGCTCAACGAGTATGACGGGGTGCAGCACGACTACACCCGCAAACAGGGCCTTGGGTGGCGGCAGGTTTTTCTGCCAGCCACCGCCCCCGCAGAGTGGCAGGATCGAGAAATCCTGTGGAACGCTGTGGAGGAAACCGAAACCGCAAAGGACAGTCGCCTTGCCCGTGAATTTGTGGCGGCGCTGCCCATAGAGTTAAGCCGGGAGGAACAGATTCAGCTCCTGCAAGATTTCATCAAGGAGCAGTTTGTGGCAGACGGAATGTGCGCTGATGCTGCTATCCATGACCCGTATCCCCCCGGACACAATCCCCATGCCCATATCCTGCTGACAGTGCGCCCGCTGGATGAAAAGGGAAAATGGCAGTACAAGACCGAGAAAGAATATCTCTGCGTCAAAGACGGCGAAGAACAGGGCTTTACCGCCGCTGAGTTCAAACAGGCACAGGCCGACGGCTGGGAGAAACAGTACCAGTACAAAGTGGGCAAAAAGAAGGTGTATATGGCCCCGTCCGCAGCGCAGGCGCAGGGCTATGAACGGGTATCCAAATATCCTAAAAGCACCAAATATGGCAGGCAAAATCCCATCACGGAACACTGGAACAGCGACGAGCAGCTTGTTTTGTGGCGGGCTGCATGGGCGGATGTGGCAAACCGCCATCTGGAGCGCACCGGGCACGAAGAACGCATCGACCACCGCAGCCATGCCGAGCGTGCTCTGCTGGAGCGGCCCACGGTCCATGAGGGTGTGGTTGCCAGAGCCATGGAGAAAAAGGGCATTATCTCTGACCGGTGCGAACTAAACCGGCAGATCAAGGCGGACAATGCCCTGCTCCGGGAGCTGAGAGGACAGGTCAAAAAGCTGGCGCAGGCAGTTAAAAATACCATCCCGGCGCTCGCCGAGACCATGGAGAATCTGCGAAAAAATTTGCTTCTGTTCTGCTATCAGCTGGGGTATCTCCGCAAGGGCAAGGAACGCCTGAATGCTTCGCTGAATACGCTGCGCCCTGCCCTCACACAGTACAATCAGCTTGCAAAGGACATTCGGGATAAGACGAAGGAGCGCCGCAGTCTGCTTTCCGAGAAAAAGGCGCTCTCTGCGGTTCATGTATTCTGGCACCGGGAACTGGCGGCTAAGATTGCGGCACTGACAGAGGATTTGGAGGAACTGCGTTCGGAGAAAAATCTGCTTCTGGCGTCGCTGGCATATTCCGAGGAAGATGCCGCCGATAAATTTCCCAAAGACATCGCCGCCATGGAGCAGAGCCTGAAACGGCTGGAAGAACAGGAACAGAAATATTCCGCCGAGTTGGACGCTGCCCTGAACGAGTATGCCGGGCTTCGGGAGCAGGCCCAGGGCTTCGACCCAGTGCAGCTGTATGAAGCAAGACAGGCCATCCGCCCCGGCAAAGAACAGGAAGCGGAGAACCAGGCACAGCAGGTTTACGTTGAGAAGTACAGCCCACTTCTGATGTTTGACAGTAAAAAGGCGGTGTCCCGGATGCTGGACGAGGATGCAGAGCGGCTGGCCGTGCGGAGAATGGTGCGCCAGACGCAGAAGGAGCAGCAGATTTCCAACAAGGGAAAGCGCAAGAATCAAGGACGAGATGTGAGATAAAAAGCTCTTTCTATCTCTGTCAAATGCGCTTGCGCAGCTCCGTCCAACTGGTTGCAGTCTCCAGCTCCACACCTGCGTCCAGTGCTTTGAAATGCTCCTTGCCGCAGTGGATTTTTAGCTGCTCACTGGTTTTCAGGTGCATAAAGCTGGTGTCACCCTTGGTTTCCAGGACGAAGTACAGCTTTTCCTCACCGTTCTTATTCAGATACACAGCCCAGTCGGGGTTGTACGTGCCAATGGGGGTTTCAATTTTGAAGCGGCTGGGAATCTTGAAGAACATCTTCACATCCGGGTCGTTGTCCAGGGCCACCGCCACCGGCTTCTCTACCGTGGAGCTGTCGTAAACCACATAGTCATAGACGCTGTGTTCCACCTTTACGGCGTTTCGATCCAGGTTAGCAAGCAACTCCGTGGTGTCGAAGATTTCCTGCACATAATATTCCTGGCCATCCAGCTTCACATAACGGATACCGTCGATAGCCAAGGCGTGGCGGTGGCTGCGGATTAGCTCTACGGCTTGCTCCAGAAATGCCTCCGGATTGTTGAGGAAATCGCCACACCGTCCGCTCTCTACCAGAATCCGATTGACGGTAGCCGGGGTCAACAGCGTTTCATCGCTGATGGCGGTGATGATGTCCGGCAGGGCCTGATAATCGTTGGCAATCTCCATCGTCCGCATTTCCCGTTCCATGTGGCTGATCCCGGACTGCTGGATGTGAATATCGGCAGTCTGGGACACCAGACGGGTTTTGGGGATATGGGGCATTTCCTGAAAGGCTTTGACGCAGTTCTTCACCAGCTGCTCTGTGTCAATGCTCACCCGGTAGGCGGTTTTCTGCTTGATCTTGCTCCACAGCTCCAGGAACTCCGGGGAGAGCATGACCTGTTTGTTGAGCCGTACCACCACATCACGGGAGGCATCCCGCACCGGGGGCTTCCGGTCGGCATTGGCGATAATCTGCTCAAAACGCTCTCTGGCAGCTTCATATTTTTTCGGCAGGTCAAGGGTTCCGTTCTTCAAAGCGTTCTTCATGGTATCCTTGACCTTACCGGTGCTGGTGATATACCCCTTCTGCTCAAAATGCTCCAGCAGCTCCGTAGCTTCCTCGTGGGTGACGGTATGTTCCTCTACGGTAGTGATTGTACTGGTGATTCCAATAATTGCCTCTGCTGCCTGTTCAGCGGTCGCACCGTTTTTAATTTGGCGCATGACTTCCGTTACGGGGCTGGGCGGTTCGGTGATTTTCCCTGATTCCAATTCCGCTGTAATTTTTTCTTCCGCTGCCGTCATTTCGGGGTCGGCCATCCATTTGTCAATGGAGCCGTCGTCCATCCAGGTTTTTACCAGCTCGTGGGCCTCTTCTCTGTCAATCGTATGCTCACGGGTAACTTCTTCCTGATAGGTCATCCCAGCAAACAAACTGAGCTGGAGTACACCAAACTTGACGCCAGTTTCGTCCTCGATCTCTTTCTGGAGGGTGGAAGCAAACTCGGAAAAGCTCTCGTTGGCCATGACGTGAAGGACATTGATATTCTTGTCCTCGATGCGTTCACCGTCCTGGTTCACGCACAGGCGCAGGCCACGGCCCACCTTCTGGCGGCAGGTAAAGGTGGACTTCTGCTCGATCAGGGTGCAGACCTGAAACACGTTGGGGTTGTCCCAGCCTTCCCGCAGCGCCGAGTGGGAGAAAATAAACCGCAGCGGACACTCAAAGCTGAGAAGCCACTCCTTGTCCCGCATGATGGTGTTGTAGGTGTCATCGTCGGCCTGGGTGTCGCCCTTGGTGTCCTTCAGGCGTCCTTTCTTGTCCTGAGAGAAGTAGCCGTTATGTACCTTGCTCACATCTGTGGTGAATCGCTCTCGGAGGAGCGCATACTTGGGCTTTGCGATCAGCTCCTGATAGCACTCCTCAAACATAGTGGCGTAGATGCCGGGTGTGCCGTCCTCGTGGCGGTACTTGTCCACCTTATCGATGAAGAACAGGGACAGTACCTTGATCCCCTTGTCCAGATACCGCAGCTCTTTGTCAAGGTGGGTTTCGATGGTGCGCCGGATTTGCGCCTTCTTGACGATGTTCTCGTCCACGTCTCCAATGGCCTTGCCCAGCTTGACCTCCTGGGTATTGCCAAACTCGATATGTTCAAAATCGGGAGTGCAGTCAATTCCGGTAACGGTGTAGCCTTCGTACAGTTCCCGCCCGCCGGACAGCAGGAATAAATCGTCGCCCGGCTTGACAGTCATGGCCTTGCGGGTCACGGCTCCGGTCTTGCCCTTCACATCCAGTTCCACTCTGGCCTTAAAGCCCTTGTCGTTGCTGACGGAAAGCAGCCGCACATAGGCTTGATTGAAGCCACCGGCAACCTGATTGGAGGATACGGCGATCTGCTTGACCAGCCCCATCTGGTAGGCGTCTACCGGAGTCAGGCGGTAAAGCAGATTGATTTTTTCTCGGTGGGTGGCGGAGTACCGCAGCACACACAGGGGATTGAGCGTGGCAATGGCTTCCTTGGCCTTGGGGGTGTTGTCCACGCTCTGGGGTTCATCGATGATAACGATAGGGTGTGTGTTCTGAATAAAGCCCATAGCCGTTTCACCGTTGAGCCGATCCTGCGCTTGATTGATGATGTTCTCCGCTTTCTTGAAAGCGTCGATGTTAATAATCATCACTTCGATATTGGAACTGGTGGCAAATTGCCGCACGTCGGACAGCTTGGCAGAGTTGTAGATGAAGTACCGGCATGGCACGTTGTCGTATTGCAGGCCGAAATGCTCCTGCGTGACCTGAAAGGATTTGTAGACGCCCTCCCGGATGGCCACCGACGGCACCACGATAACAAACTTGGTGAATCCGTACTTGCGGTTCAGCTCAAAGATGGTCTTGGTGTAGACGTAGGTCTTGCCGGTGCCAGTTTCCATCTCAATACAGAACTGGCAGCCTTCCGCTGTGGGGGTCAGGGGCAGGTTATTCCGCTTCTGGACGGTGTGCATATTGGCGGTCAATGTTTCCTGGTCAATGTAGAGAGCATTGCCCTGGCCCAGCTCATTTAAGAAATTGGTCTGGGCTTCCTCCATGACGGAGAAGGTGCTCCGTGTTTTCTCCTGGCCGGCAAACAAATCCACCACAGCGTTGACTGCATCCATTTGGAAGGCTTGATTCTTGAATTTCAGTTTCATGCCTGTTCACCTCTTAAATAACCGCAGGAACAGGGTATAGTTCCATAAGAGATTATCTGCTTCAATGGAGTGCTGAATATTGATAATCTCATATTTGATTCCAACAATATTTTTGCTGTCCATGTAGAGCTTGAGATTTTTATAGCTCTGCACAACATCAAGTTGATTTAGTATCCCATTGTCAAGCACCTGATCTATTTTTGAAGTTAAGTTCCGATATATGTCTTGATTTCCTGTTTCACAATACAGGGCTGCTCGTTCGTAGGCGGTTTTTAGTGCTAATAGTGCATCTTTGCGTATGTCAATCTGCATTTTTCGCACACCAACAATAATTACTTCGTATATCGTAAAGCAAAAAGCAATCCGCTCAATCCAAAGCCACAAAGTATTACCGCTGGAGATAGGGGAAATGAATGTAGAAAGACAAGCAAGTAAAAATGGAATACCAATGTATTCGATTGTTCCAAGTAAGCAATGTACAATGGTTTTTGTGATTACATGAAACCATTTTAGAGTGTTATTCATATCTTTCTCACACCAGTTTCAGCTCAATCCCATGATCCCGCAGGATATAGTAGGCATTAGCCATAGCGGTATCGTCAGCAAAGCTGTCACGGGAGATGATGATTTTTGCCGGGGCATATTCGGTCATCTGCTCCACGTCCTCGGGCTGCACATCCTCGGCCAGACAGACCAGCAGCAGGCAGTCATCGCCCACGCCATAGACAGTCTTGTTATTGATGGAGAACGGTGTCACGGAGTAGGTCAGCGGCACACCCAGTTTGAGCATGATTTCATAAATCATATCCAGGTCGGTGCGCTCCGGCTTCACCCGATGAATCATGCTGTTCATCCGCCGATACAGCAGGTCGAGCTGCTCGTCCTCAATGGGGGTGGCGTCCCAGGTTTCCAGATTGGAGGTGTCCAGCTTGAAAACACGGAAGCCCACATCCAGTTTTGCTGCCATTTCTTTTTTTGCATTGATTACCTCTGGACTTTCTTCCCACTCCGCATAAGCAAATCCTTCAAGTGAATCATGCTGATCTTGATGGCGTTTCATTGCACGAACAAACAAACCGGAACTTTCAAGCGCATCTTTTAGCATTTTACCAGCCCGCCGGATTCGCTCCTTACCGATCTCGCAGATATTCTTGTACCCGGTCTTGTATGCCTCGCTCTTTTCGTCGCACAGTTCGGGAAGCTGTACCAGAATAAAGCGCCGATTTCCACCGTCCTCAGCGTTGAGCTGCATCACTGCATGGGCGGTAGTAGCAGAACCGGAGAAGAAGTCAAGGATGATGTCATCCGTGTTAGACACTTGGGAAACTAATTGCTTAATAACCTCGACTGGCTTTGGAAAATCAAATAAATACTTATTAAACAATCCTCCAATTTCCTTGGTTGCAGTATTTGTATAAACGCCAGTGCTGAAAACAGATGAAAAACCAGGAAGATTGTCTGACAGCTCGTTCAAAAATGATTTTTTGCGCGGCCGCCCATCTGGGTTGTCGGGCCAAATAATCCTGCCCTCTTGAATGAGCCGATTCATGGTATTTCGATCATATCGCCAGCCTTTTTCGGGGCATCCGTAGTTTCTTCCATCTGCCGGATTGATTAAATCATAGTGCAAATTTGGACGAGCATCGGCAGTAGCAAGTCCTACCAAGACGAAGAGGATGAAGAGGATGAGGAGGCAGATTGCCTTGAATATATTGACAATACTGATAAGATAATATATCTTTACTACCAAGACGATAAATGCGTCGGAAAAGTTAAACTGCGAAAAAATTGGAACCGGTACGCTTATATAGAAGATATCGCCGTATGTAAGGATTTCAGGGGGCAAGGCATAGGCAGCGCGCTTATCAATATATCTATAGAATGGGCAAAGCATAAAAACTTGCATGGACTAATGCTTGAAACCCAGGACAATAACCTTATAGCTTGTAAATTCTATCATAATTGTGGTTTCAAAATCGGCTCCGTCGATACTATGTTATACGCCAACTTTGAAAACAACTTTGAAAAAGCTGTTTTCTGGTATTTAAGGTTTTAGAATGCAAGGAACAGTGAATTGGAGTTCGTCTTGTTATAATTAGCTTCTTGGGGTATCTTTAAATACTGTAGAAAAGAGGAAGGAAATAATAAATGGCTAAAATGAGAATATCACCGGAATTGAAAAAACTGATCGAAAAATACCGCTGCGTAAAAGATACGGAAGGAATGTCTCCTGCTAAGGTATATAAGCTGGTGGGAGAAAATGAAAACCTATATTTAAAAATGACGGACAGCCGGTATAAAGGGACCACCTATGATGTGGAACGGGAAAAGGACATGATGCTATGGCTGGAAGGAAAGCTGCCTGTTCCAAAGGTCCTGCACTTTGAACGGCATGATGGCTGGAGCAATCTGCTCATGAGTGAGGCCGATGGCGTCCTTTGCTCGGAAGAGTATGAAGATGAACAAAGCCCTGAAAAGATTATCGAGCTGTATGCGGAGTGCATCAGGCTCTTTCACTCCATCGACATATCGGATTGTCCCTATACGAATAGCTTAGACAGCCGCTTAGCCGAATTGGATTACTTACTGAATAACGATCTGGCCGATGTGGATTGCGAAAACTGGGAAGAAGACACTCCATTTAAAGATCCGCGCGAGCTGTATGATTTTTTAAAGACGGAAAAGCCCGAAGAGGAACTTGTCTTTTCCCACGGCGACCTGGGAGACAGCAACATCTTTGTGAAAGATGGCAAAGTAAGTGGCTTTATTGATCTTGGGAGAAGCGGCAGGGCGGACAAGTGGTATGACATTGCCTTCTGCGTCCGGTCGATCAGGGAGGATATCGGGGAAGAACAGTATGTCGAGCTATTTTTTGACTTACTGGGGATCAAGCCTGATTGGGAGAAAATAAAATATTATATTTTACTGGATGAATTGTTTTAGTACCTAGATTTAGATGTCTAAAAAGCTTTAACTACAAGCTTTTTAGACATCTAACTATTTGATAACCTTCTGTTATCTGAAAAAGTTAATTTGGAATTGCAGGGAACAGAGAATGCAGAACATGGCTGTCTGTCATTGCGCTATGCTGTGAAAAATAAGGATTAGTGCAGCATACTTTAAAAAGTGTCTGTTGGGACAGTGTCCTAAAGGAAGCATAAGCTCATGGCTAGCGGCGGTGTTAAAGTAACGGCACTCGGCCCCAATATATAGTTGATATGCCCCTAAGCCTTTGAGGGCAAGGCGGTCAACCGCGCCTTTTCCGGTCCGCATACAGTCGTTCAATGAGGGTATCAAGCTCGGCAATGCGGCGGTGCTTCTCGGTGGTTCGTTTCTTCGCCGCCGTTTTCGGCTAATTCTAATTGATCCGAACTGTAAGGATAAGCAATTATCCGGGGCTAGTTAAGTATCTTAGAGAGGAAGATAAAGATACCTTATTGCCCTTGGAAGAGTTAGATAATTACCTAAAGGGCGATAAATTAATAAAGGTTCTAATTGATAAAGATTGTAGAATTAAAAGGGACATAGTTCCGACTGATATAGATTATCATGTAAGAAAGCCAAGCGCAAGGGAGTATGATGATTGCTGCAATGAATTTTGGAATGTAACACCTTATGTTATTAAAGGATTGTGCCGTAAGGAAATTTTATTTGCTATTGATCATTTTAATCAGATTGTTCGCCATGAGCTGCTGAGAATGATATCATGGAAGGTCGGCATCGAAACAGGCTTTAAATTAAGTGTAGGCAAGAACTATAAGTTTATTGAAAGGTATATATCCGAGGATTTGTGGGAGAAACTTTTGTCCACCTACCGGATGGATTCCTATGAAAACATATGGGAAGCATTATTTCTATGCCATCAATTGTTCAGGGCGGTATCCGGTGAGGTGGCGGAAAGGCTTCATTATGCCTATCCGGAGTATGATACCATGTTAGCACTTGTCCAAGGGCCACGGGGGTCATTGTCAGGATTCTTATATTGTTCTGTTTTTCTGTCGGTTCCACGGAATACCCGGTGTCCGAATTGCTTTGTATAACACACTACATACTCGTGGTCTATTGAAACACCGGTAATGTTTCGATTATCTTTTCATTTTTTCTTCCAGCTCCATATCCAGCCGCATGGCGTCAAAGAACTGGCTCTCCTGGTGCTTCATATATTCCTGCCGAAGCTGGTTGATTTTCTTCTGTGCAGCCAGACGTTTCAGCCGGTCGCCGGTGACGGCCTCCAGCTCCGCTTGCGCCTGCTGTACCTGGCTGTCCAGGGTGTTCAGTTCTCGGCTCAATGCCGCCTTATCAGCGGACACTTGCTGCTTCATCCGCTCCATTTCCTCGGCCTGGGCAGGCGAAAGGCGCTCCAGTTGCTCCGCCATCATCTTATCACTCGGCACCAGCCGATCCAGCGGGTGGGGGCGGCTGGTTCCTTTTAACCAGTGGGGGGATCTCCGCTCATCCTCCGTGCTGCTCTCCACCGGCAAGTCAAAGATGCTGCGGCAAGCTGCATCGTCCAGGGCCTTGCCGCTATCCGTCAAACCGCACAGTACGGCGTGTTCTGTGCGGCTGGAGCCTGAAACCAGGGTGACAGTATAAAGGGCTATCTGGCACGGCGCCTGCACCGTCGGGATGGTCAGCACTCCCTCGTTGGCACACTCCAGCTCGTGGAGAATCCCACGGCCTATGATACTGGACAGGGTAATCTGTCCGGCCTTGGGTTTGAAGTCTTTTGCCATGCCGTACATCTTCTGGCTGCGATAGGGCCGGTTCCGGCTCCCCGTCCAGTAGTAGAACAGCACCGGCAGTTCCCGGTACTCCGTGGCCGTGATCGTACGGTTGAATTCGTCAATCACAAAACGGCAATCATCGTTCTTTTCATTATAACGAGTAAAAAACCATTTGGTAATTTCCCAGAGGTCGTTGTTCAGCTCCTGTCCACGGCGATTCACATACTTGGGATTGATCTTCACCTTGTCGGCCAGTTCCTTGGTGAAGGTGGTAAACAGAATATCCTCCGCTGCGGAGACGGTCTGCCGGTTATCTTCCTCGTGGGTACTCAGGGTCTGGCGGTATGCCTGCTCAATCTGTGCCCTGGGCCGCAACCGCTGGGCAATGACCGGAAAGGCTGCTTTTACATCATCTGTAAAACCGCCCAGCACGTCATCGGTAATACCAAAGACACCGTCTGTCACCAACATCCGCTTGTTGACCAGCTCCAGCTTGCGAACATCGGCAAAGTTGTTCTTGTCGATGAAGGCCACTGACAGCACATCGTTTTCCTGACCCAGCCGGTGGCAGCGGTCGATACGCTGCTCCAGCTTTAAGGTGTTGTACGGCAGGTCGTAGTGGATGATGAAAGCAGCCTCCTCCAGATTGAAGCCCTTGGCACCGTTATCGGTGGAAATCAGCACCTCGCCATCCTCCTTGAACTGGCGGATCACGGAGTAATCGGCGCTGCCGTTGTAGGCCAGAGTGCGGTACCGGTCAGAAAGAAGATTCTGGAGCATCTTCTGGGTTTCCACGCTCTCGGTGAAGATAACCGCTTTCTGTTTGGCTCCCGTTTTCTTCATCAGGGAAAATCCCTGTTTGAGAACGGTCAGCAGCTCACCGGCCTTGGCATCCTGGGGAATGCTTTCGGCTGCGGTTTGAATCTCTTGCCATTGGCTTAGTTCGTCCGCTGCGTTTTCCAGCCCCTGGAGCCGCTTGACGATACCTTTGATGGTTTGCAAAATTGCCGCCGTAGAGGAACCCAACAGGCCCAGCAGCCGCAGAGCCAGGTCATATTGGTTCATTTCGGGAAAGGCTCGCTTTTCCGGCTGGTTGATGTAGGCGTACAGCAGCTCATAGAGCTGCCGCTCTGCCTTGCCGGGGGTGTACTCCACGGTCAGCAGCACACGTTCCGTCACCTTGGCGTAGTGCTTGGCCTGGGAACGGAGGGTACGGAAACAATAGCGGCTGACCTGTTCGCTGAGTTCCGGGTAGTTCTCTGGTCGGCGCAGATACCGGGCCAGAAACTCTTTTTCTCCCGGCAGCAGCGTTTCGTCGATGAACCAGATCAGACCGTATAAGTCCATGATGTTCTTTTCAATGGGAGTGCCGGTCAGCAGCAGCTTGAAGGAGTCTCCGGCGATCCGCTTGAGGGCCTTGGCCTGCTTGTTGTCCTCCCGGTAGACTGGAGAGAGGGCATTGGCTTCCTCGAATACCGTCAGATCCCAGTTAACTACCTTTGCGGCCTCCTCATTGTCGGCGGCGAAGTCGTAGGTAGTAATAACAATGGCATCTTGGATAAAAGCGTTGGAGTTGTCCTCACTGGTGTTCTGCCGCCATTGGTCCCGATTGGTCAGCACCACATATGGGACGGTATAGAATCGCTCCAGCATTTCCGTCCACTGGTGCAGCAGGTCGGCATTGGGAATGACCAACAGAATCCGGCTGTATCCCTCCAGCCACTTTTGATTGATGACCAGCATGGCCTCGTGGCTCTTGCCCATACCTGCTTCATCGCACAGAACGGCACCTTTCTGATAGGGGGAACGCAGGGCAAAGCTGGCCGCTGCAATCTGAAACGGATAGATTTCAATATCCGATGATGCAAAGACCGGAAGGAACTGTTCTGCTTCCGGCAGTTGTTCCAAAAGTCGGGCCTTGTAATAGGCATGAAACGGTGTTTGCGGCATGGCAATTCCCCCCTTTTTCTTTTATTTACACTTCTTTTTATTATGGCAGATATTGACGAAAAACGCAACGACGATTGATTCCTTTATTTAAGGGGAAAATGTCATTTCCAAAATAAAGACCACAATCAGTGCCGGACTGATTGTGGTCAAAAAGCATTATAAAAATGTGATATTGTTTATGCCTTAATTCGTTGCTGAATGGTAAAACACCCTTGACAAATCTCTTTCCAGAAACGGATTTTGGAAGCCTACGCCAAGCAGAACGGCTTTACCAATCTGCGCTGGTACACCGACGACGGCTACTCAGGTGCGAACTTCCAGCGGCCCGGATTTCAAGCCATGCTTGCAGACATTGAAGCCGGGAAAGTCGGCACCGTCATAGTCAAGGACATGAGCAGGCTGGGGCGTAATTACTTGCAGGTGGGATTTTACACGGAAATGCTGTTCCCTCAAAAGGGAGTGCGTTTTATCGCTGTCAATGACAACGTGGACAGCGCAAACGGCGGCATGGACAATGATTTTACCCCTCTGCGGAACTTATTTAACGAATGGCTGGTGAGAGATACGAGCAAGAAAATCAAGGCAGTAAAGAAAGCAAAAGGCATGAGCGGCAAGCCTGTAACCAGCAAGCCAGTCTATGGCTATCTCATGGACAAGGACGAGAACTATATCGTTGACGAGGAAGCCGCCCCGGTTGTCCGGCAGATTTACCAGCTTTGCCTTGCGGGAAATGGCCCGACCAAGATTGCCCGTATGCTGACGGAGCAGCAAATCCCCACGCCGGGGACGCTGGAATACCGCAGGACGGGCAGCACCCGACGCTACCACCCCGGCTATGAGTGCAAGTGGGCGACAAACACCGTCGTCCATCTGCTGGAAAACCGGGAGTACACTGGCTGTCTGGTAAACTTCAAGACGGAGAAGCCCTCTTACAAGGTCAAGCACAGCGTTGAGAACCCCATCGAGAAGCAGGCTATCTTCCCAAATCACCATGAGCCGATTATCGACACGGAAACATGGGAGCGTGTGCAGGAGTTACGCAAGCAGCGAAAACGCCCGAACCGCTATGATGAAGTGGGGCTGTTCTCTGGTATGCTGTTCTGCGCCGACTGCGGCCATGTGCTGTATCAGCAGCGGTATCAGAACAAGAACCGCAAGCAGGACTGTTATATCTGCGGCAGCTACAAGAAGCGTACCCGTGACTGTACGGCACACTTTATCCGCACCGACCTTTTGACGGCGGGCGTGCTTTCCAATCTCCGGCAAGTGACGGAATACGCCGCCAGGCATGAGAGCCGCTTTGTAAAGCTGCTCATCCAGCAGAACGAAATCGGCGGCAAGAGAAAGACCGCCGCAGCCACGAAGCAGCTTGAACAGGCCCAGACACGCATTGCCGAAGTGAACCGCATTATCAAGCGGCTGTATGAGGACAATGTAAGCGGCAAAATCAGCGACGAGCGTTTCATGGAGCTGTCGGCGGACTATGAGCAGGAGCAGCGGGAACTGAAAGACCGGGCTGCCGCTTTGCAGGAGGAACTTTCCAAGTCGCAGGCCGCCACCGTCAACGCCGAGAAATTCATGGGGATTGTGAGAAAGCACCTTGCTTTTGAAGAATTGACCCCCACCCTCTTGCGGGAAATGATTGAGAAAATCGTCGTGCATGAGTGCAGCTATGACGAGAACGGCACCCGCAGGCAGGACATTGAGATTTATTACAGCTTTGTCGGCAAGATAGACTTGCCGGAAGCCTAACGCCTGACCTATCCGACACAGCCCTAAGTGCCGGATAGGAACGGCAAAATTTTTTACACTTCTATTACTTCTTTATCGCACATTAGCAAAAAGCCAGGGCATGAAACAGCTTATGGCGGGCGGCGGCGTTGCCCTTATCGGTATGCTCCTTGTACCGCAGCTTGCCGGACTTTTCGGATAAGCCGCAGGAGTAACCGCCTATGCAGAGCATACTTGACGCGATTAACGAATGGATAAAGGGTATCTTAATCGGAGCCATTAACGGGAATCTGTCAACTATGTTCGGGGACGTAAACGAAAAGGTAGGCACTATCGCAAACGAGGTAGGCAAGACCCCGCAGGGGTGGAACGCGAACATCTTCTCCATGATACAAAACCTGTCGGAGAATGTAATCGTCCCCATTGCGGGGCTTGTCATTACCTACGTCCTATGCGTGGAGCTTATCAGCATGGTAACGGAAAAGAACAATCTGCACGACATTGACACTTTTATGTTTTTCAAGTGGTTTTTCAAAGCGTTCGTTGCCGTCTTTCTGGTAACGCATACCTTTGACATTACTATGGCAGTCTTTGACATGGCGCAGCACATTGTTTCCGGCGCGGCGGGGGTAATCAGCAGCGATACGGCTATCGACGCTGCCGAAGCCCTTGCTTCCATGCAGGAGGGGCTTGAAGGAATGGAAATCCCCGAACTTCTCTTACTCATGCTTGAAACAAGCCTTGTGAGCTTGTGCATGAAAATCATGTCCGTACTGATAACGGTTATCCTCTACGGCAGAATGATTGAAATTTACCTTTACTGTTCGGTATCGCCTATCCCATTTGCAACCATGACAAACCGGGAATGGGGACAGATAGGGAACAACTACCTGAAAGGGCTGTTCGCCCTTGGCTTTCAAGGGTTCCTCATTATGATATGCGTCGGCATTTACGCCGTTCTTGTAAATGATATGATTGTCGCCGATAACTTACACAGCGCGATATTCTCCCTTGCAGCCTATACGGTTATCCTCTGTTTTTCCCTGTTCAAATCCGGCGCACTGGCAAAATCAATCCTCAATGCACATTAAACGCGGGGAGCTTCCCCGCAGAAAGGAGGTTTTCACTTGGCGTATGTACCCGTACCGAAAGATTTATCCAAAGTCAAAACAAAAGTCGCTTTCAACCTAACGAAGCGGCAGCTCATTTGTTTTGCGGCAGCCCTGGGCGCAGGCTTGCCGCTTTTCTTTTTACTCAAAGGCAGCGCAGGGACGAGCCTTGCGGCTATGGCTATGATTGTCGTCATGCTGCCCTGCTTCCTCTTTGCCATGTATGAGAAACACGGGCAGCCCCTTGAAGTGATTGTAAAGAACATCATACAGACCCAGTTTATCCGTCCAAAGGAACGCCCCTACCAGACGGAAAACCTTTACGCCGTTCTGGAACGGCAGAGAAAACTTGAAAAGGAGGTATCAGCGATTGTCAAAAAGACAGGCAGCGCAGGCGCGGGCAGCCGTCCCCGCAAAGGGAAAAAGGAAGCTGACCCGCGCCGAAAAGAAACAGATTGAAAGCATTATAAGACAGGCAAAAGGCGACGGGAAAGCCCACACCGCGCAGCAGACCATTCCCTACTTGCAGATGTACCCGGACGGTATCTGCCAGGTAACGGATAAAAAGTATTCAAAGAGTATCGTGTTTGAGGACATCAACTATCAGCTTGCAGGCAGCGACGATAAGACCGCCATTTTTGAAAACTGGTGCGACTTCCTCAACTACTTTGACGCAAGCGTAAGCGTGCAGCTTTCCTTTATCAATCAGGGAACGCAGCGGGAGGAAGCGGAAAAAGCCATAGATATTCCCATGCAGGACGACGCTTTCAACTCAATCCGCAGCGAGTACGCGGGTATGCTGAAAAATCAGCTCTCCAAAGGGAACAACGGGCTTGTGAAGCACAAGTATATTACATTTTCCATTGAAGCCGGCAATCCGGCGGCGGCAAAATCCCGCCTTGCCCGTATTGAAACCGACATACTCAACAATTTTAAAGTGCTTGGCGTGACCGCCCGCCCCTTAAACGGGCAGGAACGCTTAAAGGTGCTGCATGGGGTATTCCACCCGGACGGGGAGCCGTTCGCGTTTTCCTATGACTGGCTTGCCCCGGCAGGGCTTACTACAAAGGACTTTATCGCCCCGTCCTCTTTCCGGTTCGGGGAGGGCAGGTATTTCCGCATGGGGCGTAAAATCGGCGCAGTCAGCTTCCTTGAAATCCTTGCGCCGGAACTGAACGACCGTATGCTTGCCGACATTCTGGACTTGGAAACGGGCGTAATCGTAAACTTACATATCCGCAGTATCGACCAGACGGAAGCCATAAAGACCATTAAGCGGAAAATCACAGACCTTGACAAGATGAAGATTGAGGAACAGAAAAAAGCTGTCCGTTCCGGGTACGACATGGATATTATCCCGTCCGACCTTGCCACGTTCGGCAGCGAAGCGAAAAATCTCTTGCAGGATTTACAAAGCAGGAATGAGCGAATGTTCCTGTTGACCTTCCTTGTGGTAAACATGGCAGACACGAAGCGGAAACTGGAAAATGACGTGTTCGCGGCGGCGGGTATCGCACAGAAATATAACTGCGCCCTTACCCGGCTTGACTATCAGCAGGAAGCAGGCTTGATGAGCAGCGTCCCTCTGGGCGAGAACCTTGTCCCTATCCAGAGGGGCTTGACGACGAGCAGTACCGCAATCTTTATCCCCTTTATCACGCAGGAGCTTTTCCAGACCGGGGAAGCCCTTTACTACGGGCTGAACGCGCTTTCTAACAACATGATACTCTGCGACCGGAAGCAGCTCAAAAACCCGAACGGGCTTATCCTTGGGACGCCGGGAAGCGGGAAATCCTTTGCGGCAAAGCGGGAAATGACAAATGCGTTTCTCATTACGGACGACGATATTATCATCTGCGACCCGGAAGCCGAGTATTTTTCCCTTGTGCAGCGGCTCAACGGACAGGTGGTGCGGCTCTCCCCGGCGGGGAAAGGCATGGACGGCAAGCCACAGTATGTAAACCCTATGGATATAAACCTCAACTATTCCGAGGACGACAACCCCCTTGCCTTAAAAAGCGACTTTATCCTTTCCCTCTGCGAGCTTGTTATCGGCGGCAAGGAGGGCTTGCAGCCTGTCGATAAGACCGTCATTGACCGGGCTGTACGGAATGTGTACCGACCGTTTCTTGCCGACCCCGACCCGGCGAAAATGCCTGTCCTTGGCGACCTTTACAATGAACTTTTGAAGCAGCCGGAGCCGGAAGCGGCGCGGATTGCGGCGGCGTTGGAGCTTTACGTTTCCGGCAGTCTTAACGTGTTCAACCACAGGACGAACGTGGAGCTTTCCAACCGCCTTGTCTGCTTTGACATTAAGCAGCTTGGGAAACAGCTCAAAAAGTTAGGTATGCTCATTGTGCAAGACCAGGTATGGAACCGCGTGACGGTCAACCGGGCAGAGAAAAAAGCGACGCGCTACTACATGGACGAATTTCACTTGCTTTTGAAAGAAGAACAGACCGCCGCCTATTCCGTGGAGATTTGGAAGCGTTTCCGTAAGTGGGGCGGCATTCCGACCGCCATTACCCAGAACGTCAAAGACCTGCTTGCTTCCCGCGAAGTGGAGAATATCTTTGAGAACAGCGATTTTGTCCTCATGCTCAATCAGGCACAGGGCGACCGGGCTATCCTTGCAGGACAGTTAGGCATTTCCCCGCAGCAGATGAAGTATGTGACCCACACCGAAGCGGGCGAGGGGCTTATCTTCTACGGGAACGTGGTGCTGCCTTTTGTAGACCGCTTCCCGAAGGACACGGAGCTTTACAAGGTAATGACGACGAAGCCGGAGGAAGTGGGGGAAGCATGAACGGGCTGACGACAGACACCATTATCAACCGGGACGCGCTGTATGCCCTGCGGGAACTTCCCTCTGAAAGCGTCCATTGTGCCGTGACAAGCCCGCCCTACTACGCGCTGCGCGATTACGGGCTTACCATGCAGATAGGGCGCGAGGACACGCCGGAGGAATATATCCGGCGGTTGACCGTGATTTTCCGGGAGCTGCGGAGGGTGCTGCGCCCGGACGGGACGCTCTGGCTGAATATCGCAGACACTTACTGCGGCACTGGAAGCAAAGGCAGCTCTACCGACCCGAAAAACCCGAAAGGCAGGAACGGGCAAAGCGTATCAATCGCACGAAAAGCGGCGGGTATCAAGCAAAAAGATTTAATCGGTATCCCGTGGCTCTTAGCCTTTTCCCTGCGCTCGGACGGGTGGTATCTGCGGAGCGATATTATCTGGCAGAAAGAAAACCCCATGCCGGAAAGCTGCAAAGACCGCCCGACCCGCTGCTATGAACATATCTTCCTGCTGACGAAAGAAAAGAAATACTACTATGACGCGGCAGCCATAGCCGAACCCATTTCCCCGAAAACGGCGGCGCGGTACCGACTGGGGCGCAGCGCGAACAGCAAATAC
>NZ_FRAH01000153.1 GCF_900142265.1 Anaerotignum lactatifermentans DSM 14214 | reverse complement strand
AGCCTGCAAATAAAAAGTCAAGGCTAAATTAAAAGAACATTGAAAATTTTATACAGGTTGAAAATTGGGTATCAAAATAAGACCACCACACCAGTGCTGGTCTGAAAATTGTAGTGGATAATTAGGATTCTGGAAGAGTTGCAAGATATTCTTTCACTCGACCATAGTAGATTCTTAGAAACTTGTTGGCACCCGCTGTCATGTAGACATAGTAAGGTTTACCTTGAGCACGTTTCTTATCTAAAAACCGATATACAGGGTCATCCTGTGGCTTGGTTTTAATCAAAGCATCCATTACTTGAAACAAGGTTTTCCTGAGCTCAGAAGAACCACGCTTTGAAGTTGGCACACTTTTTTGTTCATAAATACCGGATTCATTAACACCGGGATCTACACCAGCAAATGCAGTAATAGCACCTTTATGAGTAAATCGTGAAACATCTCCAATCTCAGCCATGAGCTGAGGACCAAGTGAAGGTCCAACCCCTTTCATATCCATAACAATAGGATACTCGGGTAGTTTTGAGGCGGTTTCATTCATCAAGGTACGTAGTGATTCAACGGTTGTAGAAGCACTATTAAGCTGGTCAACAGCCTGCCTGATAATAAGCTTTGTAAGGTCATCCTTTGGAAGTACAGGAACAAGCTCCTTTGCTTTTCCATAGATTTCCTCAGCCTTTGACTGGCTGAAGTTGTACTTCTTGCGTTTGCACCAGTTTTGATAATGGCAGGTAAAAGCATTTAGAGACATCTTACGGACACAGTCCACATGCCAGTATGTAGATGCAAAATCAACCCATTTCTGGCTGCCGTCACTGCGAGCAGGACTGTCAAAGTAAGCATTCACGCCAGGATAGGTTTGGTCAAGGATTCCAATGAGATTATTCTTCATAGCCGTCTTATGCTTCATATAAAAGCTGAACTGACGGTTCATGGTTTTAAGCTGATTTCGTAATTCATCCATAACACTATACTGTTTGAGATTGTGCCACTTGTCAAGTGCATATCGGGCAATCTTAACAGCGTCAGCTTTGTCAGATTTGACTTTGCGGAGGGAATCGTTATCAAAATCCTTGATAAGCTTTGGGTTAATGGCACTGACGAAAAGATTTGCTTCGGAAAGTTGATGGGCAAGGACTTCGTAATAACGTCCTGTATGCTCCATTACAATTCGAGATTCGCCTTCAACAGAGTTGATGAGCTCAACAAGTGAATGGATGTCACTGGCTGTGTGTTTTATTTCAAAAGGTGGAGAGACAGTCTCGCCAAATGGGCGCATGATTGCAACCATACTTTTACCTTTAGAAACATCGATACCTACTGCGTTCATAAATTTGTCACTCCTTAAGAATTATTGCAATGGATAAGTACCAGTTTTACTCATTGCCTATTCAATCTACTGTGGTGTGACACGAATGCGCCTATGGCGATTCAACCTGCATAAAACGAACGCTGCGAATGAGGAGCTGGTTATCAGTCTATAATACGGACGCAAAGTCCAAGAAAGGGAGACGATATACCTATTGCTCCATCATTATACAGCTTAAGCAACAAGATGGATAATTCCTTACTGGCTGTAAGGGATATTAACCATAAATATATTGTAGTAG
>NZ_FRAH01000078.1 GCF_900142265.1 Anaerotignum lactatifermentans DSM 14214 | reverse complement strand
CCGCCAAATGCTCAAACAAAAAGGAATCCGGCAAAGTATGAGCCGAAAGGGTAACTGTCTGGACAATGCTGTCATGGAAAATTTCTTTGGATTGCTCAAGAGCGAACTTCTCTATCTTCAACAGTTTCAATCTATGGAACATTTCAAGCAGGAACTGGTGGAATATTTAGATTATTATAATAACCATCGAATCAAAGCAAAGTTAAAGGGCTTGCCACCTGCAATTTACAGACAACAAGCCCTTCTGGCTTCTTAAACAATTTTAATTTGAAAATATTGTCTAACTTTTTGGGTTCAGTTCAACGAAAGGAGTTCTCTCTTTTTTTACAGTACAAGCCACTGTGCCACATTGAAGAAAATCACCAGCGCCACAGCATCCACCACCGTGGTGATGAGGGGACCAGCCATGATGGCAGGGTCTAATTTACAAACTTTTGCGCCAATAGGCAGAACACAGCCCATGGCTTTTGCCACAACAACCACAAAGCCCATGCTGACAGAAACAGTCAGGTCCACCATAATGTCCGTGGAAGGGCTGAAAATGGTCTGTTTGATGAAGTTCAGTGCCGCCAGAAGGACACCGCAAATCATCCCCACCTGCACTTCTTTCCCCATAACCCGCAGAATATCTCTGGGGCGAATGTCCCCTAAGGACATCCCACGAATGATGGTGGCAGAGGTCTGGGAACCGGCATTCCCGCCGGTACCTGTCAGAACGGGGATGAATGCTGCCAACTGCACCGCCTGACTGAGGATGGCATCATAGCCGGAAATGATGGCACTGCTGAGGGTACCGGAAATCATCAGTACACACAGCCACACAATACGGTTTCGTGCCAGTTTTGTTACAGGTGTTTTCAGATATACTTCATCGGAAGGCAGCAACGCCGCCATTTTTTCCATATCTTCTGTGGTTTCTTCGTCGATAACGTCCACGATATCGTCTACGGTGATGATGCCCACCAGACGGTTTTCCCCGTCTACTACAGGCAAGGCGATAAAGCTGTATTTACGGAACAGATTTGCCGCTTCTTCCTGGTCGTCCAAAGTGGCAATGGAGATCACATCTTCCTCCATCAGTTCCTCTACCCGTTTATCCTCATCGGCGAACAGCAGTGTTCTAAGGGGCAATACCCCCACCAGATGCTTTTTGTCGTCGATGACATAACAGGTGTAAATGGTTTCCTTATCCAGACCGTTTTTGCGGATGATTTCCATGGCACGCTTTGCCGTCATGGTTTTGGAAAGGTGCACAAACTCGACGGTCATCAAGCTTCCGGCAGAGTTTTCGGGATAATGCAGGAAACGGTTGATAAGGGCGCGGGTTTCCCTATCGGTGTTTCGCAGAACTTTGCTTACCAGATTGGCAGGGGCTTCCTCCAGAAAGTCGATGGTATCGTCCAGATACATATTATCCACGATGTTCCGTACTTCCGTATCCGTAATGGATGTGACCAGCATTTCCTGAGTATCATTATCCAGGAAAGAGAATGCTTCTGCCGCCATATCCTTAGACAGCAGACGGAAAAGGAACAATTGCTTATCTGCCGGCAGTTCTTCCAGAAATTCTGCCACGTTGGCAGGGTTTTCTTCATTCAGTTCTTCACGGAGCTGCACATAATGTCCTTTTTCCATGAGTTCCTGCCACTTTTCCACCGTTTCATTCCATTCTTCCATGTCACACCTCCTTCAAAATCCAGATTCTTATTTACATCAGCAATACGGTCGCAATGCTGAAATAAATAATCAATGCCACAGCGTCCACCAGTGTGGAAATCAAAGGACCTGCCATCATAGCTGGGTCTACCTTCAAAATCTTTGCCAGAATAGGCAGGGTACAGCCGATGGTCTTAGAAAGCACCACAACAGCTGCCATACTGATGGAAACGGTAAAGTCTACCAAAAAGCCCGTACTGGGGCTGAAAAACGTCATACGTACCATATTGACTGCCCCCAGGGCAATACCGCAAAGGGCGCCGACCCGGACTTCTTTCCAGACAACCCGGAGCACGTCTTTCACTTCGATTTCTCCCAAGGCCATACCACGAATGATCATGGTGGAAGCCTGAGAGCCTGCGTTCCCCCCGGTACCTGTGATGATGGTGATGAAACTGGAAAGCGCCATAACCGTTGCCAACAACGTCTGATAATGGCTGATAACCAAGGAACTGAGGGTACCGGATACCATCAGTACGCACAGCCACACAATACGGTTTCGTGCCAGCTTCAGCACGGGGGTTTTCAGATATTCTTCATCGGAAGGCAGCAATGCCGCCATTTTTTCCATATCTTCCGTGGTTTCCTGTTCGATAACGTCCACGATATCGTCCACGGTGATGATGCCCACCAGACGGTTTTCCAAGTCCGTCACAGGCAGCGCCATCCAGTTATATTTCTTGAAGATTTGTGCAACTTCTTCCTGGTCGTCGGTGGTGTGTACAGATACCACGTCTTCTTCCATCAAATCCTGCACCAGTTCTTCATCTTTGGCACAAATCAGCGTCCTGAGGGGTACAACGCCGATAAGTTTTCTCTGGCCGTCGATGACATAACAGGTATAGATGGTTTCTTTATCCATGCCTGTCCGCTTGATCTGCTTCATGGCAACATCTACGGTCATACCGCCTCTGAGTTTCACAAACTCAATAGTCATCAAACTTCCGGCGGAATTTTCCGGATAGTTCAAAAATCGGTTGATGAGGGCGCGGGTTTCCGCGTCGGTGTTGCGCAGCACCTTTTTTACCAGATTGGCAGGTGCTTCTTCCAGAAAGTCCACCGTATCGTCCAGGAACATTTCGTCTACGATGTTGCGCACTTCTTTATCTGTAATGGAATGAACGATATGTTCCTGGGTGTCGCTGTCCATATAGGAAAATACTTCCGCTGCCATATCCTTGGTCAGCAGTCGGAAAATGAAAAGCTGTTTTTCCGCAGACAGTTCCTCGAAGTATTCCGCCAAGTCGGCGGCGTTTTCCTCGTTCAATTCCTGTTTTAACTGTATATATGCCCCTTTGTCCATGAGTTCATTGAAATGGTCAAAGAGCGTCTGCATTTCCTCCACTGTTTTTCACCTCGTTTTTCAGACAATAAAAAAACACCATTGTCTTTGCAAAAGTGTCAGCAGAAAATGTCGTCATACAATTTTCCGAAAAACGCGCACAGAAAAGCAAGCCCCTATTTCACCATAGAAAAAAAGGAACCAAAAGGATGCGACATTTCCGCTGTGATATTCAAATACCATCGCTCAGGACCCAAAGGGATACTCTCGCTACTGCCGTCCATTCGGTTCACCTCCGTCATTACTTTCTTACCTGTCATTTTTCTCCACCATTAGTATATGCTTTCCCAAAATCAACGTCAACCCCCACTTCTCCAATCCACGGAAAAAATTACAAAACAATGAGAAAACCCCGGAATGACTGGAAATTCCTTCCATTCAAACCGAGGTTTTTCGCTTCCATTTTTAGAATTTTTTCAGGAAATTACCAAATTTGGTATACTGACCCATCCAGGTCAAATCAACGGTACCCGTCGGACCATTACGCTGTTTGGCAATGATCAGTTCCGCCTGATTTTTCTTTTCCGTATCGGGGAAATAATACTCATCACGATAGAGGAACGCCACCACATCGGCGTCCTGTTCGATGGCGCCGGATTCTCTCAGGTCGGAGAGCATGGGTCTATGGTCTGCACGCTGTTCGCAGGCACGGGACAGCTGAGAAAGGGCAATGACTGGCGCTTCCATTTCTCTGGCAATTGCCTTGAGGGAACGGGAGATTTCGGAAATCTCCTGCTGTCTGGAATCGTTCCGGCTGTTGCCGCTCATAAGCTGCAAATAGTCGATAACGATAAGTCCAAGACCTTTTTCCACCTTCAGGCGGCGGCATTTGGAGCGGACCTCCATAGGGGTAACCCCGGGGGTATCGTCAATGTAAATAGGTGCCTGAGAAAGAGGACCCATGGCCTGAATCAAATCTGCCCAGTCGCTGTCTGTCAGTTCCCCTGTACGGAGCCTCTGGGCATCCAGCATGGCTTCGGAACACAGCATACGGTTTACCAGCTGTTCCCGGCTCATTTCCAGAGAAAATACCGCTGTAGGCACATTGCTGCGGATGGCAGCATTCTGGATGATGTTCAGGGCAAAGGCCGTTTTCCCCATGGAAGGACGGGCTGCCAGCAAAATCAGGTCAGATTTCTGAAGTCCCGCTGTTTTCTGGTCGAAGTCCACAAAACCTGTCGGTACGCCAGTCAGTTTCCCTTTGGAACGGTAGATATCCTCGATTTTTTCAATGGAATCCACGGCAATATCCCGGATATGGTGGAACTGGTCGGAATGGCGGTTCTGCATGATATCGAAAATGCCTTTTTCCGCCGTATCCATAATGGCGTTTACATCGGTTTTGCCTTCGTAACTCATCTGGGAAATATTATTCGCCGTACGGATGAGCCGACGCAATACGGATTTTTCCTCCACAATGGCAGCGTAATGACGCATATTTGCAGAGCTGCCCACGGAAGTGGAGATATTGGCAAGGAAAGGCAGGCCGCCAATCTGTTCAAAGACCTGCTTTTCCTCCAGTTTATTCTTCACGGTAATCATGTCGATGGGCACACCGCTGTGGTAAAGTTCTTCTGCCGCTTCAAAGACCTGTCTATGGTCAGGGCGGTAGAAATCCTCACCTGTCAGCATTTCCAATGCCAAAGACGCCGCTTCTCTGTCCAAGAACATGGCACCAAGCACTGCCAATTCTGCCGCATCGTCATGGGGCGGTACATTCTGGAAGATTTCCGCCTGACCGGATGTATTTTGTTGTTCCATATTTCCCGCCTCCTTTTATGTTTGCATCAATTAGGCTTCTACGATTTTTACAGTCACTTCTGCTGTTACCTTAGGATGCAGTTTGATGACTGCTGTTCTTTCGCCCAGCATTTTGATGGAATCGCCAATGGATACTTTCTTTTTATCCAGATCCATACCTGTCTGTTTGATGATTTCTTCTGCAACTTCTTTGTTTGTAACAGAGCCGAACAGCTTGCCGTTGCTGCCTGTTTTTACTTTGATGATGACAACTTTTTCATCCAGCTGTTTTTTCATTTCCTGAGCTTTTTCCAGTTCTTCCTGTTTGCGTTTTGCTTCTGCTTTCTGCTTCAGTTCATAGTCGTTCAGGTTGGATTTTGTAGCTTCTACTGCCAGTTTTTTGGGCAGCAGGAAATTTTTTGCATAGCCTTCGCTGGCATTGATTAAGTCGCCTTTTTTGCCGACACTTTTTACATCCTGTAATAAAATCAGTTTCATTATGCTTCCTCCTCCAAATATTCTTCAATGGCTGCGCGGACTTTTTCCTTGGCTTCCTCAACGGTGCAGTCCTGAAGCTGCGCACCGGAAACCGTCAGATGACCGCCGCCACCCAGTTTTTCCATAACTCTCTGCACATTGATCTCCCCAAAGCTGCGGGCGGAAATATAGACTGTATCTTCCACCTTGCAGCAGACAAAGGATGCCTGAATGCCTGTGACGTTCATCAGATCGTCTGCTGCCTGTGCCGCTGTCAGTGTGGAATTTTCCACATCGGAAGGGCAGACGGAAATGGCAATATGATCCCGGAACAGTTCCGCATCCCGGACAGCTGTAGCTTTCGCCTTGTAAGCGTCCATGTCGTTTTGGAACAGCAGCCGCACCCGAATACTGTCAGCACCGTTTCTGCGAAGGAACGCCGCAGACTCAAAGGTCATGGCGCCGGTTTTCACGCAGAAGTTTTTGGTATCTACAGTGATACCTGCCAACAGGGCATCGGCTTCGATCTGATGCAGTTTTACTTTTTTGTCCATATGCTGAATCATTTCGGTAATGAGTTCAGATGTGGACGAAGCGTAAGGCTCATGATAAATGAGCACCGCCTGTTCGATGAAATCGGTACTCTTGCGGTGGTGGTCAAAAACGACGATTTTCTTCGCCGCCATAAGCACCTGTCTGCTGTCTACCATGGATTCTCTGTGGGTATCCACAATAACCAGCAGTGTTTTGTCATTGATCATACGCATAGCGTCTACGCCATCCACAATGACACCGCCGAATTTGCCGCTTTCATCCATTTTATCGCAAAGGCGTTTGACGCCTACGCTGACTTTGTCCATGACGATGTTGCATTTTTTCCCAATGCTCTTTGCCATGGCGCAGATACCGATACAAGCGCCCAAGCTGTCCAGATCGGCATTCTTATGCCCCATGACCAGAATGTCAGAAGCATCCCCCATCAGTTCCATGAGGGCATCCGCTTTGACACGGGCACGGATACGGGCATTGCGGTGGATTTCGCCGCTCTTGCCGCCGAAGAACAGGTATTTTTCCCCGTCTTTGATGAGCACCTGATCGCCGCCCCGGCCCAGAGCCAAGTCCATAGCCGCTTTTGCGTTTGCCATGGCGTCCTCCAGAGAGCCGCCGCCGATACCGATACCCATACTGAGGGTTACAGGAATGTGTTCCCCTACGGAGATTTCCTTGATCTCGTTAAAAGGCTCGAATTTCTTTTCTTTCAGCCGCTCCAGACTGCCCTTAGAGAGCAGGAAAATGTAGCGGTCTTTCTCCAGTTTTTTGATAACGGCATCTGCCGCCTGTGCCAGCTGATTGAACTTTCTATCAATGAGGGCAGAGAGGATGGGCAGTCGGTTTTCGTCGATGCTGTCCAGCACATCGTCGTAGTTGTCCAAAAGGATCATACCTACAACGGTTTCCTGTTCCTCCAATTCTTTCTCCAGCTGACAGGTTTTGGTGATGTCCACCATAATGAGGGTCAGAACTGCCCCCACAGCGCCGCTTTTGTCCACCACATCGCAGTGGTTCAGAGCAGCTTTGTAAGAACGGTCGCCTACGGTGACTCTCTGAGGTTCTCCGGCGCCGCTGGTTTTCCGCAGCACTTCGATGACAGGTTTCGCGTCCTCACTATTGGGGAACACTGCCGCGAAAGGCGCATTATACATCATGACCCTGCCACGAATATCCAGCACAGCGTAAGGAATGGGCAGATTTTGGGGAATGGAGAAATTTTCCCGAAGCACTGCCGTATCCAGAAAACGGTTTTCCTCAGGCTCCTCCTGGGGTTCATCCGTAAAGAGGTCTTTGAGCAGCGGACGCAGAAAACTGCCTGCCACGATCCCCACCAATGCCCCTACGCCAATGCGTACATCCAGCATCAAGCAAAGAATCACCACCAGCACAGCCACTGCCATCCCGATGAGCAGCCGTCCTTCCTTTCCTTTCTTTGTTTCTTCTTTTTTTTCTTCCATGTTGCAGCCTCCAAGCTGTTTGGCTTTTTCAAAAGCCTTTCTGTGACTGTTTATGTTTCTTCCAGTTCATGCAAAACGGTCAGCAGATCACTTTTCCATGCAGATACATCTTCCTGCACCAACGCCGCCTTCAAAGTCATCGCCGCTTTCCGGCTCAGTCCATCCTGAGAGATGCCCAGCCGTCCTGCCAGAAGCCGCAGACTGATCTCCAGCTTTGCCAGAAGCTCTGTCTGTTCCGCTTTTGAGGCATTGTTGTGCATGGCTGTAAACAGATCCGCCACCTGAGAGAGCATTTGGCACTGCAGCTCCTGGGTCATGCGGATATTTCTTGCCACATCGAATGATTTTTCCGGCACAGTATCGCCTTCCTTTCTGCCTGTTTTCTGTTTATGCAGTAATATAGTATACCACAGAACCATGATTTTCTCAACAGTTATCTGCATGCAGCCCCTCTTGACAAATGGAAAAGCCCCTGCTAAAATGATTAGGTAATCTTAATTATTAGGCAATCTTAACTAATTTTTATCATAGGAGGCGGTAACTGATGGGCATTGGAGAAGCCATCACAAAATTTTTTCACGACATGGGTATTTTAGAGCTACGCATCCGCAATGAACACCCGGCATACGCCAAACTGAGCTATAACAGCAGTCTGTATCTGGACATCATATCCGCCCATCAGGGAGAATATACCCCTTCCAAGCTGGCAGATATGCTCCACATCGCAAGACCTTCTGTCACCCAGAAAATCAATGTGCTGGAAAAGGCTGGCTATGTGACCCGAAAACAGAATCCCGCCGACAAACGGGAATACTTCCTGTATTTCAACGCAGATTCTTTTGACGCGGATACCCAGTTTATTTACACAAAACTCAACAAACAAATCAGTGAGTCCATGGAACAACGCTATTCAAAGGAGGAAATCGAGAAATTCTCCGAAATGCTTTCCTATATCGGAGAAATTTGTCTTGATGAACGCTTATGAACGAAGTACAATTCGCAACACTGCCTACCAGAAAGATATTTTTCCGCTGTGCCCTGCCGGGGCTTTTAGCCATGGTGGTTTCGTCCATCTACATGATGATCGACGGTATTTTCGTAGGACGATACATCGGCAGTCACGCACTGGCGGCAGTAAACTTAGCCTTTCCCGTTATTATGATTCTCTTTGCCGTAGGGGACATGGTGGCAGTAGGCTCCTCTGTAAAAATTGCCCTTTTATTGGGGCAAGGAAAAAATAAAGAAGCTAACGGACTATTTTCCGCGGCTTTCTGCATGATTCTGGGCATTGGTGTCCTGTTCTCCCTAGTGGGATTTCTTGCGGCACCAAGACTTATCACCCTTTTGATCAAAGATACCACTTTGGCGGAAGTGGCATGGGACTACACAAGGATCTTCCTTTATTTCATGCCTGCCATCATGCCCCTGTTCGCCGTTGACAACTATCTGCGGATCTGCGGCAAAGCCAATTTCAGCATGTGGATGAACATTTCCGTGGCAGTGCTGAACATCATTCTGGACTGGTTCTTCTTGGCATATCTGCGGCTGGACATCCGCTTTGCCGCCCTTGCCACATCTGTCAGCATGACCCTTGGGGTGCTCATTGCCCTGACACCTATTGTCCTTAGGAAACTGACACTGCGCTTCACCCACCCGCGGATTTCCCTTTCCACCACATTGGGCATTTTCCATAACGGCAGTTCGGAATTTTTCAACAACATTTCCGGCTCCTTCATGTCCACGGTGGTCAACGCTTTTCTGCTGCACTTAGGTGGCGGTACAGCCGTTGCCGCTTACGGCATCGTTATGTATTTGGACAGTCTGCTGCTCATGGCACTTTATGGGATTCTGGACTCCCTCCAGCCGCCAGTGAGCTACAACATCGGCGCAGGCAATCACCAGAAAGCAAGGGAATTTTTCCGTTTGAGCTGTAAAGTCACGGCGACCATTTCTCTGGTCTGTCTGCTGGCTATGGTATGCTTCCCCAAAGAACTGGCGTCCCTATTCTTACAGGACAATTCCGAAGAAGTGCTGGAAATGACTGTCACCGCTCTGCGGCTATACGCACCAGCCTATCTGTTCCTGTGGCTGAATATGGTCATCAGCTCTTTCCTCACCGCCATGGACCGGGCAAGGGATTCGTTGACTATCATGCTGTTCCGGGCACTGATTTTCCCTGCCCTTTCTCTGGCAGTCTTTCCGCAGATTTTGGGCGTTACGGGGATTTTTATCACGCCTGCCATCTCCGGCGCATTGACGGTGATTATTTCCACTACCATCTGGCGCAGACTTGGCAAACAACAGCCCCAAGAGGCGTAAAAAAAGACGATTCTTTTTTAAGAATCGTCTTTTTTGTGTTATCCAAATAATTCTGTCAGAACTTTGATGAAGAAAATCACCAGTACCACCAGTATAAAAGGCTTCACAAATTTCGTGCCTTTTTCCGTAAAAATCCGTGTGCCCACATAATTTCCGGCAATGCTGAACAGCCCAGCCACAATGCCCAAAGGCAGCATCACTACCCCATTGAGGAGGAATACCACCAATGCGGAAATATTGGTGCTGAGATTGATGACCTTTGTGGTGCCTGCCGCTTCTGTCAGACCGATATGCGCCAATCCTGTCAGCAGCAGCAAAAGGAATGTTCCTGTGCCGGGACCGTAGAAGCCATCATAAATGCCGATACAGAAGGAAATCAGCACACTGAGCAAAACGGTTCTGCCATAGCTGTAGGGTACCCGTTCCGCGTCCAGACTGCGGCCTCTCAGCACATACAGAGCAGTCACAGGCAGGATGAACAGCATGAGAATCTGGATGCTGCGTTCAGACAACAGCAAAGTGATTCTTGCGCCAATATAAGAGCCGCCCAAAGCGAATACCACACAAGGCAGCGCACGCTTCCAGTGAATGAAACCGCTTTTTCCATAACGATAAGTGGCAATCACTGTACCCATAGCCGCACTCATTTTATTGGTGGCAATGGCGCCATGAACAGGCACCCCGGCAATCATATAAGCCGGCAGGGAAATGAGCCCGCCGCCGCCAGCCACTGCGTCTATGAGTCCCGCCATAAAAACCATGGGGCATACAATCAAATAAGGCAAAAACGTATCCATAACTGCTCCTTTTCTTTTGTTACACTTCTTTTCCAAAACTCGTTCCATTATAGCCGTTTTTCTTTGGCGGCGCAACATGGATTTTGATAAAATTGATGATACAAAAAAGCCGAAAACTTCTATCAAAAAATGCATAGAAATTTTCGGCTTAATCTCAATCTGTAATGCCTGCAATATGGCGGATGACTTCCCCAGCCAGCAGTAGCCCAGCCACCGGCGGCACAAAGGAAAGGCTGCCGGGAATCTGGCGTTTGCCTGTTTCTGTGGATGCCGCTGGCTTTTGGGGTTCTTCTTTGGAATACACCACTTTCACGTTTTTGATGCCTCGTACTTTCAGTTCTTTCCGCATGACTTTTGCCAGAGGACATACAGAGGTTTTGGAAATGTCCGTCACTTCAAAGCGTTCGGGATGGAATTTATTCCCCGTTCCCATGCAGCTGATGACAGGCACCCCTGCTTTTTTGGCTTCTTCAATGAGAATCAGCTTACTGGTAACGGTATCGATGGCGTCAATGACGTAATCATAGGTAGAAAAATCCAGCAAATCCCGATTTTCCGCCCCATAGACCACGGGATAAGTTTCTACTTCTGTTTCCGGTGAAATATCAGCGATACGCTCTGCCATGACTGCGGTTTTTTCTTTTCCCACAGTGGAATGAAGGGCAATCAATTGGCGGTTGATGTTGGTGATGCTCACCGTATCCCCATCCACCAAAGTGATATGTCCCACGCCGCCTCTTGCCAGGGCTTCCGCCGCAAAAGAGCCTACGCCGCCAATGCCAAAGAGTGCCACACGGGCAGAACGGAGTTTTTCCAAAGCTTCTTCTCCCAGCAGCAGTTCCGCCCGGGAAAATATATTCAAGTCTTGTGTCATTTCTTCTGTTCTCCTTTTTCTTTTCTGCGTCTGGGTGGGATTTTCTCCCAAGGCAGTGGTTCATACAAATGCAAAATGGTCCGCACCACGCCGTCCCCATGGTGTCCCCGGAGCTGATAATCGGCAACAGCCTTTGCCTCCGGTGTTGCGTCTGCGGTAGCATAAGACAAGTCTGCCCAGTTCATAAGGGAAATATCGTTTTTATTGCTGCCGAAAGCGACGACTTTTCGGTTACCCATACCGCTGACGCTTTCCAGCAACCGACGCACCATATATTCCTTGGTGGCGTTTTTGTGATAAATCTTCAAATGGCAGTAATCCGGCGGTGTTTCTGAGCGGTCACGCAAAAACAGCAATTCTTCCGCCCCTTCCATCTGCCGCAATTCCTGTTCCACCTCGTCTGCATCCTCATTTTTCAGCACCAGCAGAAAATAAACGGGAATCCCTTCTTCTGGCACATCACCATATACATAATTCCGATAAGGGGATTTTCTCGCCCGTTCATAAAGTTTTCGTTCTTCTTCATTATGGAAATCCCGGTAATAAATGAGGAGCACATCTTGCAGTACCACATTTAGAAAATAGTGAAAATCTTTCTCTTGCAGGTATTCACAGATTTTCTTTGTCATTTCCTTAGACAGACCATTGCAAGCCAGATACCGTTTTTCATTCAGGTCGTAAAGCACCGCCCCATCCATAGCAATGACAGGCAGTTTCAGATGCAGACCACCGATTTCCGACATAAGAGTTGCGGGGGTACGTTCTGTTGCAATGGTAAATTTGATGCCATCATTCAATAATTGATTCAGTTCAAAAACGCTGTAGGGTGTCAAATGGCGTTTTTCATCATATAAAGCACCGTCAAAGCCTGTGACGAAGAAAAATTCCTCTCGTTTCTGTCTGGGCAGGTGCACCGCATTGACCCCCAGAGAAACCAGAATCCCTACAATGGTTTCAAAGGAACGGTTGAAGGCGTCCACCACCGGCGGATAATTCCCAGTGGAAAGGGTTACCCCCAACAGTACCACCCCAGCCATGGCAGAAGCGCCGGTCTTTTTCAGCAGCACCGTAATATACATGGCAGGGATCACAGCTGCGGAAATAATCAAATACTGCAAAAATTCGTATTTCTGAGGGATTTCCCGAATGAAATAAGACACCAAAATCCCCATGGCTGCCCCTGTCAACGTACCGATGATACGGTTAAAGGCAACGGACTTACTATTTTCTACATAAGGCTGCATACAGATCATGGCTGCAATGGTAGAAAATACAGGCACGCCCTGTTTCCCACGCAGCAGATAAATCAGCAGACAAATGGCAACGGCAATGGATGTTTTGATCATACGCATTCCGATTTTAGGCAACGCGCCTCACCTCCTCTGGTTCCATTCCCATTTCTTTGTTTCAAAAATGTATACACAGTATAGTTTCTGCATGGGATTCTGTCAAGATGCACCGGCAGTCTTGTCAGACTTTCTTTTACGGCAGTGCGTTCATTTTTTCCCGAAAAAAAGAAAAAACGGCAGGGGAAAAAATTCCCCCGCCGTGCATAATGGCTTAAGTCAAATTATGCTTCTTTTTTCTTGTTGTATTCTTCCAGTTCCAGAATAGCAGCTTTGATCATGTCCTGAGTGATCTTGTAAGGAGAGTAGTCCAGGTCATATTTCTTAACAGCTTCGTCCAGAACGGGGCCCAGTTCGTCAACGGATACTTCGATGTCAGCCAGTTTTGTAGGCAGTTTCATTTCTTTGTAGAAATCGAAGAATCTATCCAGTTTGTCGTACTGTTTGTCCATTGTCAGCAGAACCAGTGTGCCGTAGGAAACAACTTCGCCGTGACGATGTCTTTCTTCTACCTGAGGCAGGATTGTCATGCTGTTGAACAGAGCGTGTGCCAGGTTGGTGTTGTATTTGTGAGAGTCAACCATGTTGGAAACCATACCTGTGTTGATGAAGATATCCAGTGCAACCATTTCGATTGCTTTGGAAGCGCGGTTGTTTCTGCAGTCTTCCATAGCCTGAACACCATATTTCAGCAGGGGTTCTGTGCAGCAGCCGCTCAGAGCTACACCAGCCTGTTCGGACAGTGTCAGTTCGTCTTCTTTGCCTCTTGCGGAGAATTTAACTTCGATTTCTTTACTCATACCGTCGCCGATACCAGCCCACAGGAAGGATGCAGGTGCTTCTGCGATAACCTTTGTGGAAATGAAGATGTGTACGGGGGGTCTGTCTACACGGAAGAATGTACGGAATACATGGTTCGGATAGTAGTAGATACCCAGTGCGGAGTTACATGCGCATGTAGAAGCGATTGTAGGGAATGTGAAGTAAGGTTTTTTCAGGTTGTGAGCAACCAGTTTACCTGTATCGATTGCTTTACCACCGCCCAAGCAGAAGATCATGTCTGCGTTCTTTACAGCGTCTGTCTGCTGCAGTTCTTCTGCATATTCGAATGCAGCTTCACCGGGGAACAGAATGTATTCGATGCTGAAATCTGTGCCTGCGATTGCTTCATCCAGATATTTCTTTGTAGCGTTGATGGAAATTTCATCGCTGATTACAACTGCTTTGTTGCCGTAAGGGCTGCAAACAGATGTGATTTCTTTGTAAGCGTCTTCGCCAGCGCTATAACCCGGGAAAAATACAGAATAGTTATCCATTTTCATTCTCCTCCTGTTTGATTAAAAAAATTGGTTTATATTTTGATGTTTACATATTCAAAAATTAGTTTGTAGCTTTGCTTGCTTTGTATTTTCTGATAGCATCAGCCAGTTTAGGCAGGATCTGTTTTACGTCACCTATGATACCCAGGTCAGATACTTCGAAAATAGGAGCTGTGTCGTTTTTGTTGATGGAGATTACCAGTTCGGAACCTTCCATACCAGCTACGTGCTGGATAGCACCGGAGATACCGCATGCCATGTACAGGTCAGGACGTACTGTTTTACCTGTCTGACCAACCTGACGATCTTTTTCGATCCAGCCAGCGTCTACACATGCTCTGGAAGAACCAACTTCTGCGCCCAGTGCATCTGCAACGTCTCTGATCATGTCGAAGCCCTGAGGACCGCCGATACCACGACCGCCGGAAACGATCAGTTTTGCTTCTGTCAGGTCTACGGATTTCTTATCGGATTTCACAACTTCCAGAATTTCAACGTTCATGTCTGCTTCTGTGAAGTCAACGTCAAATTTGATCAGTTCGCCTTTTCTTGTTTCGTCCTTGTCGATTCTCTTCATAACGCCAGGACGTACGGTAGCCATCTGAGGTTTTGTTCTAGGGCACATCAGAGTAGCCATGATGTTACCGCCGAATGCAGGACGAGTCATCAGCAGAGCTCTTGTAGGATCTGCGCAGCCCATAGCTGCTTCTTTGTCATATTCTTCCTGCGTTTTAGCCATTCTCAGACCTGTTGTATCAGCAACCAGACCTGTTCTTACACGGCTA
>NZ_FRAH01000028.1 GCF_900142265.1 Anaerotignum lactatifermentans DSM 14214 | reverse complement strand
AAGGAAAAAGTGCAATGATGATATTCAATCGTCATGCAAATCTGAAGTATAAATTTGGAAATAGGAATTTCTGGGCAACAGGATATTATGTAAGTACAGTCGGTTTAAATACAGCAACGATTCAAAAATATATCAGAGAACAGGAAAAACAAGATCAAATTGAAGATAAGTTGAATACAAAAGAGTATGAAGACCCTTTTAAGGGTAGCAGATAATCATACCACCAAGGCTTGAACGAAGTGAAAGCCAGCGTCATTTAGGCGCTGGCTCTTAATAAGCCCTTATAGGGCTAGTGCAAACCACGTCTTTTAGGCGTGGTTATGATTGCGCAAAATTGTAATGGTATATTTTTATTACAGAATTGATTTAACATTTTTATAACTTTACTTTCATAGTTTCCCAATATTATACTGATAACAGAAATCAATTTATGCATCAAAACATAGAAAGATGTCTGTATATGTCTGATTTTATATTGACATGAAAGCTTTATGTGGAGCAAGTGAATATCTTGTTATAAATATTGCTCGAGTTTTTTGCTTTCCCTAATAGTTTATTCTAAAAAAAACAGACTTTTATGCCTTTGCTATGCACTTTTCCCCATGCTATACTGATAAAAAATTTGTAGAGGAGAGAAAGAATGAATAAACAGCTGCTGCAGGAAATCATGGAATTGTCACAGGAATGTCTGGCTAGATTTTGGCAAATGGATCCAGAATTTGTAATAGAATATTTTGATAAAAATATTATCTGGATCGGTTCTGCCAAAAGCCAATATGCCGATACCTATGAAGATGCAGTAAATGATTTTCGGGAAATTGCAAAAGAATTAAAACCTTGTCATTTATCCCATCAGGAGTTCACAGTGGCGCAAAATGCTGGCAACGCATGTACCATTGTAGGTCGTTACATTACGACAACAGATGACAGTGTCGGTTATTTTCTCCAAGCGCAGCAACGATGTACATTTGTATGGGAAATAAAACAAGGTGAACCTAAAATCAAGCATTGTCATATATCCAATCCCATGGGAGAACTGAAATTAGCAGAAGGCGAAAAATTCGTTAATGCTCTAGGCGAAATGTCAAAAAAGTATTGGATTTCCAGAATCCAGTCTATACATAGCAGAAATAAAATTATCGTAACAGATCATAAGGATATTACACACTTTTTATCTCCTGCAGAAATTTTATATGTAAATGCTGTTGGAAGAAACTGTATGATTTATACAACCGATGGTAGCGAAATCTATAACAGAGGCAGCATTGCAGAATTTATTGAAAAAGCAGGAGATAGCTTCAGTTTTGTACATCGCAGCTATATTGTCAACAATATGCATATATCTTCTATACATCCATATGAAATCGTTTTATATGATGGAAGTCAGATTCCTGTGCCGAAAAAAAGATATGCTGAAATCAAAAATAAATTGATTGCATTTTATAAAAAATAGAACGATAGCGGCATACAGATTTTGACTTTTCATTACAGCGTGGCTACCATTCGTTACAAACCTATTGCGAAAAAAAATATTTTATGTATAATCAATAATGAAAAAAGATGTAATTTGTAGAAAAATTCAAAACTTTGTCGTTGATGGCGTTACTATTCTATAGAAACCCTTCTGAATATTCAGAAATTTCTTTCAAAAGTAGATGTAACAAGCGTTTTAAGCATTGCGAGGTTGAAAGATGTTTATCAAAGAAACTGGATATATCGAATTGATATGCTATGCAAAATATGCGGGTGTTGACCTTGATCCAGAAATATATCCGCAAATCCAGTATTCTGATGAGCAGATTCAGCAGATTATCAAGGAAAACTGGAATACAAAAGATGCAGAATATGACCGATTGATGAAAATAGGAAAATATTTTCAGTTGTATCCTTCGGAAATTTACGTTATTTTTCTCTCGGTGTTGCCTTTTTGGGACAGCCGTTTCGGAAATATTTTTTCTTTATTTGGCGGTATAGATGGACGGGCTACACTTGTACTGGCAAGAGATATGTGGGAGAAAAACCACAAACAACAAGCGATATGTCGTGAAAATGTTATGAATCGCTTTTTTCTGGAAGATGATATTGTGCTTCAACCAAAACCACATGTACTTTCCTATTTATGTGGTATTTTTCCAAAAAATGAAGATGTATCTATTTCAGACAAAGAAATTATTTCTCCTAGAGTAAATCATATTTTTCAACAAACCAGACATTTAAAAGAACCGCTTTTGTTTTACGGGCAAAAAGGAATGGGGAAAAAAACTTGTTTTTTGCAGCTAGCAAAATATAGGGGGCTTATGCCCATTTTTTTGGTTTCGGACAAAAACGCGGAACATCCGTTGTTTTTTGCAGTGGCTGAGCAGAGGGCAGTCGGGATTTGTGATATAGATTTGCTACCAATTGCGCAGAAATATTTGACATTTCTTCCTTTTTACATCTGGATATGTGAAGAACGTCCCAAAGAACTGAATGCGAGTCCTGTATTTTTTGCGCCATTATCTATGGAAGAAAGGTACGAATTTTGGACACATGCTGCCGAAAACTTTATCATCGAAGAAGATATTTCTTTTCGGGTTCTAGCAAACCAGTATGAACTAACTCCAGGTGAAATTTTAAAATGCTTATCTCTTGCAGAAAAAATGAGAAATGTCAGCGGCAAAAGTGTCATTGGTCGGGAGTTATTATATGATGCGGTTCATGATGTTTTATCTCATCAATTTGACAGTCGCGCCGAAAGAGTAGATTGCAAATATAATTGGGAGGACTTGGTGCTCCCTCTGCGTCAAAAAAGCAAAATTATGGAATGCTGTAATCAAGTGTCCCTTCGTCATGTTGTTTTGGAAAAGTGGAATATTCGTAAAAACAATATGCATGATGGTATTACTGTTTTATTTTATGGTCCGCCAGGAACAGGCAAAACCATGGCAGCACAGGTAATTGCTGCGCGTCTGGGAATGGAACTTTATAAAGCAGAACTTTCCACTGTTGTCAGCAAATATATAGGTGAAACAGAAAAAAATCTCAAACAGATATTTGAGGATGCGAAAAAGAGTCAAGCTATTTTGTTCTTTGACGAGGCAGATGCACTTTTTGGAAAAAGAACAGAAGTCAAAGATTCTCATGATAAATACAGTAATATGGAAGCCGCTTTTTTGTTGCAGGAAATGGAGCGATATAACGGTGTCGTCATTTTAGCCACAAATTTCGTAGAAAATATAGATGAGGCATTCAAACGCAGGATGAAATTTATCATTGAATTTCCATTTCCGTCGATGCAAGAACGAAAAGAAATTTGGCAAAAAGCCATTCCAAATGAAATGCCGTTGGATCATGACATAGACATAGATTTTTTGGCAGAAAAATTTGAATTAACAGGCAGCGGCATCAAAAATGCTGTTTATAGCGCTGCTTTTCTGGCAGCTTCCCATGAAAAACCGGTTGGGATGAAAGAGTTGATATTGGCTGTCAAAGGGGAGTATGAAAAAACAGGAAAGATATTTTCCGATACTGAAGCTGGTATCTATGCTGGATATCTTCATTAAAACATAGACAGGAAGGCTGATTTGCGTGGAAATGGAATTTTGGAAAACATCTGCTTCTTCACTGCGAGAAAAAGCGATTCCACAAAGTTCTGAAAAACAAGCATCACAGAAAAACAGAAAGATACTACAAAATAAAAAAGATTCCTTTCAAGCTATACGACAGTTAGAAAATGCTTATGGAAAATATGTTTTTGGTGCCAATGATAACAGATGTGTTATTAAAGTCAGCAGAAAAAGCGAGTATCAAGAAAATACATTTGATCAAAGCAGAGAAGCGTTGAATGAAAATCGATTATTTGAGAAAAAAACCAGTGGCGCCAGACTTTTCTCAGACAGTCATAAAAAAGAGGAAAGTGCTGTCATTTACGAAGAAACTGTTGGCAATATATCAGCAGAGCGGATGTTCAAAAATTTAAAATCTGCTGTGCAAAAGGAAAACAGACAAACACTGAAAGAAATGATGCCAGAAAAGGCAGAAGTCGAGAAAAAAGTATTTCAGAATATAAAAGCTTCTATTGAAGCCTTGAAAGAAGAAAAAAACACCTCAGAAACCGTGCCTTTTTTGCGGCGGATCATGAATCCTTTTGTGCCGGAAGATGTGGTGCCTGAAGATGATGACCAAGACAATACATACTCTTAATAAGAGAATACAATTTTTGTTCTGAAAAGGAAAACCACTTCTTTTAAACACAAGGGCAAGGGGTTTTCTCTTATTAGCGGTATTGTAAGAATACAACTATCAAAAATGAATGATGGAAAGGAGGAACCAATTTTTGCATACTTGCAGGAATTGGAAATGAGATGGCTGAATATTTATCACCCGGTGTATATGTTGAAGAATTTGAGTCCGGTTCCAAACCTATGGAGGGCGTAAGCACCAGCACTGCCGGTTTCATTGGTCTGGCAGAAAGAGGTCCTGTAGAAGGCGTACCTCAGCTGGTTACTAATCCAGCAGATTTCCACAGAATGTATGGTGGTTATCTTTCCGAAAATGAATTTGGAGAATATCGTTATCTGGCTTATGCTGTAGAACAGTTCTTCCTGAACGGCGGTTCCAGATGTTTCGTATGCAGAGTAGCTCCTCAGGATGCTGCTTGCGCAACTGCATTCGCACCTTCTAAAGAAAAACCCATTGTACAGCTGACAGCAAAAAACCCCGGTATGTGGGGCAACCATATCCGCGTTGTGATTACACCTTCTAGCAAAGCAAAAACCCAGATTTTGGAAGAAATTGAAACAAACGAAGGTAAAAAATACCTTGTAAAAAATGGTGCTGGCTTCTATGCTGGTGACATTGTTATGTTCACAGACGGAACAGAAACTGTTTACAACAAAGTTGTAAGCAGCCGTGACAACGTGATTTCCTTTGAAACAGAATTTACAGCAGATGTAGTGGACAAGTCTTTGGTTCCTACAAAAGTGATTTCTACCTGCGAATTTGCTATGGAAGTCAGCTACAATGAAATCGTAGAATTCTACGATCAGATGTCCTTCAACGTACAGGCACCTAACTATGTAGATAAGAAAATGGCAAAATCCGATCTGGTGGAAGTACACTACCTGGAAAACAACACAGAAATAGTAGCACCTTTTGAACAGCTTGTTGGCGAAGATGCTTCCGTAGGTTCTG
The DNA here is from genome assembly GCF_900142265.1 of Anaerotignum lactatifermentans DSM 14214. Lineage (GTDB taxonomy): Bacteria > Bacillota > Clostridia > Lachnospirales > Anaerotignaceae > Anaerotignum > Anaerotignum lactatifermentans. The sequence goes on along the minus strand of NZ_FRAH01000028.1, from coordinate 37,572 downwards.
TTGCTTTCGCAGGCGGCAGCAACGGCAGTGTTGCATCCATCAGTGCAGCAGACTTTATCGGTGAAGACAGAGGTGCCGGCAGACGTACAGGTATTCAGGCATTCTTGGATAACGATGTTGTTTCCCTGATGGCAATTCCCGGCGTAACAGATCCCAATGTACAGCTGATGCTGGTTGCTCATTGTGAAAACACAGGCAGCAGATTTGCAGTATTGGATATTCCCAGAGATGCTAGAAAAGTAGAAGATATCATTGCGCACAGAAATATCTTCGATACAAACTATGCAGCACTGTATCATCCTTGGCTGAACGTATTCGATCCACTGGACAAGAAAAACATCTCTATTCCTCCTTCTGGCTCCATTCTGGGTATCTACGCAAGAAGCGACAATGCAAGAGGCGTACACAAAGCTCCTGCAAATGAAGTGGTAAGAGGCTGTGTTGGTCTGGATTGCCAGTTCAATACAGGCGAACAGGATATTCTCAACCCTAAGGGTGTAAACCTTATCAGAGCATTTGCTGGTCAGGGCATCCGTGTATGGGGCGCAAGAACAGCTACAAGCAACAGCAGCTGGAAATACATCAACGTACGCAGACTGTTTATCTTCATCGAAGAATCCATCAAAGCCAATACAAACTGGGCTGTATTTGAACCCAACGATGAAGTTCTGTGGGTAAGAGTACAGAGAACCATCAGCGTATTCTTGACAAATCTGTGGAGAGGCGGCTCTCTGGCAGGCACATCTCCTGAAGAAGCATTCTTTGTACATATTGGCAGAGATACCATGAGTCAGGATGATATTGACAACGGCAGACTGATCTGCGTGATCGGTGTTGCACCTGTAAAACCTGCGGAATTTGTAATCTTCCGTATCTCTCAGAAAACAGCTGACGCTGAATAATCCATTTTTAAGAACGAAAGGAGTAAGTTTTAAATGGCAGGTTATCCTCAAGCAAAATTTAGATATAAAGTTGAGATCGATGGTCTGGAAGCTGGCGGCTTTTCTGAAGTTACCGGTTTTGATGCTACCATTGAACCCATCGAATACCGCGAAGGCGATATGACAGCAGAAACACCCATGAAAATCCCTGGTCTGAAGAAATATGGCAACATCACTCTGAAACAGGGTGTAACAGATTCCAGAGTTCTCTTCGACTGGATCACAACAGGCATCAACGGCGCAATCGAACGCAAAACACTGACAATCACACTGTTGAACGAAACACAGTCTCCTGCTGCTTCTTGGCAGATCATCAATGCTTGGCCCACAAAATACACAGCACCCGATTTTAATGCAACTGCTTCTGAAATTGCAATTGAAACACTTGAAATCGTGCATGAAGGTATGACCAGAGTATCTTAAAATCTTAATGATCTATAATAAAGACTGCACGAAAAGGCAATCCTTTTTGTGCGGTCTTGTTTTTCAAAATAAGGGGAAATGAATATGGCATTTCAAACAGAGTTTAATTTTACATTGCCGAGAGGCTATATCGACAAAGATGGGAATGTGCATAAAGAAGGCACCATGCGTCTTGCAAATGCAGCGGATGAAATCCTGCCTTTGAAAGATCCAAGAGTGCAGCAAAATCCCGGATATCTTACCATTATCCTGCTGGCTCGTGTAGTGACCAAACTGGGCTCTATGCCTGCCGTTGACACAAGGGTCATTGAAAACCTTTTCACCATGGATCTGGCATATTTACAGGATCTTTACCAGAGAATCAACACCATGGAATTTCCGGTTTATAAAACCATCTGCCCGCACTGTGGGAAGGAGATTGATGTCCCCATAAATTTTATGGAAGCCGGTCTATAAAAACTTATCCGGCAGATAAGATTTATGAGGAAGCGGCATTTATTGCCTATTATGTCCATTGGAGTCATGATGAAATCATGAGTATGAGCCATCTGGATCGGATTCGCTGGTGCAATGAGATTTCCGGCATCAATCGCAAGCTTAACGATGAACCGGAAAATATGTTTAAACTTTAAAAGGCGGTGGCGTTAAAATGGATGGCATACATGATTCTATTGTAGCGAATAATCAATTTGTTGTTGGGCTGAATCTGGATATATACAGCTTTGCAAAGGTAACCAATATTACAGGGAAGCTGGAATTGGAGACCATTGAGGAAGGTGGATACAATGATAGCCCAAGAATGTTTCGAAAAGCAAAAACGTCTCCAGACACTTTGATTTTAGAAAAAGGTGTACAGACGTCTGGATTGGATGATGCCCTGACTTTGGGTGCAATTGTGAATGCAGGCATGATTTTGGTTATGCGTGATGGTTCCATTGCAAAGCAATATACATTTGAGTATGGCATCATAACGAAATGGGAAACGGATGGGCTGGATGCCATGAGTTCTAGTCTTTTAATCAGGAGAATTGAAATTTCTCACACTGGTTTGGTTGAGGTTTAAGATACCATAGGGTGATAAGAAGGGGTTTCTATGAAAACATCTGCAAGAAGCATTGCACAAACAACAAAATATCGAACACCTTCTGTATGGAACCCGCTGGCGGCGGTGCGGCACAGAGAAGAAAGTTGGTTTTATTTTCCAGAACCTTCCATGGTTTTCAAAAAAGAAGAGGAAGGGGAAGAACAGGATAATCAAATGTTTTCCCTTCTTTTTCAGTTGCTCAATTATGATTTCAGCAGCAAAAACCAATATTTCTTAAAACTGGAGATGCAGCCTCTTCTTCAGGATTTAAAGGTCATGATAGCTCATGGACCTAGAGAAGAAAAAACCATATTAGAAAAAATGCATCAAATGCTGCAAGAGATACTGCGTCTAAAAGAAGTACGTGAAAATTCCACTATTTGGCTGAATTATGTTGAATCTTTGAAACAGGAAGCTAATGTCCTTTTGGAACAGTTGGTGCAAAAACAATCTGTTCAGCATTCTTCTGTTCATATGTCCCAGAATGCGGTGTATCAGCTCAGGAATTGGGATATTCAGCCTTTGACGCAGATACAGACAAATGTCAGCCAAAAGATAACGGCTTATGAAAATCGTCTGCATAAACCTCTTGATTCTTTTCAAAAACCATTGTTTTCAGAACACTGGAAAAATGATGTTCATCTACTTCATACGATTTACGAAAGTATGTCGATGGAAGAAAAAGAATCTTTTTTGCAGGAAATATCTGTAACAGAAACAGAATTTCTTTCTGTGCAAAATATGACAAGAGAACAGTGGGAAATGTTTTTGACCAAAACTTTACCGTTGATTTCTTCTTATGTAACGAAACAAGAAGAAAATAAAAGACTTGTTGAAACAAAAGATGTTTTGACATTTATGACGAATTTAACGGAAGTTCAGTGGAAACAACTAAAAATGACGTTGACACAAAATGTTCATGCTGAATATGAAAATCTGCATTCTTATTTCAACAAAGTTGAAAATCAAACACAGGCTACATCCTATGAAAACTGGATGCAGGAAAAACAGGATTTTGTTTCTTATATAAAAAATAATCAATATACTTCTCTTTTCAAAACATTCTTGTCTAGTACAGATATTTTGAATGATGAAGTTCTTTTGAAGGAACGAGAGAAAGTCCTGGAAATGCATGACACTCCTGCTGTAAAAGAAACTACAGAAAAACTTACAAACTGGATTTTCCAAATTACAAAAAATCAGCAGCAAGTAATAAAAAACATCTTTGAAGTTCCAGAGGAAAACTATGGAGTACCTCATTTGGATTCTGTGCAGATAAAACCTTCTGAAAAGCAGCAAATCTTGACTGAAGAAATTCAGAAGATACAGAAATATATACAAAATAATAATATTCCAGCTGTAGAATCTGTGGAACAAAAAACACAAAACAGATTTGCTTCAGAAAACCAGATGATAACACATCGTCAGCAAATAACTAGCAACATGTTATCTATGGGTCACTGGCGACAGGATATACAGCAGTTTTATCAAATGTATCGTTCTATGGAAACAGCTGAAAAAGAAACTTTCCTGCATGAGCTTTCTTTAACAGAAACAGAACTGGTTTCCGTTCAGGAAATGACACAAAAACAGTGGGAAGTATTTTTAACAAATACATTGCCTCTGATCACTACTTTTGTAAAAAAACAGAAGTCAATGCTGGAAACAAAGGAAAAGCTGAATGAAAAAGATGTACTGCGACAATTGGAAGTATTTGTAGAAACACAGCAACAGAAATCCGATTTCACATGGACTCAGAATCAATACACAAATCTTCGGAATCTGCGTACACTTTTCAATTTTGAAAGACAGGAAGTTAATTCTATTTTCCGTAATGAAAAAAAGAATGCATTTACTCTAAGTCAATACGGAAGAAAGTTGGAAGAGATTCTTTTAGAACCCATGGGGCTGCGCTTGAAAAATGGTAGTATTTTGGAAAATCGACAAATTTATCGTTTCGGCAAAACAATTGATACCTTGACAACAAGCAATTGGAAACAAAATGTGAAGCAATTTGCCAACGTCTATCAATCCATGGAAAAAGAAGAAAAAGAATCATTTCTTCAAGAACTTTCTATGACTGATTTGGAAATACGCTCTATTCAGACAATGTCAAAGGGACAGCGGGAAGTCTTCCTAACAAATACAATGCCTTTGGTTTCTTCTTTTATCGAAAAGCAAGAAGAATTGCAGGCAACAAAACAGACGATCCATCAAAAAGAGTTGCTGCATCAATTGAAGGAATTGAAAAATATTCAGGAGCAGAATTTGAAATTGATTTCCATGCAACAGGAACAATACAACACAAGAGATTTTCGCTCCTTCTCAATGACAACAAATGTGGCATCATCTAATCTTTTTCAAAAGCATAGGTCGGAAAATCATCAGATTTCTCTTTTGCAGAAAGTTTCCGGTACCGTTGCAACAGAACGGTGGCAACGGGAACTGCGAGCGTTTTATCATATTTACGAATCCATGGGAACAGAAGAAAAGAACCATTTCCTTGCGGAGCTATCTATGACGGAAACTGAAATGCTTTCTGTACGAAAAATGACAAAAGAACAATGGGAAGTATTTTTGACAAATACAAAGCCGTTGATTGCTTCTTATGTAAAAGAACAAGAAGAAATTCAGAAAATTCAGAATAAAAAGCAAGAAAGTGAGCTTTTGCGCTATGTGAAAGAATTGACTGAAACCCAATGGCAAGATCTCAAGTCACTTCTGTTGTCAGAGGAAGATATCCATGTACAAAATCTCCGTTCCTATTTCAAGGAAACCCAGCAAGAGAATCTGTTATCTGTTGAAAATTGGATACGGGAGAAACAGGCTTTTGTAGACTATGTACAAAATCATCAGTATATCACATTACTGCGGTCCGCCTTAACTGCAATTGAAAATAAGAAACAAGAGAAAATCTTCTTCCAAGGAAAAGAGGAAAAGACCTATTCTGAATCCGTACTTCATGAAACAACAGAAAGATTGGGTGAATGGATTTCTTATTTGACGGAAAATCAATGGCAAGAAATCAAAAATATTTTGGTTGAAAACAACGAAAATGTATTTATAAAGCCAATTTTAGAAGTCATGGAACAGCATAAGTCTGCCAATGCAGAGCCAGTATTTTCTGCGGAAAAACGAGGTCTTATTTCATATCTGACAGAACATACAGATTCCAGTGTCAAAATCATTCATTTGCTGCAAAGCAAAGAATCTCTTAAAAATTCCATGGAAGATTGGATCACACTTCCAATGGAAGAAAAAACCGAAGGCACCGATGTGATTGACCAAGAGAATCTGTATACCTTTACAGATGAACAAATACAGAATACCTCAGATAGCTTAACAGAATGGCTTTCTTATCTGACGGAGAACCAGTGGCAGGAAGTGAAATCTGTATTGACCATTCATCAAAATGAGGCATATATCTTACCGTTGTTGGAAATGGTGCGCCATCAAAAACCATTTGAAATGGAACCTGTTTTTTCTGCTGAAAAACGTGGTGCTATGACCTTTATCAATCAAAATAAACATGTAAGTACTGAACTTGTAAAAATTTTGATCCATCAGAAAGAAATCGAGAAAAATCTTTCGGAATGGATCGATTTGACACCATGGAAAAAGGCGCAGGAAAGTGCCTATAAAACATGGACAGAAATTCCTGTTTCGATGGAGGAAACTACAACAAACAGCATCCATCTGCTGACAAAATTCATATCTGTTTTGACAGAATCTCAATGGAAAGAGCTGCAGGAAACGGCTGCAACACATCAGCAATATCCACATCTCCAGCCAATTTTAACACTTTCTAAAACGCAGGAAACATATCATTCCTTCGAGGCAGAAAAGAAAATTTGGATTGACCACATTACAGAAAATCAATCTGCAACAGCCGAATTTTTGAATTTGGTTCAGGAAAATCAGAAAGTCAATATGATTTTCCAAAATCTTCAGCAAAAGGCTGGAGCTGCTAGTCATTCCGTTCAAGAAAAATCTTCTTCGACACAAATTTCTCTGCAAATACCAGAAGAAAAAAGAATGGTAGAGAACATAATTTTGCAGCGTATGACCCACTGGCTACAACAAACAATAGCGAAACAAGAAAGCAGCCCTGTTCAAAAACTGAAAACTGATGAAATCGGTCAGAACATGCCTATGGAGCATCAAACTGTTTTTCATCATTCTATGAGCATACTACAGAAAAGGAATCCTTCAGAAAGAAACATTGCTGCTGCTAATCAGACATCGAATTTGCAAAATTCTATTGTAAACAATGGTTCTTTACTACAGACAATACACCATTTTTCTGGCGTAATGAATCAAGACATACCGGAAAATGCACTTTTGCAGCCAGATTCTTATGGTATAGCCCAAATGGTGGTGGTGAAAAAAAACCAGGGCAATGCTATGGTGCAGACACCTCCCAAAATACCGGAAGTGGTATTGGAAGCCAAAAAAGCTATGCAGGCAGAAGTGCATGATATTATTACAAAGAAACGCAGTCAAAACGAAGAGCAAGCAGACAATAAAACTGTACTGGAGCTGATGAGACGTCTGGATGTGCAGCAAAAAGAAATTGATAAAATCCGCTCAACGCAGAAACAGATGCTAAATATCACAGACATTTCGATCGTTACAGAAAAAATCATGAATCAAATGCAGAGTCAACTTCGTTTGGAAAAAATGCGACGCGGACTTTAAAAAGGAGGGCAATTCTTTATGAGCACTTTAAAAAAAGCCATCATCAAAATATATAAAAATAACGGCAAAAGTGTCGAAGAAGTGGAATGTGCATTCAATCCCTCTCAATATACCATCAAAAGCTCCGCAAACTACAAAGAAGATCATTCCATCGGAACTGACGTATCTAGAATGATATTTTTATCTGGTGCGCAGAAGGAATTTACAACCACCTTATTCTTTGACAGTGAAGGAGAAGTAGGACGCGCAGCCAACCTTCGAGAGGCTCTGCGTAGTCCTTCTAAAGATAGCAGTTCTGTAAAACCTGTAACGGATACAATGAAAAAGATCACTTCAGCTGTACAGGTTTCCGGCAGTGACCATAAACCGCCGCTGGTAGCTTTTGTATGGGGCAATCTGAATTTCAAAGGCGTCATCACTTCCGTTACAGAAACTTTCACTATGTTTGATCCTTTTGGGAAGCCAATTCGTGGAAAGCTGGACTTGACCATCAAAGAAGCTCAGGAAGAGGGATTGACTAAAAAAACAGAGCCTTTCGAATCTCCTGACCGCACGAAATATAGAACTGTTTTAGAAGGTTCCAGTCTATGGAGTATGGCTTATGAGGAATACGGAGATTGTGAAAAATGGCGTGTGATTGCAAAGGCAAATGGACTGCTTAATCCATTGCAAATATATCCGGGACAAGTGCTGAAAATTCCGGCACTGCAATAAAGAGAAAAAGGTGACAGAACCATGGGATTAATGGACAGCAGTTATACTTACGCACAACTGCGGGAAAAATATCAGGATTTTACAACACCAAAGGTTGAATTAAATATTGGCGGACTTTCTCTGCTGGAACAGAAGGGGATTTCTGTTGAACAAGTGCAGATTAAATTGTCTACAGAAAATGCAGGCAGTGCTTCTTTTACCATCAACAGTGGATATGATTATGAAAAAAGCAGCTTTAACAGCATGTTAAAAGATAAAGTCATTCCAGGAAAAGTCGTTACCGTAAAAGTTGGCTATATGTCTGCAACTACTGAAGTGTTCAAGGGTTTTATTGCCTCTGTAGATATCCAGTTTGATGTGGAAAATGGTATTTTCTTTACCATTACCGCTATGGATGCCAGACGTTTGATGATGACAGATAACAAGCCCTATGCCCTTTACAGCAAACCGAATTATTCTGATATTGTAAAAACCATTATGACCAGATATACGGCTCTTTGTTCTTTAAAGTGTGACGATACCAATGATAAATTGACGGATGTGGTTTCTCAAAGGGAATCGGATTATGATTTTATCACCAAGAAACTGATCCAGGCAGGACGTGTGGATCGTGAATTTTTCATTGTAGCGGATAAAGCATATTTTCGTAAACCCAGAAGTGTGGCAGCACCTGTCATCACTTTAGGTATCAACAATGGATTGAAGAATTTCAGCCGCAGTCTGAACTATTTGAACAAAATTTATGAAGTTCATGGCTACAATCCAGATACGCAAACTCATCTGATTGGTTCCGCAGCAGCAAAAAGTGGAGATAAACAGTCAGATGTTATAAAAGCAGGGGTTGAGGTCGTTGCCCTTTCTGATTGCAAAACACAGTCTGATGTAGCAGATGCTGCAAAAAGTTTGGCAATGAAGCAAAAAACGAAAATAAAAAAGCATCCGGTACCTGCATTGGACTTCCTGAGATTGTGCCTGGAAGATTTTTGAAAATATCTGGTGTAGACAGTCTAATCAACAAGAAATTTTACATTACGGATGTCACTCACACAATCAATTACAATGGATTTTTGACAAACTTTACCACGGAAGGATGGGATTGATGGATTTTTTTGATGAACTGCTAAAAACCGAAAAGGAGCCTTCTAAGGCACCTGGATTGGTTTCAGGTATTGTTTTGGAAAATTATGATGAAAAATATCCTGGAATGGTAAAAGTAGAATATAGCGCAGGGGAAACAGGAAAAAACAAAAGTGGCTGGATTCCTGTAGCCTCTTTTTATGCTGGAAAAGAACACGGTGCATATTTCTTACCTGAAATTGGATCAGAAGTATTGGTGGCATTTATATTAGGCAATTGGGATAAGCCTGTTGTCATTGGTTCTTTGTGGAATAAACAAAGCCCTATTCCGAAAGGGATTCCTGAAAAAAAGAATTTCAATAAAACCGTTAAAACCAAAGGTGGAAGTCAGGTTCTTTTTTCCGATGAAGAGAAAAAACAATCTATCGAAATTACAACTCCTGCAGGGCTGAAAATCGGAATTTACGATGAAAAAAGCAAAGTAGTCATTCAAGATAAGGACAATAAGAACAGCATTACTTTGGATGCGAAAAATGGCTGTATTTCATTGGACGCAAGTAAAAAAATCGAGCTTAAAATCAATGGTTCAACACTTGTGACTTTAGACAGCAACAAAGAAACAGTAAATGTCGGTTCAGTGGATATCAAGGCAAAACAGAGTTTCAAAGTCAATGGTCAATCCGTTAGCATCAAGGGAACCACTGCAGAAGTTAATGCAAGCGGTTCTCTGAAAATCAATGCAAGCGGCATTACAGAAGTAAAAGGCAGTATGGTCAAAATAAATTAAGGAGGCGGAAATGATGGAGGATGAAAAATACGGCAAGGAGTTCCTGGGAACAGGATTGGGGTTTCCAGTCATGGCAGATCCTGCGACGGGAAGATTTCGCACTTCCTCCTACGAAGACGATATCAAAGAAGCCATTTATATTATTTTGATGACCAAAAAAGGGGAACGTCTTATGCGTCCAGAATTCGGGTGCGGTATTCATGACTTTGCTTTTGCAACACTGGATTACACAACAATATCACAGATGGAAAAGGCAGTAAAGGAAGCGCTGATCCAGTGGGAACCTAGAATCCGGGAGATTTCTGTAGAAGTTTCCCAAAGCATGACAGAAACAGGGAAAGCGATTATTTCCATTTCTTATGTCGTTCGTTCAACAAATAATCCATACAATCTGGTATTCCCATTCTTTATGAACGAAGGCATTGAATTATAACAGCAGAAAGGAGGTATGCAGATGGATAAAATACCAATGATACATAATCTGGGCAAAGAGGATTTGATTCGTTCCATTAAGGAATTATCTGTGTCTTATACACCTCATTGGAGATTTGACCCCGATAATCCCGATATTGGCACTGCTTTAGGTATGATATTTGCAGATATGCAGGCGGATACTTTGCGTAGATACAGTGAACTGCCTTTGAAATGGCGTACGGATTATTTTAACAATCTGCATGCTTCTTTAGAACCAGAACAGCCTGCTTATGGTTATGTATCCTTTCGGGTAGTAAACGATGAAGTTCAGGGAACAGAACTTCCAGCAGGTACACGTTTGACAACGGATGTCACAGATAATGCAGGGGATATTATTCCTGTTGAAACACGTGAAGATGTTTTTGTTGCTCCATCTACACTTCAGGCAGTCTATGAAAGCAATGACAAACTGGACTACATCGGGAAACTCTGGGATGAAACAGAAGAAAAACCGTTTTGTCTTTTTGGCTTCGATGGGGAAAATTTGCAGCATCATGTTTTTATGATTGGACACGATTCTCTGTTTGATATTTCCCAAGGCGGCGAGGTAGAAGCAGTGCTTTGTACAGTAGACGGACATACTGTTTCCGAAGGAATATTGCGTTTATTGATTTCCAGTGGGAAATTTTACTATTCCACTGAAGAAGGCTATGAACCTTTTGCACAATATCGTGTGGAAGAAGGAAAGCTCATTTTTGTAAAGGCGAATGGACAGGTGCCATGGTGCGAAAAAGAAATTGATGGCATCCATCAATTCTGGATTCGATATGAAACTGAAAATGGCAGATCCTTTGAGCGTATGTCCATTGGTGAAATTAGGCTAAAAAGCAGAGCTGCAATGATTGCACCACAAGCCATTTATGCAGCAGGAACAGACGTAGACACCCATGGATACTATTCTCCATTTGGAGAAGAACTTTCCATTTATGAGGAAGTATACTTTTCCTGTGATGATGTATTCAGCAAAAAAGGTTCAGAAGTTACCATGTCTTTTCTAATGGATTTTACCAAAATTCCTTTAAACCTGACAGATAAAATGGAGATCGATTGGCGGCTCATTATGCCAAGAAGTGCTGTACGTGTCGATCCCGAATATGATATTTCCATTACCAAAGTTCTTTGGGAGTACTTTAACGGAACAGGCTGGGTGCGTCTTTTTGACGATAACCGATACGATGAAGTATTTAGCCTCATTGCTGGAACGGGGCGCCAGAAAAAAACACTGCGTTTTATTTGTCCACTAGATATGGCACCAGTGATTGTCAATTCTGTAGAAAGCAGATGTATTAGAGCCAGAATTGTAAATCTGGATAATAGATTTAAAACAAAAGGTCAGTATATTGTACCTATGCTTTCGGAAACATATTTTTTATATGAATATCAGGGCAAAGGGTTGCCTCCGCAATATTTATATGAAGAAAATAATGGCATACATCAGTTAAACACAGCCAAAAACTGTTTCCAATCTTTACGCGGATACAGTCCCATCCGTTTGGCAGGAGACCAAGTCCCTGCTGTATATTGCTGTTTTAGCAATTCTCTTGAGCAAGGACCGATTCGAATTTTAGCGCTTTTAGGTGCGGCAGCATTACGTGAAAGACCGCGTTTGAAGTGGCAATACTTTGGCAACGGAAAGTGGCGTGATCTAAATGTAGCTGATGAAACAAAGGGATTCCAAAATAGTGGGTTGATCAGTTTTAATGGCAAACCTGATTTCGAAAAAACATCTTGTTTTGGTAAAGAGGGCTATTGGATTCGTATACAAGATATTTTCAGTGGCTATGACCATATACCAAAAAAAGATTTACCTTTGGCTGAAGGATTTTTAATAAACAGTGTAAAGGCATGGACTCTGCGTACAGATGTAGAAGAATCCCTTACATACGAGGATTTTGCTGCGGTACCAGAATTTCAGCTTTTGCACCGTCCTATATTCGATGCGCAGATTTGGGTAAACGAAACAGGCAATTTATCAAAAGCAGAACAAAACAGTCTTCAAAAAGATGGACGCATCCGTTTCATCAATGTAAACCCGAATAATACAGAAACCTGGGTTCTTTGGCAACAGACAGAAAGTTTCTATGAAAATCCAGAAGATGGCAGGAAATATACTTTAGATAAGGCAAATGGAATTCTGCGATTTTCTGCTGGTACGAATTATCGTTTGCCGCCACCAGGTGTTGCCAATGGTATTTATGTAAATATGCGGATTGGCGGCGGAGAAGAAGGGAATTTGCAGAAAGGTGCCATAACAGGTACAGAATTGAATTACGGTTTCATTAATCAGGTATGGAATCCCATTGGTTTCTCTGGCGGATGCAATAAAGAAACACCGGATGAAGCTATGGAAAGAACTGCTGCTGCCTATAAACATCATCATCGCGCAGTCACAGCCGCAGATTATGAAAAATTGGCAAAAGAAGCATCCAGAATGGTTTATCGCGCATTTTGCTTTACTGGAAGAATGGCAGATGGAAGCAGAAAAAGCGGATATATTACACTGGTAATTCTGCAAAAAGATTATGAAAAAAGTCATTATTACTTTCATTCATTGAGAGATATCATTATGGAATACATGAAAGATAAAGTCTTTGAAAAGCTGCTGACACAGAATCGTTTACAGATTGTATCGCCTGACTTTATCGAAATACAAGTGGGAGCGGAAGTAAAAGTGCAGGATTTTAACGAAATCTTCCAGTGTAAACGTCAAATTATACAAAAACTGCACACGTTTTTCAATCCCATTTCCGGTAATTTCACCGGCAACGGCTTCTCTGTGGGTGTTCTGCCAAACAGAAGCCAAATAGAAACTGTCATCAAATCTATTCTGTCCGTGAAAGAGATCAGCAACCTGGTCATTTCCGGGAATCTTTATCGCGGCGGTGAGGTGATCGAACTGAACATGGAGGAAATGCGGAAATATCCTTTTGCACTTCCTGTAGATGGGAAACACCGAATTTTTGTAAGTACAGAATAAGGAGGCTTTGGTATGCTGCCTGAAATCAGTTTGGATACGATTGGCTTTGAAGAGATTGTCAAAAAAGCCAGAAGTCAGATAGCAGAAATCTATCCTCAATGGACAGATTACAACTATCATGATCCAGGTATCACCATTTTGGAATTATTTGCTTTCTTGAAAGAAGCACAACAATTTTATATCGACCAAACCAATGACAGCATGCGCAAAAAGTTTCTGCAACTGATTGGTGTTGTTCCTATGAGCAGACATGCTGCCCAAACAACTATAAAACTCCTATCAGAACAGCCTATCACCATTCCCGTAGGTACCAAGTTTACCATAAATGGATTATGTTATGAAAATAAGGAGCTTGCGCATATTCCTGGGGATATTTTGCAGGATGCCATTGTTAAGCCAAAACATGGTGATGTTTTCTGTTTTCACTTTGACCACACAGAAAAACATGGAAATATGGTTCTCTATCCTTTTGGGAAAAACACTGAAAGCGGTAACCAGTTTTTCCTTGCTCTAAAAAAGCCTCTGGAAAAAGAAAAAAACTATCGGCTGTCCATTGCGTTAGATGATCATTACGGTGTGGAAAGAAATCCTATAACGGATCCTTCCAGTTTTGTACCGCTTTCACATGTTCAAATAACCTATTTTGATGGAACAAAAGATGTAGAAATATTGGCTAAAGACGAGACATTGGGCTTTATTCGCAGTGGTGGTATAACTTTTTCCATTTCAAATGATATGGCGTATACGTCAGAAGAAAAAATTGACGGGTATTTTCTAAAATTTACGCTTACACGTGATGAATTTGATGTTTCACCAGCTATTATAGAAATTAGTTTTCAGGACATTCCTTTGGTGCAAAAAGATACAAAAGCTACTTTTGGGGATATGAAACAGGCAAAAATATGGAAAAAAGATAATATTCTATCAGATTATTATGCTTGGAATCAAGAAAATGGCTGCTACATAGAATCAACACCTGAAGCAGCAACCAAAGTAGCATTTTATGAACGAGATTTTTATGGACAGCGCATACTTGCCTACGGGAACGGATTGCCAAATCAGCGTTATGAAATAAAGCAAAAAGGACTTCTTGCAGATTCCTTTGAAATTCTTGTTAGCAGCATGCGTAATGAGGGATATTTTCGTCAATGGATAAAAGTAGCAGATTTTGATGCTTCTGGTCCTGATGACTGGCATTATGTGGTAGATGAAAAAAACAACTGCATTCTTTTTGGCGACGGCATCAGAGGGAGAATGCCGGAGTCAGAAATTCGAATTGTTTCCTGTAGTTTTTCTGCTGGAAATGATGGAAACATTAAAGCAGGGCAGAAAATAGAGATTATTGATGATCTGCCAGCAGTTGATGCAGAACATATTCAAGACGCATGGGGCGGAAGAGAACCGGAAGAACTGGCAGAATCCTTTGCAAGAGCACGTAAAATTCTGCACAACGATGAACGTGCAATCAGTGCAGGTGATTATGAAAGACTGGTTATGGAAACTCCTGGTCTGCGAATTTGGGACTGCAAAGTATTGGACGCATCTGGTTTTCACGATGTTCAATATGGCAATGAAGTACGTATTGTCGTAAGACCTTTTTCAGAAAATGGATATGCACCTTTATCCGATGCATACCAGAAAAATATTTATCATCGGCTTATGGAGCGGCGCTTGATCGGTACAAGCATAAAGCTCTATTCTCCCGTCTATATCGAAGCAGCGGTTTATACGGAACTTCGCATCAAACCACAATATCTTCACGCAGAAAAAAGTGTAGAAAACGCTGTTAGACAGTTTTTCGCAAACCTCAAAGGCTTTGGACCAACAATCAGCTACAGTGCCTTGTTTGCTTGTATTGATGGATTGGAAGAAGTTTTGGAGATCTACATGCTTTATGTGGATGCCAGAGGCGGCAGAATTAGCAGAAACAAAAACGGGGATGTAATGCTTCCACCACTAGGCGTATTGTTGCTGAAAAAAGTCGATTGTATTGTAATTCGTTAACAGGACAGGTGACAAAATGAAATATTTTGTTTTTAATAAACCTATGGACTATCAAAGAGGATATCTGGAGAACCTTGTTTGCACAGAGCATGGAATTCAGCTTTTGAAGGGCGGACAGAAAGGGGTATTCTTTTCAAGAGTCTTGGACAGCGGCGAAAAAGAAATGGCATGGCATAGAATGACCTGTGCAATACCAGTATTTAGAACAGGTGTCCATTTTTGGATCTATTCAGCTGAAACGAATGAAATGATGTGGAATGGAGCTATTACATCCATCGAACGAATTTTACAGGAGCAGCTGACTGCCGCAGAAAAAAGAAAGATATTAAGCCCTTTTTTAAAAAAAGAGTTTCTTAATGAAACAGATGTACTGCTGCATGATATCAAAGGCAGATATATCTGGTTTTGCATAGAAATTTATTCCGGTCAGGAAGAAAACGTTGGAATAGAGAATATGTTTCTGTATTTCCCCGCAAAAAACTGGCTTCATTATCTTCCTTCCGTTTATGAAAAAAATAGAGAAAGTGCAACTTTTCTGGATCAATACTTAAGTATTTTTCAGTCCATATACGATGATTTTAATCAAAGATTTGAAAATAGTTCGGCACTTTTGGAACCGGCTGTAACAGAAATGGATTTTCTGCAATTCATGGCGGAATGGCTGAATATTGTCAATACAAATATCTGGAGCGAGGATAAACTGAGAAACCTTATCCGAATGGCACCTGCTGTGTTTCGCAAGCGTGGCACACGCCAGGGATTGCTTGATGTAATTGAACTTTTTACAGGGGAACCGCCTCTGATCATAGAACAGTGGCAAATCCGCGAATATCGGAAATATAGCGATAAAAAAGAATTTTTAGATCAATTGTATGGCACAGATGAAAATACTTTTTTGATTCTGGTAAAAGAAAAATATTGTTCCGGCAAGAGAGAACAAGAAGCATTATTAAATTTGATACAAGAAGTTTCTCCGGCACATATGGAAGCACGTCTGGTAGCGTTGCGTCAATATATGATTTTGGGAGAGCATACATACTTGGGTGTGAATAGTGGACTGGGGTATTATAAGCCAACACGTTTGGATGGACTGTCTTTGGTATCTCTCACATCCATTGGAAAGCAGGAATAAAAGGAGGCATTTTCCATTATGAACAATCTAAAATATTATCCTTTTGAGAGAAACCGTTATTATTACGGTAAACTTTTGACAGAACAGGATTTTATACAGGATCAGCAGTATTACAACGATAAAAGACGTCTCCATAACCGCTTTCTGCATGGAGCAGGTATTGCAGCAGGTCTGCGCGTTGTTATGGTAGATGAAAAGAGTATTTCCGTAGAGGATGGTGTTGCCTTTGACTTTTCCGGCAGAGAAATCATGGTTGACGTACCTTCTGTATATCGTCTTTCTACCATTGATGGGTTTGATGCCATTATGGAACAGGGGCGTGGCGATTATGCATATCTCTGCATTGCTTACGAGGAACACGGTGAAGTACCTGCCTATAATGTTGCATCTGGTGAGCAGAAACAAGAAGATGTTTTTGATAAGACAAGAGATAACTATCACCTCTATCTGACTGATCAGGAACCCGATAACTATGACCTGACACTGGATGGGCTATTTGAAAAGAAAGAAATTCTCTATGAGGATTATCAGATTCGCATTACACAAACAATTCCTCTCAGCGTAAAAGCTGGCGAACAGCTGGAAACTACTATTTCTTTGGAAAACATCAGCAATGCTGTACAGATTTCAGCAGAACTGGAAGAAACCATTGAAAGCGCATTTTGTGGTAAAGAAACCTATTTGCAGGCTAAATGGGATAAAGTTATTCTGGAAAGAGGAGAAAAGCTAAGCAAAACTTTCGTATTACAGGCAATGGAACTGGAGCATGGTAGTATTGTCATTCATGTTCAGCCGGAAAATGTCCTCATTCAGGAAGGCAGGGATGTTCTGCATCCAACAGAAAAGAAAACCATTCAGATTCCTTTGACAAAAACAGATAACATTCAATCAATGGTGGATAGATATTTTGAAACAGTTATGGAAAAAACTGTCCGCAATAACTATCCTCAAGGAATTTATCTGGCAAAGATCTCTTTGATGAAACTGGATCAAACATACATGATTGAACATGTTTCTACTGTTCCTTTTCATCAGTATCTTTATAGTACATTTCTGCTGATGGGAATCACACACGGAATGCAGCAGGAATTGAAAGCTTTGAAAGATAGAAAGCAATGTACACCACCAATGGAACACATGCAATATAGAGGCGTTCCGCAGGTGACACATCCCGAAAGAAAAGCCAGCGGTGTTGTTCAGATTTCACTGGGCATTGGCGGTAAAAGAGATCAGATCTTTTTCTCCCAGGAAATCGTTCATGGTCTTGGGCTAGGCCCTGTACATTTAGACCTTTCTATACAGCAGGATCAAATGCTGTATTATGGTGTAGGGGATATGTTTTATGACATGGAAGTAAAAGCAGAGTTGGCAGCTAGAGTTGACACTTCAAAGGGCACTTTCACCATTGGTGTCAGAATGATCGAACCTACCAGCAAACAGTTTATCAATGTTCATTGGCGGGCTGTTGCAGATGCTTTGCCTGAATTAGAAGATGATCAGGAAAGATATCTGTACATTGTTCCCAATAAACTGGAACTGCGGGTGCGGGAGTCTTATTCCTTAAAGGCAGTATGCGAAAATATGCCTTACGCAACCATTATTTGGACAACAAATGGTCCCGAAAGCGGCAGTATTGCATCTGATGGCACATATACTGCACCAGGAATTCCAGGAATTTATGAAGTAACGGCATACTGCCAGGAAGTGCCGGAACTGAAATCTTCGATTTTTATTGTTGTAAGGGAGTAATCATCAATGATTCTTAGAAATCTCAACAAAAAATATGTCGTGATACAGGAATATATGGCAGGCAATGATGTGTGCCAATACATCTGCTATGAAATGGGCGCACCTGAAAACGTACTGTATAGTGCTGTTTGTCAGAAACTTTCTTCTATGAGAAATGAAGAAATTGGCTTTCTCACAGAGGAGATGAAGCATGAAAATTTTTCTGATCTCCTTGATTTTTTCATTCATGGGGAGCAGTTAGTCGTTTTATTTCAGTACCCAAAAGGCGTTTCATTGAAACAAAAAATCTCTTCCGAGGAATGTGGTATACAGGAACGTCTGGAAATTGTGAAAAGCCTGTTGGAACAGATATTGTTCCTGAACTTGTCTGATTATTTTTTTCAAGCAACCATGGATATAGACCTGATTCATGTTTCATCAGATGGAGAGATTTCTTTTCTGTATGACTGCAGGCATTTAAATGACTTCGATGATGTAAATTTTCAAAATGGCGCCAAATCCCTAGGGGAAGTCATTGTGTTTATTTTCTCTGAGGAGATGAAGCAACGTTCGATTCCAGAATTATATTCTTTGGTTTATGACTTGAAACATGAAACAATCGATTCATATATTGGAATCTATGAAAAGTTCTGGCAGATTTATCAGATTTATATTGAAAAAAGTAAAGAAGATCTGGAGCCATATAGCCTAAGTTTTCGAATCTGGGATCGTATCAAAGACATTGGACGTTTTTTAAAGAAATTGGTACAACCTGCTTTGGTACTTTTAGCTTTGGCTTATCTGGTGGTATCCATCATTGGCTTATTTGCAGAGCCAGGCATTCATGAGAATTTTAAATCCATCGGTACTGTAAAAATTGAAAATACAACAACAGAAGATGCATCTTCTGCGGACGATACACAACAAGAAGAAACTGGCACAACTGAGGAAGCCAAAACAGAGGAAACACAAGCGAGCGGAGTGGAATAACGTATGAAATCATTCAATTCATCTAACTTCAAAGATAGCATGGATATATACTTGAGGCGCATGGGCAGGACACTCTCCATGCCTGCTTCAAATTTGTACCGCAAAGTAAAAACGCTTGTGCAGCCCAGTTCTATAGCAAGACGAGCAACCAATGATGTCCTGCAGGAAGTTAAAACACTGAAGAAGCCACCGCAGACTTTGAAAGCATATGTTTTGATTGGTGAACATTATATTGCAAAACGACTTCTATTTATACTCCTATTGTTTGCAATCGTTCTGCCAGCATTGTTCATCAATTATGCATATCCTGTCATTGAGCAGAAGTTTCTGGTAAATACTATGCCCATTGATTCAGATGAAATTCCGGGATACACTGGAAAAGTACGACTGATTGACCGAAATACTGGCACATTGCTTTTTGCAGGTCGGCTGGATAATGGACGTATCAACGGAGAGGGCACGCTCTATGATACATCTGGAAATTTGATTTACACTGGAAATTTCCAAATGGATGCGTTTGATGGATTTGGAGAGTTGTATTATGCAAATGGTGCAATACAGTATATGGGCAATTTTTCTATGAATGCTTACGAAGGCAGTGGTTCATTGTTCTATAAAAGCGGTGAAAAAAAATATGTTGGCAATTTTGCTGCCGGCGTATATGAAGGAAAAGGAACCAGATATTACGGCAATGGCGAGAAAATGTATGAAGGTGAATTTGCCAATGGCGTATACGAAGGAAAAGGTGACCTTTATGATATGGACGGTGTTCTGGTGTATAGCGGCGAATTTGCAAAAGGCGTTTTCTCCGGTACAGGTATCTTATATAAAGACGGTGAAAAGTACTATGAAGGCGGATTTGCAGAAGGAAACTATAACGGAACCGGTACACTGTACGAAAATGGCGAGGTCGTATATCAAGGGGAATTCGATAATGTTGCCCCTGATATTACATTCAATTATGATGAAAACGGCATGATTGATTTGTCTCAGGAAGAAATCATCAATGGCTTTACCGGAGGCAATATCACACTGAGATATGAAGACGGCACCATTCGTTATGAAGGCGGCTACGAAAATGGCAAATATACCGGAGAGGGAAAACTCTATGACGAAGAAGGCAATCTGGTATACGATGGCAATTTTGAAAATGGTCTGCAAAACGGCAGTGGAAAAGCTTACGAAAACGAAGTGCTGATCTATGACGGCGAATGGAAAGATGGATTCTATGAAGGTGAAGGGAAACAGTATCATGCAGATAGTGGAACATTGGAATACAAAGGTGCTTTCGTAAGTGGCTTATATGATGGTGAGGGGATTTTGTATGATACCCGTACTGGCTATAAGAAATATGAAGGCAGTTTCCATTTGGGTATGTATGACGGCAGCGGAACCCTTTACGATGCAAACGGAGCAGTAAAATATAAAGGCGAATTTTTGCTTGGACAGTATCATGGCGCAGGCACACTGTATGATTCCGCTACAGGACAGGTAGTGGAAGAAGGAGAGTTCCGCGAGGGCGTCCTTGTTACACCAAGTCAGGAACCAGAAGAAGAAACAGCTCAGGAAGAAAAATCTTCTGAGGAGGTTTCTGAAGAAAGCCAATCTGATACCCAGCAAGGCAGTGCAGAAGAGAAAACAAATGACGGTTAAAATCATACAGCATAAAAGGAGAAAATTATGGGAAGGTATACAGTAATTTCAGAAGTTAGCCAAAAAATCGTCGATCTGCTTTCTGACGGGATGGTTCCGGATCTGATTGCAGACAAAAATAGTATTGGTCTTTGCGGACCAGATGAGAAAGGTGATTTTTCTGTTGGCATTTACTTATATGATATTGAAGAAAACCATGATTTGAGAAGAAGCGGTATGGTAAATTACAGCTATACTGGACAAAAATTTCCTCCTTTGATTTTGAGCCTATATTATATGATCACGGCATATTCTTCCAGTGATATCAAATTCAGAGCTGTACAGGAGCAACGGATATTAGGACGAGTCATGCAGATATTGGCAGATCATTCCATGATCAGCGGGGAATCTTTCGGCAATGATACAACAGAAGCAGATATTCGAATTGAGCTGCTGGATTTGACTACAGAAGAAAAAATGAAGCTATGGAATGATACAACAAAACCCTACAAGACTTCTCTCTGCTATCGCGTTACTCCAGTAGAATTGGAATCCACAAAGGAAAAACGCATCAGCAGAGTTACAGAATTTACTGTGGAAATGCAGGATACAGCGGAGGAATAAGACTATGGCAAAGGATAGGTTTTCTATTTATGTACAGCTTATATTCAGGATTTTTGACAGTCTGACCTTTCGTGCGGCAAAGAAAGAATATTTTCGTTTTTCCTGTGACAACCATGCCAAGATACTTCCAAAGGAAGATGGATTTTTCGTGGTTGTTGGCAATGAAAAACCAAAAACCATTCTTATCCAGAGCGGAATTTACGGAACAATGGAAATTGACACCACAGATATTTCTTCAGAAACCGTTTTGAATCTTTGGGCAGAACCGAAAAAGGGATATCATCTAACAGCTGATATCCACTGGCTGCGTGTTTCCTGCACTCCTCACGAAAGGATATTCGCTTTAGAGAAGGAACAGGAACCTGCAATTCGACTGTTGGAAAAGGGCGAAAAAGGATCCACTTCCATAAAAATATACAAAGATAGAAAATGGCAGTTGGATGGTGCTGCTATGGTTTTATGTGCAAAAGACAATCCAGATG
This sequence comes from Anaerotignum lactatifermentans DSM 14214, assembly GCF_900142265.1. Classification (GTDB taxonomy): domain Bacteria; phylum Bacillota; class Clostridia; order Lachnospirales; family Anaerotignaceae; genus Anaerotignum; species Anaerotignum lactatifermentans. Next base: position 15,805 of record NZ_FRAH01000028.1, on the reverse strand, counting down.
ATTTTGAAATCGTTTATGTGCAAAATATGGAGCATGATATCTGTACCTTGTCAGCGCCTTTAAAAAAGGAACACAAAAAAATTAAAACAGGTCTCTATCCATTGATGCATGGAACAGCTGATGCACAAGGTATTTGTGAGATAGCTGTTAGAAAGCAAACAGAGTATCTTCTGTTAAAAGCTGATGGACAAATAGTAGAAAACAATCACTAATTTTAGTTAGAAGGAGTTGTTGAAAATGGGATATGGTGTACTAGGAGGTGCAATTTTGCAGTGCAGTTTTGGTATGGCGCCTTCTGTATTTAATGTGTTGCCAACGGCAAGGGTCATGTCTTCTATGCCTATGGCAAGCATTGCTGATTGCGTTCCGCTGGTGAATATCATGCCTTTTGGCATGTGTTCCAGTATGGCAAATCCTACAGTAGCTGCTGCAACCGCCGCAGCTATGGGTGCATTGACTCCTATGCCTTGTATTCCGGTCATAGCCGGAACATGGATGCCTGGTTCTCCCACAGTTTTGGTTGGCGGAAAACCTGCGCTGAATCAAAACTGTAAACTGACCTGCGCTTACGGCGGAATTATTGAGATCAAAAGCCCTGGTACATTTAATATTCAAGTCAAATAAAACATCTAGTGATAAGCATTTTATAAAATATAAGAATTTCTGTTGTTAGGATGGTGGATATGGGTAAAAAAATGGCAATCATATTTACAATATGTATTTGGATTATGCTTTCAGCATTTTCCTGCTGTTTTGTTGCGCAAAAATCCGTACACGAAATTCAAAACGCTTATACAGCTAATTATCGGAATGATTATCTTTATGGCATCGAGATTTATGACAATAAATACTATATTTTTTGTGTAAATACAGAAACCAATGAACAACAGTATTTCACTTATCCTATCATAGATGAGAACGGGGTCGTTTCTTTAATGGATCTTGTTATGGGAAAAGATGGTCAATTATATGTATATTACAGTTTACTAAGACGTGATACATCCGATGCAAATGATATTAAAACAATTGCTCACTGTGATTTTGACAAGAAAACCATTATACCGAAATGGGATCTCAAAGATATTGTGGATGACAATTATTTTCAGCTTCGATCTCAGAAAGACGGTCAGTTGATATTGGAAACATTCGATTCAACAACTTCTACATTAAAGCAATTCTATTTGAATGAAGATGGAACAGCTTCTTCGAAGGCGACTATACAGCTGCATGAAACGGTTCATTCCCTTATGAGTCAGGATGACGTCATTTGGGAAAAGACAAATACCGGCGATATCATCAAGATTGAACCTGATGGATCCACAAAAAATATCTTTATCAACGATGGTTCAAAAATCAGCAGGCAAAATACGCATTTTACTTTCCAGAAAGATGAACTTCATTTTTACAATGTGGATACGGAACAGAACTACAAAGTTACAAAAGCCACGGATTATAAAGAATTAGAACTTTGTCCTGGACATCAATCTATAACAGCAGAATCTTTCGATGTTTCAGACGTATATATCATTGCAGAAGAAGACGATATCTATGTAGGAACATTGACTCTGGATGATGGGCGAAGTGTTCCTGTGATTTACGGTGAAAAAGAATATGTTCTGGACCAGCTTACTTGGCCAATTGGTAAGTCTATTATCACAGCTTTTCTGGCGATTCTCGGCACTACAGCTGTTTTCTTGTTATACATTTATATTTTCAGCAGAATGCTACGAAGAAAAGACGGAGCGCCTGTTTTAGGTATTGCTGTTATGGTAATGATTCCCATTATTGGCTTGAGTATGACCAATCTATTTTATGTAATGGATCGACAGCTGCCTGATGAAAAAGAACAGAAAATACAGCAGCTTGCTGCTGTAAATGATATTTTGCAGGGAAAAATCGATATTGAGCAATTGGAAAAAGTCCGAATGGAAGAAGAAAATACGTATGCGGAAGCGTCCTACTATTCTTATGAATTAATAGAACCGCAAACTATCGAAAATTTGGAAACAGGCAGTGAAGAGGCAGTTAACAACGCTATGGCCTCACATTTATATCATTATAAAGATGGCGAATTATTTTCTCTTTCGCTTTCTTATCAGCAGAATTTATCTATGGAATACCAGATGCCTGCGACCAATTATTTGTCTTTGAAAGAAGCAGCAGAAACAGGCAAAACTGTATATACAGAGTATAGCAACTATTTAGGCAGTTATCTGACTGTTTTTGCTCCAATCAAAAATAACAACGGAGAAGTAATTGGTGTTTTGGAAACCAGTGCAAGCAGCCTTTTACTTGAAATGAATATTCTATCCAACAGTCAAACAATCAAAAAATTATTTTTCAGTGCAGGTACACTGTTATTTTTGCTGATTCTGCTTGTATTTTGGATTAATACTAGGGATTTAAAAATATTAAGACAGGCAATGACCCGAATGGCGGAAGGAGATCTCCATGCCAGAGCGAATATTCAAGGGAATCATGAGGTTGCAGTAATTGCAAAAAGGTTTGACCATATGGCAGCCTTAATTGAAAACAGGGTTGCGGAAATGGAATCTTATCAAAACAAATATGAAGCATTCGTTCCCTCAAAGCCATTTTACCTTTTGCGGAAAAACGGTATTCGAGGTGCTTTATCTGGTGATGGGAAAGACTTCATTGCTTCTGTTCTGACCATCAATACGTATGACGAATACGAAACAGATAACCTTTATGAAAAGGGATTTTGTGCATATAATGCATATTTGAGCAAACAAATTCCAGTAATCCATACATACGGCGGTGTTGTCAATAAGATTTTCCGCTATGGGGAAAACGTCGTATTTACAAAAGAAGTACAACAACATGCAGTGGAATGTGCCATTGCCGTTTTGGAGCGGCTAAAAGAAACGGAAGAAGTCTTTTTTGCAGGAATCGCAGAAGAAGAACTCCGTTTTGGTGTCATTGGTCTGCCCAAGAGACGGGTAACTACCATGATTTCTGAACATGGCAGTTTATCTCTGTTTTTGCAGCAAATGGCTGGAAGATTGGGAACCCCCATATTAATTACAGGCAGAGCCGCTAGCCGCATACCCAATTTTTCAACATATTATCGCACACGCGTGATTGGTTATTTGCATATGACATCTTCAAACAAGTTAGAAGCTATATATGAAATTTTAACTGGCGATAGTCAAGAACGCCAAAGATTGAAAATGGATACGAAATCCGAATTGGAAGATGGTATCAGGCTATTTATGTCAAAATCTTATGCATATGCCAGAAGGAGATTTATTCATGTATTGCAGCAAGATCCAAAGGATGGCGTGGCAAAAGAATACATATTGTTATGCGAAAGACTCATTCACAGCGACAAAGAAGAACCTTGGCTTGATCAATTTTAGAATGGAGGAAAAATTGTGTTTGACAGACTGCACTTGAAAAAAAATATATTGTTCTGGATATTGCCAGTCCTTGTGCTGTCTACTATACTGACATTTTTCAGTCCTTTCTGGTATATCGCATCGGTAAAAGAAGTCGTATGGGAAAATGGGGTTCTTTATGGTGTAGATGAATGGGATGGAAAACTTCGTTTGTTTGGCTGTGATGCAAATGGACACAATGCATGGATAGATACCATCTATACCATGGATGATGTCAATACAATATTTTACAGCGTTTCAGACATTGAAATTGATGAAAATGGTATTTGTAATTTGCTTTTACAGCCTCAGGAAGTTACAGACATCAACAACTTTCTATATTTGCAATATGATATAAATGAGAAGCAAATCATTCACTCAGAAACCATCGGAAATAACCAGCAGGCAGATGTGTACGCAGAAAAGAAATTATCTGATGGCATCTGGACCGTCACAGCAGATGGTTCTGTTTGGCTTTCCCCAAATAATGGTGAAAAAACTTTGGTCTTTTCCAATAATGGTGAAATGGTTTCTCAAAATAATACAGTATACACATTTGGAAACGATGGATTATACTTCTATAATGCTGATGACGATAAATGTTATGTGATTGATTACACTAGCAAGCAGGTATCTCCCGCAGAAAATATTCCTTTTGCAAAATCTATCAGCTCCTATGGTGATCTGTATTCAATGAATCAGATGGAAGACGGCACATGGACTGCTACTTTCTATACCACAGATGGTAAATTATCTCCTATGGTAGTAGGTAAAAGTCAAAATGTTCTGGTTTGGTTGAGCAGTCCTCCTGTACAAACACTGAAAAAAATCTGCATGACAGCTGGTATATTGCTCATCGCTATATTTTCTATCAAATTAATTGTGAGGAAAATACGCAGAACATTCCCAACTGCCTTAAAAATCATATGCTTCTCCATTCCTATGCTTTTGGTATTTTGTTTTGGATTTGAAATGTATATTCAAAACTTTCTGAAAGATGATGTTGAAAATCGACTGTATACGCAAATGTATTACACCGCTAGCAGTCTGAAGCAGCAAATCAGTACGCAAATGGATTTTTCTTCCAAAGGAAATGTTGATTCCCATAATATCTTATATGCACAATATATGCTCAACGGTATTTATGATCGGAATGGAACAATTATGTATAATACAGAAGATATTGTTGGAAATGTATCTGTTTTTGGATATGAAAACAACTCCTTTTATTCTAGGGACGCAGGCAGCCTGTCCTGCGCTTCATCCACCACTTACGGATACCCCACAGAAGAAGCTGTTCTGCGAGATATTGTGGAAAAGAAAACACCTGCAAAATCCATAGAACGCTATTATAATTTCGGACGATGCTTGTCTGTATATTATCCGATTTTGGAAAATCAGGAAGTTGTTGGTGTCATTCGTGTGATTTATCCAGAAATCAATATTACATATGAAATGATGGATGAGCTGATCAATGTGGTACAGAACATCTTTGTTTTTCTCTTAGTTATGATCGTTTTCCTGACAATCATATGTTTTTTGCTTCTACGTCCACTCAAAAAAATCAAACATGCATTAACTGATTTTTCTGTCGGCATTGATCTGGATGAACCACCCAAAGAAGGAAATGGAACAGAAATAAAGGAAATGACAAATCTGTTTTACCATATGACCATAAACATACGGGAACATTTGCAGCATATCGATCAATTGGAGCGCGCATACGAACCATATATTCCCCAAAGTCTAATCAGTCTTTTGAGGGAAAATGATATACGCGATGTAACACCGGCAGACGAAACCACAATGAATGACGCAGCTATTTTAATTATTGACGCTCAAGATTTTTCAAAAGCTGTTTCCAAAGCTGGACCACAAGAAATGTTCCAGTTCGTCAATCGTGTTTTGCAGGAACTGACTGCCTCTGTTGAAGATGCAGGGGGAACAGTAATCCAATTTACAGATACTGGTTTATACGCCTTCTTTCCAAACAATCCCGATCAAGCATTACAGGCAGCCATCGCAGCGCAAAAAGCTTTGCAATCCATTTCTCTTACATTGGCTGGAAAAGAGATTTCATTCGGCAGCGGTATTGTTTGCGGCGATCTTCGCATTGGTATCATTGGCGATGAGGAAAGAATGGAAATACGTGCTGTATCATCAGAAATGATGTTTGCACAGTCTTTGCAGAAAATCAGCAGTACCTATCATCTAGGAGTTCTGATTGATGAGGATACCATGGAACGACTGGATCAAGTCATGGAAAATATAAGACTGTTTGGGTTTATAAATGACGCAAAAAAACAAATTTACGAAGTTTTTGATGGTCAGAAGTCTGATATCGTTATGCTCAAATCCATTACAAAAGCAGATTTTGAGGCAGGTGTTCGTTATTTCCAAGCGGGTGCTTATACAATGGCAAAAGACTGTTTTATACGTGTACTGCGCAAAAATAAAGATGATTTGGCTGCCGGCAGATATTTACTGCTGTGTGGCGAACAAGCAGAAATGAAGGAAAAAGGAAGGAATCTCTTTGAATAACATCGATTGTGGCATCAACAAAGAAAAAAGAATACCTTATCTGAATGACAGCGAAGTGTGGCTGGATTTTGCGTCAGTTATGGAATTTCTTCTCTGGGCAGTACTTCAGAAAGAAGAACTAGAGCGAAATGGGGAAGATTCTGCAGAGCTGCTTTTGAATGTAAAAGAGGAAATGGAGGAAGCAGAAGCAACCATTCAAAGGCGTTTTGAATTGGCAGCAATCAGCGGTTTCGAACTTCATACAGCAAGATTTTTCTCTTTGTATCACTTTACACAGATTGAAAAATTTGCGCTGGTGTTGGCAGGTGTGGTCGGTATGAAAGAAACGCTTATTCCCATTTTTGCCGCTGCTGAAACAGGAAAAAATGTGCAGACACCTACGGTTGAAATGGCTCTGCGCCTTTATGCTATCCTATCAAAATCTGACTTGAAAGAAACTGCACACTTGATTAACAAAACAGATGCTTTAGCAAACTGCTTGGAAGGAAATAACAGTTCCAATAAAACATGGCATCAGGAAACGTTGACATTGCGGAAATCATTATTGTCTTATTTATTGGGGCAGCCTTTTGTAATTACATACAGAAAATATCAAGTGAAAGAGCCTTTACCAAAGCTTTTGGTATATGAAGAAATTTTGAAAAAAGCAATTTCTATTTCTGAACATCAGGGATTGTCTGCTGAACCTCTTGTCCTGTATCTCTACGGCAGAAAAAAATCTGGCAAGAAATTACTGGTTTCCTATCTTTCACAGTGTCTCCAGCAACCAGCATCTTTTTTATGCTGGCAGGATATTTTCGCAATGTCTGAAGAAAAACGGGAGAATCTCTTTCAGGAACTGAAACTGAAAACAAAATTGGAAAATGGATTCCTTTGCCTTTATGACATTCCAAACTGGGAAGAAGATCAAGAAAACGCATCTTACAATTCTCTGTTTTCCAAGATTATGGATATATGTCCCCTTACTGTCGTTTTGGGAGAAGGAAAACATGATTTTCCTGTATGGATAACAGAAAAGTTTGTGTCTTTTCATTTATGGGATATGTCTGCAACAGAAAAAATTGCTGTATGGTCTTATTTCAGTCGGCTGTACCATGCAGAAAATCAGATTGATGCTGCATTAAATGGGAACAAATACGTTATGAGCGTTGGCGAGATTGAAAATACATTTGCAACGGCATATTTTACATCCATATCTAATGGAACATCTTTAGAAGCAAAGCATGTTGAAGAAGCTGTTAAGCAGCGTGGACGCGGTAATCTTGGAAATTATGCCACATTGATCAATGGTAGATTTGTCTGGGATGATTTGATCGTTGATCCAACAGTGAAACGTCAGATGCAGTATATTTGTGCACAGGTAAAATATCGAAATATTGTAGGGGAAGAATGGGGCTTTTTTGAAAAAACGCCCTATGGGCGTGGCATCAGTGTGCTTTTTTATGGACCTCCAGGAACCGGCAAAACCATGGCGGTACAAGTCATTGCGGCGGAACTAGGCTTAGAATTATATCGCATTGATTTGTCAAAGATGGTAAGCAAATACATCGGTGAAACAGAAAAAAATATTTCTGCTCTGTTTGAACGGGCAAAGCAAATGAATGTAATCCTGTTTTTTGATGAAGCAGATTCTCTTTTTGCAAAACGCAGTGAAGTAAAAGACTCCAATGACCGTAATGCGAATGCGGAAACAGCTCACTTGCTACAGAAAATGGAAGAATATGAAGGTATGGTCATTCTTGCAACTAATTTGGTGGACCAGATTGACGATGCTTTCCGACGCAGAATCAAATTTATGATTCCATTCCGCTTCCCAGATGTTGAAACCAGGAAAAAATTATGGCATTCTTTGATTCCTGACAAAACACCATTGGAAGATGGCATTGATCTGGATTTTTTTGCGGAAACTTTTGAACTTTCCGGCAGCCAGATCAAAGAGATATTGTGGAATGCAGCATATATCGCTGTTGCTGATCAAAAACCGTTGGGGAATGAACAGCTCAAAGAAGCCACTATGTGGAACTATATGAAATACGGAAAACAATTGACAAAAGAGGATTTTGGATATCTGGCTTGAGAAAAAGGTGGTGAAAGTATGCCAAAAGAAATGCTGGAAGAAAAAATAAATGGGCGTGCGCCTACGGCAATTGATTATGCGCTTGCAAATCATAAGGCAGAAACAGGGGACGCACAGCTGGAATTTGAATCGGACGCGGAATTGATGAGCGTAGAATTTGATCGTATGCGCGCTTTTTTGGAACAAAGAAGCAAACAAAAACGTTCAAACTCTGTTTTTTTCAGAGTCAATAATCAACCTATTTTAGGTGCAAAAGGTCAGCTTTTACAAGCTGGTGCCATTCCACTTTTTTCAGGTGCTGCTCTTGATCTGACCAGTGCAGAATTGAAAGGTGAAAAGAAGTTTATGAAACCGCCGGAAGCGCAAGGGACTGGTGGTATTCTGGTTTTGGCACCACAGAAATTCAATCAGGGGCTTACACTGCCCATCAGCAGTCTAAAACTGAAGGAAAACTTTGTGGAAGGGGAAATTTCTCTGAACAATCGAAGTGGTTTCCATGGAAATCATGTCCGATTAACAGCAGAAAAAATCCATATCACCAATGAAAAAGCAGAGTTTGTAAATCCCCAGATGATATATAAAACGGAAGAGGCAGAAAGCGCTGTTCCCATTCCAGAAAAGGTAACTGTAACAGAAAGTGGACTTGCTCCCGATTTCCTTACGAAGAACCTTCGTATCAATGTACCGGCTGCTTCAACTACTGCTTTGAATGATACTACCGATGTTTCTGATACTGCTACTGTTTCTGATACAACTAATACAGCCGATATCAGCAATGTAATTGATACCACCAATGTAACGGATGTTACCGATGCCAACGATGTGACGGATGTAACTAATGTTACCGAGGAAACCAATTCACCTGCAGAAGAAACAACTGAGCCAACTGAAGAAGTGGCTCAAATGGAACCGGATCGCCTTGTTTTCGTTGGTGGACCTGGTAAATTTACTACGAAAAAGGGTATACGCCCTCAAATGCGTTTGACATCGTATAATGGATTTTCTGTTCAGTGGAAAGACGGAAATCTGATTGCATATGTACATGTTGATGCCAATGAATACGAAATTAATTTGCAGCCAGGTAATGAAAAACATACATATTATTCTGCTGATGGTGTTACCATTGTAGCCTCAGATTCTTGGGGGCTGATCAACGGTATCTTATCTGATTTTGGTGTTTCCGATGCGGAAGTGGATGATAGCTCACTTTGTTATGAAGGACTTGAAATAACTGAGGAAGGCATTTTCTTTTCATCCATGAAAAATTCTATTTTGAAGACCAATATCGGTGATGACTGGAATGTTAAGATCGGCAATTCCCCAGGTTTTTCACTTTCTGGTGATTTATTAGGCAGTGATGAGGACGACGACGATGGTAGTTATTATGATCTAGCGAAAAACGTCCTGCAGTTTTTAGGTATTATCAAAGGAGATGAGACAGAAGGGGAGAGTGAAGAAGAAGCAGAAAATGATGGGAATCAGTTCCAGTTAAGCGTTCCTTTTATTACATTCCCGCTGATTCCGGGTTTGGCATCCATAGATGCGGTATTTGCGGCAGGGGCATCAATTGGATACAAATTTGGTGGCTCGGTGGATAATATTCTTTCATTGTTGAACAACACGGACACAGGAGATTTGGGATTAAATTTATATGCTGCTCTCAAAGGAAATGCTTATGCCGGATTTCAGGTGGGTCTTACGGTAGGTCCGAGCTTTTTGATGAATGTTAATGGTAGAATTGGTGCAAAAATTGCTTTAACCGGCGACGAAGACGGAGGCAACATCCTTTCTACAAATCTTTATCTAGGATTCAAAAAAAACAGATATGGACGTGTTTCTTTCCAAAAGGCAGTTATTGATGCTAGTGGTGAACTACGCTTGCGCGCGATCATTGATGCCTCTTTGAATACACAAATCTTAGGATGGGAAAAAACACTCTGCAGTTATACCTTCGCAGATTGGGAACTTGCCGCAATTGCAGCTGCAATTAAGGCATCCAGAGAAAATGGAAAATGGGTAGCCCAAGCTAGTGCAAACTATCGTGCGCTTGGCGGTACAGTCAACAAAATGTTAGACAACAAAGATGAGTTGGAAAAAATGATCAGCAAAAAAGAGGAGTCTTATGGTAAGGCTGCTTTTGATGCCAGCCAATCTTCCTTTGAAGACGCAAAGCGTATGCTCTATCAATACCAGAACAAAGATATTCCAATGTTTGTAAGTATGGATGAATCAAATTCCGGATTTTTGGATATGAATAAAGTCATTCAGGAAATCCAGCATAAATTCTATGTGCAGCTTCGCGATACACAAGAAACCATTGCTCTGGGACGAGAGGAAATAGAAGCTTTGAAGAATGATAAGAGCTACCAAAAATCGGGGAGAACCATCCAAGAAAACCTGAAAAAACATTCAAACAATTTGCAAAATATCGCCAAGGCGTCGGCAGACAACAGCAAAACAAGTGCATCACCTAGAGGGGCAAGAACGGCTGCTGTTCCAACGCCAAGCCAGAAAATTATGGATGCTTATGCTGCTGGTGGCGGGAATAAAAAAGATTTTTATTCATACCTACAGAACAAATCCAAACAGGAAGCTGTTACAGTTGATTCCCTCATTGCTTACGAGGAAAATCGAAGAAAAGAACTGACACAAAAATCCGAAAATAGAATCCAGAAAATGAAAGAATTTGCAGCAGCTCAGAATATTGCTGAAACAGATAAAACCAAAGGAAGTGTTCTGTTGAAGAAGTATAGAGAGCTGGGAGGAAAAGCAGTCAACAAAGCGTTGTTTACAGATATTTCCACTTTACTGCAATATGAACAAAGCAGACTTTTGGAAAATCGTTCCCAATGGTTCAGCGGAGCAGCTGCACAATATCATGAACGCAAAGAACGCATAGATGAGCTTGCAAAAAAATTCCCTGATATTGTACAAAATGGTTCGGACGCTCCCAATGCAGATTTCTTTAGGTACTACACGAAAACCCTTGGTGCGCGTGAGCTTTTCAACAGATTGGACATTTATTCCAATAGAGAACGCTTATTGGCTTATGAACGCAGGGCTGTCCAAAATAAACTCCGTGGTAATAAAAAAGGCAGGACTGCAATGCAAAATAGAGAGGAACTTCGAAAACTGCTTTCTAAGGAATCTAGAGATGCCAATGAGGTACAGAAGTGGCAGGAAACGATTCAAGGTGAAAAGCAGCTCAAGGGAGAAGAAGGAATCTACATGACTGCTACGAAAGAGGATTTTGTTCAGGCATTGGAAAAGAAACAAAAAGCCATGGCTTTGAAACAATCTGTTATGCAAGCGCGGAAGAAAGGTGGCAACTGGTTTTACGAATCAGTCAAAATGGATATCACCATTGATGATCTCATTGCATATGAAAAGCAATGTTTATCAATAAGCACGGATGAAAACTGGCGTAATCTGCATGCTGCGAGGATAAGACTCCTTTCACAGAAAAAATCGGATGCAGAAAAAACAAGAAAAACAAATCCGCAGGATGCAGAAAAAAAGCTCTACGACACCATTCAGGCTTATTTCCAGAGTAATAAGGTGGCGTCAGACAAAGGTGAAGGGTTCAAGAATCACATTATGCGACGCGTTGAAAATGAAGATGCTTCTGTGCAAAAATTGTTCAAAAGTAAGAAATGGACATCTGAAGAAACAGAAGACATGCGGAAGCTAAAAGAAGATCCGTCATCCATATATACTTTGGTACGCAGATATGGACTGAGAACAAAAGATTCGAATGTTGATAGTGATGTAAATAAAAAGCTCCTAACTGCTTATATCCAAGAACAAGGACCAAAAGAATATTCACTGGAAGACTTGGAAAGATTTTATACTTATCAGATACATCGGGCAACCAAGGCAAAAAGTGTTTTAGGTGAAAGAGCAGACCATATCACAATTTTGGAGGTATTGGAGAGTATGACTGATTACCCTGCAATGCTGAGGAAATACAAGGAAATGGGTCGTGGTAAAAATTTTCTTAGCCATGAACAGGATGATGCGCCCAATTGGGTAACACCCAATATGATTTTGGAATATGAAAGAAGTTTTATGCGTTCTCTGGACCAGAAACATTTGGATCGCATAGAGGCTTTGCGGACTGCAGAAAGCGGAACTGAGGAAGAACAGAAACAAGCAATCAAAGAGTATGCAGAAAATTCCAAACGCTTTAACGCAAAAGTCAGTGATGAAAGTGTAAAAATTTCTTTGCTGGATATTATCAACTCAGAAATTGCTCGACAGGCAATGAAAATGTCTGTTCATGACCAAAGAATTGCACAGCTTCGTTCAACAGATCCTGAAATGACAGATGAAATAAAGATTAGTGCTTATGATGGCAGTCGTTTCGAGCCTGCGAAAGAAGATGTCGACCGTATTTACAGCCAGTACATACAAAAGATTGAATCGAATCCTGCTTCTATGGCAGAAGAACTGACTGCGTTTGAAACACAGGAAAAAGAAAAGGAAGAAGAACGTCAGAAACAGTGGAAGAAATTGGAGACTGATATTTCTGACAGGATAATTATATTAGTGGAACAGGCTGAACAGTGTATGAAAGTTGTTCAGGACACAGAAAATGCCATCAAAAATCCTGACGCTATTTTTGCAAGCGAAGCCAATACAAATAATTATGTTACAAACGTATTGGATAAAACAAAAACAGACATGCAGCAAGTACCTGAAATTCTCAAGAACAATGGTCAATGATGAATGCATATAGGAGGAAGAAACATGACGATACGAGATAGTTTTCTTGCATTTGCCGATAAAAATCATCTGCCGGTGAAGGAAAAACAGGAAAATGGTACAAGTATTTTTTCTTTCCAAATCAGCGGAGAAAAGGGCAAATATGGCGCTTATGCCATGTGCTTGGAAGATGAACGGATGCTGACATTCTTTGTGGATTGCAACATTCGCGTAGAAGAATCCCAAAGAAAGATCATTAATACATATTTGATGGAACTGAATTATCAGCTGAAGATGGGTACATTCCAATTAGATCCGACCACTGGTGATATCACTGTTCGCGCATGTCAGTATATCTTCGGTAATGAAGCGGAACAGAAGTTTTTGGTTGAACGTGTCGTATTGCTTTGTGGTTTAATTGCAGACCACTATTGTCATGACATTATAAAACATCTACCCGAATAATTTCATAATCAGTACAGGCATATTGAATTTTCCGATAAAATAGGAGATTCGATATGCCTGTTTTTTTACAATATGAATCACCTTGACAATAAACGACATTATGTAGTACAATAATAACGACAAAATGTCGTTAAGGGGGTGCGTGAAAATAAGTATCAGTGATTCTGAAATGAAAGTCATGGAAAAACTTTGGGCGTGTGGGCATATGATTTCTGTTGCTGATGTGGTTGCAGCATTAAATAAAGACGGGGAAAACTGGACACATCAAACAGTGGGAACATTTTTAAAAAGATTGGAAACAAAGGGGATTGTTTCTGCATCGAAAAAAGGGAAGAGCCTATACTATTTTCCTTTGCTAAGCAAAGAACAGTTTTATGCAAAAGAAGCTGATCATTTTTTGCAGTCAAAATTTAAGGGGTCTTTGAAGAATTTTTTGGCTGCCTTTTCAAGTGAAAAAGAATTGAGTGAAGATGAGATCCAGGATTTAAAGGACTGGTTTGATGGAATTAATCATAAATAGGGCATTCGTATGTGTTTTATTGCTTTCTGTCAGCGGATTTATTGCCAGCAGTATCTATTTGCTCTTAGAAAAGTTCATATATCGGATCACTTCAGCGCGGTTTATGGTGCTGATCAACACTGTCGTTTTGCTTGCATTTGTCATTCCGTTTTATTTTCCAGTATCTATATTGGATAAGAGCGAATATTATTTCATGCATTATGATCTTGTGATCATGAAAGGAGCAGATAGATGCAGTAATTTTGCCGCTTATTGGAGAAGCGCCTTTCCATATATGCATTACATAGATATGATATGGTTTGCTGTTGCAGTTCTATTTCTTGTCACAAAAGCCATGTTATATGTATACACAATTTCGAGCATAAAACGGAAGTGTTTTACCATCGAAAGCGACAATTGGCTGGATGCCTTTGAAAAAATCAGTATGGAACAACCAAAACAAAATGTTGTGTTGGTAGCAAGCAATGATACGCGAAGCCCTTTTGCTGTCGGCATCATGCAAAAATATATCGTAATACCAGCTATTATGATAAATACATTGGACGAAGAAGAAATTGATTTCATTCTAAGGCATGAGTATTGCCATGCTTTACGAAATGATGTAGCCAGGAAAGTCATTATTGTAATTTTCAGTTGCCTAAACTGGTTTAATCCTTTGTATTTTCTTTTAAAAGCAAATCTTTCTGCATGGATAGAAATCGCATGCGATGAGATGGTAACCAAAAGTTTTGATGAGAGACAGCGAAAAAAATATGCAGGTTTGATTATCAAAGTATTATCATTGCAAAATGTGCCAAAAGAAAAGCATTTTTATTGCATCTGTTATAGTGGTGATGGTATCAAAAGTTACAAACGGAGAATATTGGAAGTTTTACAGGAAAAAAAGAGAAAAGGGATATTGGGAAAAACTATTGTATCCGTTCTTACTATATTTTTGCTGATTTTTGGCAATATGATTGCTAAGGAGGCAGACATACCTGTAAACATGCTTTTTTCTGATAATGTTGTGGTGTATGACTTAAACGATCCAAATTTAACGATTGAGATAATAGAAAAATAATTTTGTTTTTATATATATACTGGATACACAGAAAAAGTAGAAATTTGTATAATGCTGTATTTCTATGGGGGAAAAGTGTCATATAGCATAGTAGGCATAAAGAGATGTAAATGATATAGTGTATCCAGTATTTTTTATTATGTGTTCTTGCTTGCCATTTCATGAATTGAAAGGGGTGTCTTTATGAAGGGAATTTACAGAAATAAGATTATACTTGCAGTATTGGTAATAGGCAGTATCGGAACCGCAATTTACGTTGCATCGGAGAAAAACGCTGCAACAGACAATAATTCTGCAATGACAGGCAGTCCTACAATGGAAAGTCTACAAAATGACCTGCTTGATTATCTGAAAGAAAATCATCCTGAAATCAGATTCGGCAGTCAAAAATATATAGACTATGTTTCAGATGTTTGTATACTTGCTGAAGCAGATCCTGAATTGGCGAAGTTATCAAATTATGAAGATATTCAATTTTACTGTGCGGAATACTTGCATGAATTGGATGAACAGCAGGTCAAAGGAATCATTCCTTTCTTCGGTTTCAAACCATCTGAAGATTTTTTGTCAAAAACAATAGAAGAAATCCAATTGGAAGTGATTGCGAAAGAAAGGCAGAATGAAACAGAATTTCAACAAGAAAGAGATTAGAAATACTAGAAGGTAAAGTAACCTGAAAGTGAAAAAGAATAGAGATAAAAATATACATAGTAAAAATAGTAAAGAACGCTATTTACATACACTAGAGGGTATGAAGAAAAGTCTGTAAATAAGATTCTTCTATGATAAGACTGGGTGGAATGCTTTGAAATGAAGCACTCCACCTTTGTTTTATATATACCATCCAAAAGATGGCATGTCAATAACAGGCGGCTTTTCCGCCTGTTTTAACCAATCTGTTCTTTTTATTCTGGAAGCCGTCCTTCATACATAATACTTAATTCTCCGTAGACCTGACCCCAGTTCCGGATGGTGGTTGTCCATTTTTTTGTGGCTTCAAAGGTAGCCAGATACAGGGCTTTCAGCAATGCTGTATCGCT